>JBIKOJ010000205.1:0-9282 GCA_044358135.1 Acetobacteraceae bacterium | reverse complement strand
TGTCCCAAGAGCCCCCCTCATTGATCCGCTTCGCGGCTCAATCCCCCGGCTTCGCCGAGGGGAGAGAAGGAAGTCAGGAAGTAAGAAAGAAAGGGGCCACAGAGACACAGAGACACAGAGGAGCAAGGCAAGGGAGAGCAAGAAAGATGGCGAAACCGCTTTGTGTTTCGGTTTGGTCTGGGTGGTGGGGTGCGTGGTTTGGAAGTCTTTTTGCTTCTTTTTCTTCAGAAAAAGAAGGTGCTTTCTACCTGGCGGTGTTGAAGAAGGTTTGGATGTCTTGGGCGAGGAGGGTGGGTTGTTCCATGGCGGCGAAGTGGCCGCCTTGGGGCATTTCGGTCCAGTGGGTGATGTTGTAGAGGCGTTCGGCCCATTCACGGGGGGGGAGGAAGATTTCCTTGGGGAAGCGGGCGTGGCCCATGGGGGTGGGGAGGCGTTCGCCGGGGGCAAATTGGGGGGTGGCGAGGGCGCGTTCCTTGTAGATGCGCAGGGATGAGGTGATGGCGCCGGTGAACCAGTAGAGGCTGATGTTGGTGAGCAGCTCGTCCATGGTGACGACGTTCAGCGGGTCGCCGTTGCAGTCGGTCCAGACGCGGAATTTCTCGGTGATCCAGGCGGCGAGGCCGGTGGGGGAATCGGTCAGCGCGTAGCCGAGGGTTTGCGGGCGGGTGCCCTGGATGTGGCTGTAGCCGCCTTCGGCGGCGGTCCAGGCGTCGAGGTCCTTGAGGTATCGCTGTTCGGCGTCGCTGAGGCCGTCCTTCGGGGGGGCGGCGAGGAGGCGGATGATGAGGTTGAGGTGGATGCCGGCGACGTTGGCCGGAGCGGCCTGGGCGACCGCGGTGGCGATGGCCGAGCCCCAGTCGCCGCCCTGGGCGCCGTAACGCTCGTAGCCGAGGCCGGCCATGAGTTGGGCGAAGAGCTTGCCGATGGCAACCGGGGTCATGCCGCGCTGGGTGGGGCGGGCGGAGAAGCCGAAGCCGGGCAGGGAGGGGATGACCAGGCTGAAGGCGTTCGGGCCGCGTGTGAGCAGGGAGGCGAGCTTCTCGAACTCCACCACGCTGCCGGGCCAGCCGTGGATCAGCAGGAGGGGGAAGGGGTTCTCGCCCTCCCCTTTGATGTGGATGAAGTGGATGTCCTGGCCGTCGATCGTGGCCATGAACTGGGGCAGGGCGTTCAGCCGGGCCTCGTGGGCGCGCCAGTCGTATTCGTGGCGCCAGTGGTGGACGAGCGTCTGGAGCCAGGGGAGCGGGGTGCCCCAGCCCCAGGACTCGTCGTTGATCTCGTCTGGCCAGCGGGTGCGGTCCAGCCGGTGGTGCAGGTCGGCGATGTCGCCCTGGGGGATGGCGATGCGGAAGGGGCGGAGGTTCATGAGCGGAGTTCCTTCAGCAAAGAATCTTCTTTTTCTGAAGAAAAAGAAGCAAAAAGACTTTTATTCGTTTGCGCTGCGGACCGTGGCATTTTCCGGGTCTAAAGTCGGAACAGTTTTTTGGTTCTTTTTTTCAAAAAAGAACATGCTTCCTTCCCTTGCTCCCTTCCCTGCCGCATCGTAGCGGTTTGGACGGAGAAATCGATGGGGTTTCCGCTGACCCTGCTGGACCTGGCCGGTACCGTGGCGTTGCTGCTGTGGGGCGTTCGCATGGTGCAGACTGGGGTGCAGCGCGCCTATGGGCCTGATTTGCGCCGCTGGTTGGGGCGGGCCTTGCGTGACCGGGGGCGGGCGTTCCTGGCCGGGATGGGCGTGACGGCGGTGCTGCAGAGCTCGACGGCGACGGCGCTGATGGTGGCGGGGTTTGCCTCGGCCGGCCTGGTGGGGCTGGTGCCGGCGCTGGCGGTGCTGCTGGGGGCCGGCGTGGGCACGACGCTGATCGTGCAGGTGCTGAGTTTCCATGTGTCTGGCGTGGCGCCGGCGCTGTTCCTGACGGGGCTGCTGATGTTCCGGCGCGGGGCGACGGACCGGACGCGGGATCTGGGCCGGGTGGCGATCGGGCTGGGGCTGATGCTGCTTTCCCTGCATCTGCTGCTGGGGTTGATCACGCCCTATGAGGATGCGCCGAGTTTGCGGCTGTTCCTCGGCGCGCTGGCGACCGAGCCGGCGCTGGCGCTGCTGGTGGCCGCGGTGGCGGCGTGGGCGGCGCACAGCTCCGTGGCGGTGGTGCTGCTGGTGGTGTCCTTGGCGACCAAGGGGGTGGTGCCGCCGCTGGCGGCGCTGGCGATGGTGCTGGGGGCCAATCTGGGCACCGCGGTGAACCCGGTGCTGGAGGGGGGCGAGGCGGACGATCCGGCGGCGCGGCGGCTGTCGGTGGGGAATTTCCTGGTGCGGGCGGTGGGCTGCCTGGGGGCGCTGGCGGTGCTGGAGCCGATGGCGATCCGGCTGGTGCAGTGGGTGGATGATCCCGGCGTGCTGGCGGCGTTGTTCCATACCGGGTTCAACCTGGCGCTGGCCGTGCTGATGCTGCCGGTGCTGGGGCCCTATGCGCGGCTGCTGCGGCGGCTGTTTCCGGAGCGGGTGGAGGCGGTGGATCCGGGCAAGCCGCTGTACCTGCGCGAGTCGGCGCGCGAGGTGCCGGGCGTGGCGATTGCGGCGGCGGCGCGCGAGGCGCTGCGGCTGGCCGATGTGCTGGAGGCGATGCTGGCCAAGCTGCGCGATGCGCTGGCGGCGCCGGACCGTCGGCCGATCGAGGAAGGGCGGCGGCTGGACGATGTGGTGGACAAGCTGAACGGGGCGATCAAGCGCTACCTGACCGGGCTGGACGGCGCGGCGATGGCGGAGGCCGATCATCGGCGGGTGGAGGAGGTGCTGGTGTTCGCGCACAACCTGGAGCACGCGGCCGATGTGGTGGAGCGCAACCTGATGGGGGCGGCGGCGAAGCGGCTGAAGCGCGGGCTGGTGCTGTCGGCGGCGGACCAGGCGGCGGTGCTGGAACTGGTGGATCGGCTGGCGGCCAATGTGCACGCCGCGGGGGCGGTGTTCATGGGCGGGGATGTGCGGGCGGCGCGGGCGCTGGCCGGGGAGAAGGAGGTGTTCCGCGAGGCCGAGGATGGCGCGACGCAGGCGCATTTCGCGCGGCTGCGGGAGGGGCATGACGGGAAGGGCGAGGCGGGGGCGCTGCACCTGGATGTGCTGCGCGACCTGAAGCAGGTGAATGCGCACCTGGTGGCGGCGGCGGCGTATCCGGTGCTGAAGACGCAGGGGGAGTTGTTGTCTAGCCGACTGAGGGACTTGAGTTAGGAAGGGTCTTCTTTTTCTGAAGAAAAAGAAGCAAAAAGACTTTTATAAAATAGGGCGCGTGCTGGGTGCTCGGCCTTATTCATAAAAGTTTTTTGGTTCTTTTTTTCAAAAAAGAACGCACTTGCTTTCTTAGCGACCCATGTCCCTGAGGAAATCGATTTGCCAGCGCATTTCGTCGATGGCCAGCGGGAAGCCGCCGCCGGGGGCGGGGCGGAGGATGGCGCCGGGGTTGAGGCGGGCGAGCAGGGTTTGCAGCGGGACGGCGACCTGCATGGTGAAGCCGGCCTTCCAGACCAGGCTGATGAGGCCCTTGGCGCTGCGCAGGGTGGCGGCGCGATCGACGACGGAGGCGGGGAAGTCGGCGGCCAGGGCCAGGATGGCGGTGGCCATGCGGGCTTCGCCGCGCTGGATGGCGCTGAGCAGGGCGGCTTCGTCCAGCTTGCCGTCGGCGTGGAGGCGGCGGGCTTCCTGCATCGCCTCGTCGATGTCCGGGTCGCGGCGGCTGGCGTTGGGGGCGGGGTTGAGGCGGGCTTCGAGGCGCTGGCGCAGGTCGCGGGCGACGGCGGGGGGCAGGTCGGCGCGGCCGGAGAGGGTTTGCAGCAGGTGGGTGGCGACGTAGTCCGACATGGCGCGGGCGGCGCGGGCGGAGAGGCGGGGGCGGGCGACGAGGGGCTCGTGCCAGGTTTCGTGCGGGGCGCCGGCGGCGGCGAGGCGATCGAGCGTGGCTTCGCGGATGGCGGCGGTGCTGTTGGCCAGCAGGGCGGCGATGGCGCGGGTGTTGCTGGTGGCGGCGACGGCATCGGCGACCTGTTCGGCCAGGCCGGCGCGGGAGGCGACGGAGGTGGCGATGCTGCCGCCGTCGGCATGGATGGGGGCGGCGGCGAGGAGGGCGAGCAGGTCGTCGGACGTGAGGAGGGGGGAGAGGCGGATGACGGGGTCGTGGACCTCGGCGGCGGCATCCTGGGCGAGCTGGAGGACGAGGCTGCGCGGGGCCTCCGGCATGTCCTTGAGGACGTCGGCGATGGTTTCGCGGACGCGCACGGCTTCGTCGCTGACGAGGCGGTGGAGGGTGGCCATGACCTGGCTGCGCAGGGTGTCGCGCTCGGCGGCGGCGATGTTGGGGACGAGGGTGGCGAGCTTGCGGGCCAGGAGGGTGCGGATGCGCTCGTCTTGGTCCTGGGCCAGGAGGTGGTCGACCTCGCCGGCCGCCGGGTTCATGGCGACGGCGGCGCGGACGGTGACGGAGGGGTCGCGCGCCAGGGTGCGCAGGACGTCGGGCGCGGTATCGGGGGCGGCGCCGAGGCGGACGCGGGCGGCCTCCGACGTGCCGGAGGGGGCGAGGAGGTCGGCGATCGGTGCGTTCATGCTGCCTCCGCTCGCCAGGCGCGCCACTGGCCGCGGCCGGCGCGCTTGGCCTGATACATGGCCTGGTCGGCGCGCTGGAGGATTTCCTCCATGCCCTCGCGCGCGGAGGGCCAGCGGGTGGCGATGCCGATGGACATGCCGAGCGCGATCGGCAGGCCGGTGGCGAGCTCGCGCAGCAGGCGGGGGGTGGCGATGGTGAGGTGCTCGGCGCGTTCGGCGGCGGTGAGGTCGTCCGCCCCGTCCATCCAGATGGCGAATTCGTCGCCGCCGAGGCGGGCGACGAGATCGGAGGGGCGGACGGTGTCGCGCAGGAGGTCGGCGACGAGGCAGAGGGCCTCGTCGCCCACGTCGTGGCCGCGCTGGTCGTTGAGCTGCTTGAAGCCGTCGAGATCCACGTAGAGGACGGTGCCGGGCTGGCCTTCGCGGGTGAGGCGGTCGATCCGGCGGGTCATTTCGTCGAGGAAGGCGCGGCGGTTGAGCAGGCCGGTGAGGCTATCGGTGCGGGCCTGCTCGGTGATGTCGCGCTGCATCGCCTCGTGCTGGAGGATGACGCGGATGATGCTGTTGACGGAGGCGGCGAGCATCTTGTCGTCCTGGTCCCAGGGGCGGCTGCCGAGGGGGCGCCAGAGGGCGAGGGCGGCGGCCTGGGTGCCGCTGGCCTGGGCGGGGCAGACGAGGGTCCAGCGGCCGTCATTGGCCATGGCGTCTCCGACCTGGTCGGGGTTGGATTCGAGCAGGGTCATGGCGGTGTGCAGGACGGCGGGCGGAGGGGTGTTGACCTGGTGGAGGTGGGCGGCGCTGACGCCATCACCGAGCAGGTCGATGACGACGCAGCCTTCGGCGCCGATGGCGGTGACGAGGGCGCCGAGGGCGGCGCGCATCATGCGGGTGGCCTGCACTTCCTGGTGCATGCAGGCGAGGATGTGTTCGACGAGCTGGGAGCGGCGGAGCGAGGCGGCCAGCCGGGCCTCGTGCACGTCCTGCTCGGTGATGTCCTGGGCGACGCCGCGGGCGCCGATGATCTGGCCCTGGGCATCGAGGATGGGGGCGGTGCTGAAGATGAGGCAGGCGGCGCTGCCATCCGGGCGCTTGAGCCAGGCGCGGCGGCCGCGGGTGCGGGTGGTGGGGTGGAAGGGGTCGAACCCGGTGAGGCCGGCGGAGTCGGCGAGCAGGAGGGTGGAGGGCTGGCCGACGAGGAGGCTGGCGGACCAGCCGAGGGCTGTTTCCGGCGAGACGAAGGCGAAGCGGCCCTGGGCGTCGGTTTCGAAGGCGAGGTCGGCGCTGAGGGAGACGAGCTCGCGCCAGCGCTGCCGGCTTTCGACGAGGGCGGCGTGGAGCGCGGCCTCGGCCCCCGGCGGGGGAAGGTTGGAGAGGGGGGCGGCGGGATCCGATGCGGGGGGATCGGCGAGGGACATGGGCGCTGTTCCTGGTGTCCTCCCAGGAAGACGGAGAGAGGTAAAGATGGGGTTAGCAACGGGGAATGAGGTGGCGGTTGCGGCGCCATTGACAGACCCCGCGGCGGTGAATTGACAGGGCAGGCACCGCCTGCGCATGGTCCGCGCGATTGGCGAGGAGGCCTGCCCCGATGAGCGATCTTTCCCTGCAATCAACGGTCGAGGCGCTTTGGGAGCGCCGCGATGGCCTGAACGCGCAGACAAAGGGCGCGGACCGGGACGCCGTGATGACGGCGCTGGAAGGGCTGGAGGCCGGGACCTACCGGACCGCCGAGAAGATCGGCGGCGAGTGGGTGGTGAACGAGTGGCTGAAGAAGGCGGTGCTGCTTTCGTTCCGGCTGTTCGATTCGCAGATCATGGAAGGCAATGGCGGCGCCCCGGTGTGGGACAAGGTGGCGATGAAGTTCGCCGGCTGGGATGCCGAGCGCTTCAAGGCCGGCGGGTTCCGCGCGGTGCCGGGGGCGATCGTGCGGCGCAGCGCGTATATCGCGCCGGATGTGGTGCTGATGCCGAGCTTCGTGAACGTGGGCGCGCATGTGGGTGCGCGGACCATGGTGGATACCTGGGCGACGGTGGGGAGCTGTGCGCAGATCGGCGCCAACTGCCATCTTTCGGGCGGGGTGGGGATCGGCGGCGTGCTAGAGCCGCTGCAGGCGACGCCGGTGATCATCGAGGATGACTGCTTCATCGGCGCACGCTCTGAGGTGGTGGAAGGCGTGATCGTGGAGCGCGGCGCGGTGCTGGCGATGGGGGTGTTCCTTTCGGCCACGACCAAGATCATCAACCGCGAGACCGGCGAAGTGCATGTGGGGCGGGTGCCGCCCTATTCCGTGGTGGTGCCGGGCGCGATGCCGGGGCCGGTGGGGACGCCTTCGCTGTATTGCGCGGTGATCGTGAAGCAGGTGGATGAGCGCACGCGGGCCAAGACGGCGATCAACGAGCTGCTGCGCTACTGAGCAACCGATGAGCGGGAACCAGGCGACCGATCCGCTCGGGCTGGCGCAGGCGCTGATCCGCTGTGCTTCCGTGACCCCGGCGGATGCCGGGGCGCAGGGGGTTCTGGCGGAGGCGCTGGAGGCGCTGGGCTTCACGGTGACGAAGCTGCGCTACGGCGAGATCGAGAACCTGTTCGCGCGCATCGGGACGGGTGGGCCGCATATCTGCTTTGCCGGGCATACCGACGTGGTGCCGGAAGGCAATGGCAGCTGGAGCGCGGGGCCGTTCGGCGGGGAGGTGCGCGGCGGCGTGCTGTTCGGGCGCGGGGCCTGCGACATGAAGGGGGCGATCGCTTCCTTCGTGGCGGCGGCGGCGGATCATTTGAAGGGCGGGGCGCCGAAGGGCTCCATCTCCCTGCTGATCACCGGGGATGAGGAAGGCCCGGCTGTCGATGGTACCGTGAAGGTGCTGGAGTGGATGCAGGCGAACGGGCAGGTGCCGGATTTCTGCATCGTCGGTGAGCCGACCAATCCGAACCAGCTTGGCGACATGATCAAGGTGGGCCGGCGTGGCAGCGTGAACATGACGCTGACGGTGCATGGCATCCAGGGGCACGTGGCCTATCCGCATCGGGTGGACAACCCGGTGCACCGGCTGGTGCGGATCGCGGCGGCGCTGACGGCGGCGCCGATCGATGCCGGGAGCGAATTCTTCGAGCCGACCTCGATCCAGGTGACCAGTATCGACGTTGGCAACGCGGCGACCAACGTGGTGCCGGCGAGTGCGAAGCTGATGCTGAACATCCGGTTCAATGAGCGGCATAGCGGTGCCTCCCTGGCCGCCTGGGTGCGGGCGACGGCGGAGCGCTATGCGGAGCGGTTCGAGCTGGATGTTTCCATCAGCGGCGAGAGTTTCCTGACGCCGGTGGGGCCGGAGATCGAGGCGTTGGCAGGCGCGGTGGCCGCGGCGACCGGGCGGACGCCGAAGTTGGATACGGGGGGTGGGACATCGGACGCGCGGTTCATCGCCCGGTATTGCCCGGTGGCGGAGTTCGGGCTGGTGGGGCAGACGATGCACCAGGTGGATGAGCGCGTGCCGGTGGATGATCTGCGCGAGCTGTCGCGGATCTACCGCGAAGTGCTCGACCGGCTGCTGCGATGAGCGAGGCGCCGCCGCGCCGCAGCGTGATCCGCGGTATCTATCGGCTGGCGCGGCTGCGGCCGGAGGGGTTTGCCGAGTTCGAGGGGACCCGGCAGGGGTTTCTCAATTCCCTGGCGCCGCCGCTGGGGCTGATGCTGGTGGCCTGCGCGTTGCTGGCGGTGCAGTACGGCCTGCTGGGCGGGCTGCAGATGATGCTGATGTTCGTGGTGGCGCTGCTGGGCCCGCTGGTGGTGGGCGAGGCGGTGGCGACGCGGATGGGGCGCGGCGAGCACTGGCTGCGCTATGTGACGGCGTTCAACTGGTGCCAGTGGGCGATCCCGGTGGTGGGGCTGCTGGCGGTGCTCGGTGCCGGGATGATGGCGGTGGCCGGCGCGCCGGAGGGCTTCGTGCGGCAGGTGCTGCGCGTGGCGATCCTGGGCTACGTGCTGGTGCTGTACGTGTTCCTGGCACGGCACGGGCTGGGGTTGGGCTGGGGGGCGGCCTTGGCCTTCGTGGTGGCGATGCACCTGGGTGGCGGTTTGCTGCTGGTGGTGCCGGACCTGCTGGTGCAGGTACTCTCATGACGCAGCCGCTGTGAGCGGCATTTCGGTGACGGTGGGCCTGCGGGCCGCGCTGCTGCTGGCGCGTGGGCGGGTGGACGGCGCCGACCTTGTGACCGAGGGCGGGCCGGAGGAGCACCGGCTGCGGGCGCGGCAGAGCTTCGCGGCGCTGCTGCTGTGCCTGCCGATCTTCCTGATGGTGCAGGAGCTCGGCCGGGCGGCGCAGGGGTTTTCGCTGCTACGCGAGCTTTCGGGGTTTCTGCTGAGTTGGCTGGGTTATGCGGTGCTGTCTCATCGGCTGGCGGCCGAGATGGGGCGGGGCGTGCTGTGGCCGCGGTTCATGGCGCTGTGGAACTGGTGCAACCTGGTGCAGTACCTGCTGCTGGCCGCGGCCCTGGTGCCGCAGCTGCTGGGTGCGCCGACGGTGGTGACGCAGACCGTGTGGCTGGTGGCGATGGGCTGGGCGCTGTGGCTGCAATGGTCGGCGACGCGGCTGGGGCTTGGGCTCTCCGGCGGGCGGGCGGCGCTGATGGTGGCGGTGGATATGGGGCTGGGCGTGGTGGTGCTGCGGGTGATCGCGGTTTAAGGAAGTCTTCTTTTT
>JBIKOJ010000373.1:0-2670 GCA_044358135.1 Acetobacteraceae bacterium | reverse complement strand
CTGACGGCGGGGCCGTCAGACCCCTCCCCGCCGAAGGCGGAACAAACAGATGCGGGTCCAGGGGCCGCTGGCTCCTGGCGGGGTGCAGGGGCAGAGCCCCTGCGGGATCGTGATGCGAGGCTCTCACGCCAACCGCTCCAGCCACCTCTTTGCCTGGGCGGCCACGTTGGCGGGGGCGGTGCCGCCGTAGACGGAGCGCGAGGCGACGGAGGCATCGACGGTGATCACGTTGAAGATATCGGCCGTGATGCCGGGTTCTTCGGCTTGCATGTCGGCCAGGGTGAGTTGGCTGAGGTCGATGTTGCGGGCTTCGGCGGTGGCGACGAGGCGGCCGGTGACGTGGTGGGCGGTGCGGAAGGGGAGCTTCAGCACGCGGACGAGCCAGTCGGCGAGGTCGGTGGCGGTGGCGAATCCGGAGCCGGCGAATTCGCGCATGCGCTCGGTGTTGGGGGTCATGTCGCGTACTTGGCCGGCGGTGGCGGCGAGGCACAGGGCCCAGGCCTCGGCGGCGTCGAAGACCTGTTCCTTGTCTTCCTGCATGTCCTTGGCATAGGCGAGGGCCAGGCCCTTCATGACGGTGAGCAGGCCGACCAGGGCGCCGTTGATGCGGCCGGTCTTGGCGCGGACCAGCTCGGCGGCATCGGGGTTGCGCTTCTGCGGCATGATCGAACTGCCGGTGGTGAAAGCATCGGACAGGCGGATGAAGCGGTAGGGCGCGCTGCACCAGATCACGATCTCCTCGGCGAAGCGGGAGAGGTGCATGGCGCTGATGGCGGCGGCGGAGAGGAATTCCAGGGCGAAGTCGCGGTCGGAGACGCCATCGAGCGAGTTCGCCGTGGGGCGGTCGAAGCCGAGGGCGCGGGCGGTCATCTCGCGGTCGAGCGGGAAGGAGGTGCCGGCGAGGGCGGCGGAACCGAGGGGGCATTCGTTGAGGCGGCGGCGGCAATCGGCCAGGCGGCCGCGGTCGCGCGCCAGCATCTCCACATAGGCCAGCATATGGTGCCCGAAGGTGACGGGCTGGGCGGTTTGCAGGTGGGTGAAGCCGGGCATCGGGTCGGCGGCGTGGGCGGCGGCGCGGGTGGCCAGGGCCTGCATGAGGTCGGCGAGCTGGGCATCGATTCCGTCGATGGCATCGCGCACCCAGAGGCGGAAATCGGTGGCGACCTGGTCGTTGCGGCTGCGCCCGGTGTGGAGGCGGCGGCCGGCGTCGCCGATGCGCTCGGTGAGGCGGGCCTCGATGTTCATGTGGATGTCTTCGAGGGCCTCGCTGAACGGGAAGGCGCCGGCCTCGATCTCGGCGGCGATCTGGGCGAGGCCGCCCTGGATGTCTGCCTCGTCCTTCGGGGTCAGGATGCCGATCTTGACCAGCATGGCGGCGTGGGCGAGCGAGCCCTGGATGTCTTGCCGCCACATCTTGCGATCGAAGCCGATCGAGGCATTTATCTCCTGCATCACCACGCTGGGGCCGGCGGCGAAGCGGCCACCCCACTGGACGTTGGACTGGGCATTGCGCAGGTCGGGCGTATCGGTCACCGGGTCAGACTCATCTTGAAGGGGCGTTTGGCATGAATGTCACAACCCGCCGTGCGTTGCTGGCCGGTGGCGGGCTGGTGGCGGCCGGGACCGTAGCCGCCGTGGCCTTCCTGCGCAAACCCGAAGGGCCGCCGGTGCACACGCTGCTGCCCTCCGCGGTGCCGGGCACGCCGCCGATCAAGGTGGGCACCATCGCCGACCTGAAGCGGACCGACCCGCCCGCGATCCCGGCCGCCGCCACCTTCCAGGAGGCCGACGGCACTTCGCGGTCCCTGGGCGATTACGCCGGGAAGGGGCTGGTGGTGAACCTGTGGGCCACCTGGTGCGTGCCCTGCGTGGCCGAGATGCCGGAGCTGCAGGACCTGGCGCGCAAGGTGGCCGGCGAGGGAATCCTGGTGCTGCCGCTGTCCAGCGACCGCGGCGGGGCGGAGGTGGTGCGGCGCTTCTATGCCGCCAACCGAATCGAGGCGCTGCCAGTGCTGCTCGACCCCCGCGGCGAAGCCGGGCGGGCCTGGGGGGCGCGGGGGTTGCCGACCACCATCGTGATCGACCGGCAAGGGCGCGAGCGCGGGCGGGTGGAAGGGGCGATCGATTGGGCGAGCGCGGCGACGGTGGCGGAGTTGCGGCGGCTGGTGGGGTAAGAGCCAAAGCCAGGGCTCTGCCCTGGACCCGCCAGGGACCTGAGGTCCCTGGACCCACATTACTCAAGACATGAGTCATCGCCGCGAAATGCGGGGGCCGAAAGACGGATTCATGATGATGGGGGACGCGCGGCCGCCTGGGGCGGCGCGCGGGCGATGCAGGCGGGGGAAGGTTCGGGCGCGCGGTTGCCGGAACGGCGCATGCCGCGGCCGGGGCGGCCGCGGAGGATCCAGCCGATCCAGGCGCGCTGGCGGCGCAAACGGCGGAGGGCGCGCGGGTGGAGTACGGGCGCGAGGTCGTCGATGGTTTCGCCGGTGGGGGAGAAGTGCCAATCCCGAAGCGGGGTGCGCCATGTGCGGGCGGAGGGGTTGGCCAGGGTGAGTTGGGCCATGACCGCCTTGTTCCCCGTGAGGAACGCCAGCAGGGCGAGCAGGAGGTGCAGCAGGGGCGCCGGAAAATGGACGCGATTCATCGCCTCCGCCAAGCGGCGAAGGG
>JBIKOJ010000037.1:0-31185 GCA_044358135.1 Acetobacteraceae bacterium | reverse complement strand
TGGGATCGCCGAAGTGTCCGACAACGTCGCAGCCAGGAGTCTCCGTCAATGACCGACCCGCGGATCCCGCCGGAAGATGCCCACAAGATCGATGCAGGGGAGCATATCGGCTCCAACCCCTCCACCGAGGCCTCGATCGGCGATCTCATTGCGCGCCGGTTCTCGCGCCGCGAGGCGATGCGCGGGCTGTTCGCCGCCGGGGCCCTGGCGGCCCTGCCGGGAGAGGCAGACGCGCAAGGGGCCGGGCCGTCCAGCTTCACCTTCAAGGAGCTGGGCCACAGCTACGACACCACCCACCATGTGCCGGAGGGCTACGAGGCGCAGGTGCTGGTGCGCTGGGGCGACCCGATCCTGCCTGGCGCGCCCGCCTTCGACGTGAATGCACTGACGTCCGAGGGCCAGGCGCTGCAGTTCGGCTACAACTGCGACTACATCGACTACAAGCCGCTGCCACAGGGCTCGCGCAACTCCGAGCACGGCCTGCTGATCGTGAACCACGAATACACCAATACCAACCTGATGTTCGCCGGCATGGGCTCCGGCCGCGCCGCCGCGCAGCGGTCCAGTGCCGCGCAGGTGGGTGTGGAGATGGCCGCCCATGGCCTGGCCGTGGTGGAGATCCGCAAGACCGCTGGCCAGTGGCAGGTGGTGGCCGATGGCAGGATGAACCGCCGCCTGACCGCCGACACGCCGATGACGGTGAGCGGCCCGGCCGCCGGGCATGAGTTGCTCCGAACCAACGCAGACCCCACCGGGCGCGCGGTGCTGGGCACCATCAACAACTGCGCCGGCGGCAACACGCCCTGGGGCACGGTGCTGACGGCGGAGGAGAACTTCAACCTGTACTTCGCCGGCGATACGTCTGCCTTGCCGCAGGCCGAGATGTACAAGCGCTACGGCATCGGGCCGCAGAGCGGCTATGGCTGGTCGAAATTCGTGGAGCGGTTCAATCTGGCGCGCGAGCCGAACGAGCCGCACCGCTTCGGCTGGATCGTGGAGTTCGACCCCTACGACCCCACGAGCACCCCGGTGAAGCGCACCGCGCTGGGCCGCTTCAAGCACGAGGGCTGCCACCACGGCATCGCCGCCGATGGCCGCGTGGTGATCTACATGGGCGACGACGAGCGCTTCGACTACGTCTACAAGTTCATCACCGCGCGCGCCTGGAACCCCAACGACCGCGCCGCCAACCGCAACCTGCTGGACGAGGGCACGCTGCACGTCGCGCGGTTCACCGACGACGGCAAGCTGGCCTGGCTGCCGCTGGTGCACGGCCAGGGGCCGCTCACCGAGGCGAACGGCTTCCGCAGCCAGGCCGACGTGATGATTTTCACCCGCAAGGCCGCCGACCTGCTGAAGGCCACGCCGATGGACCGGCCGGAGGATGTGGAGCCGAACCCGGCAACCGGGCGCGTCTATGTGCTGCTGACCAACAACACCAGCCGCACCGCCCAGCAGGTGGACCGCGCCAACCCGCGCGCCCGCAACGCGCACGGGCACATCGTGGAAATCACCAATCCGGGCAACGACCACGGCGCGCTGGAGGGCACCTGGAACATCTTCCTGGCGGCCGGCAAGCCTGGGATGGATGCCGGCGCCATCTACCACCGCGCCGTTTCGAACGATGGCTGGCTGTCCTGCCCGGACAACGTGGCGTTCGACAGCAAGGGCCGGATGTACATCGCCACCGACGGCGCGCCGGGCGCGGCCGGCGTGGCGGATGGCGTTTACCTGGCCGATACCACCGGCACCGGCCGGGCCCTGACCAGGCTGTTCTTCCAGGCGCCCACCGGCGCCGAAGTGTGCGGCCCGCTGCTGACGCCGGACGACCAGACGATGTTCCTGGCCATCCAGCACCCCGGCGAAGACCCTGGCTCGACCTTCGAGAAGCCGTCCACCCGCTGGCCGGATTTCAAGGACGGCATGCCGCCGCGCCCCTCCGTGATCGCGATCGTGAAGAAGGGTGGCGGGGTGATCGGAAGCTAGAAAGAGTCTTCTTTTTTCTGAAGAAAAAAGAAGCAAAAAAGACTTTATACCTTTGCGCCGAGGATAGCCCCGACGCAAAGGTATAAAAGTTTTTTGGTTCTTTTTTTCAAAAAAGAACCGCTTTCTTCACGCTCCCGCCGGCAGATAGACCTTGGAACCGGTGGCCTTGAACTCCTGGCTCTTGGCTTCCATCCCCGCCATCCGCTCGCTGTCGGCGCGGATGTCGTGGCTGATTTTCATGCTGCAGAACTTGGGCCCGCACATGGAGCAGAAATGCGCCACCTTGTGGGCTTCCTTCGGCAGCGTCTCGTCGTGAAACTGGCGCGCCGTATCGGGATCGAGGCCGAGGTTGAACTGGTCTTCCCAGCGGAACTCGAAGCGGGCGCGGCTGATCGCGTCGTCGCGCAGGCGGGCGGCGGGGTGGCCCTTGGCGAGGTCGGCGGCGTGGGCGGCGATGCGGTAGGTGATGACGCCGGTCTTCACGTCGTCGCGGTTGGGCAGGCCCAGATGCTCCTTGGGCGTGACGTAGCAGAGCATGGCGGTGCCGAACCAGCCGATCATGGCCGCCCCGATGGCCGAGGTGATGTGGTCGTAGCCCGGGGCGATGTCGGTGGTGAGTGGCCCGAGGGTGTAGAACGGGGCTTCGCCGCATTCGCGCAGCTGCTTTTCCATGTTGATCTTGATCTTGTGCATCGGCACGTGGCCGGGGCCTTCGATCATCACCTGGCAACCCTTGGCCCAGGCAATCTTGGTGAGCTCGCCGAGGGTTTCGAGTTCGGCGAACTGGGCGGCGTCGTTGGCATCGGCGTTGCTGCCGGGGCGCAGGCCGTCACCGAGGGAGAAGCTGACATCGTATTTGCGCATGATGTCGCAGATCTCGGCGAAGTTCTCGTAGAGGAAGCTCTCCTTGTGATGCGCCAGGCACCAGCGCGCCATGATGGAGCCGCCGCGGGAGACGATGCCGGTGGTGCGCCGCGCGGTGAGCGGCACGTGGGCGAGGCGGACGCCGGCGTGGATGGTGAAGTAGTCCACGCCCTGCTCGGCCTGTTCGATCAGCGTGTCGCGGAAAACCTCCCAGGTCAGCAGGTCCGGATTGCCGCCGACCTTTTCCAGCGCCTGGTAGATCGGCACGGTGCCGATCGGAACCGGCGCGTTCCGCATGATCCAGCTGCGGATGTTGTGGATGTTGCGGCCGGTGGAGAGGTCCATGACGGTATCGCCGCCCCAGCGGATCGCCCAGACCAGCTTTTCCACTTCCTCGGCGGCGGAGGAGGTGACGGCGGAGTTGCCGATATTGGCGTTGATCTTCACCAGGAAGTTGCGGCCGATGATCACCGGCTCCAGCTCCGGGTGGTTGATGTTGGCCGGGATGATGGCGCGGCCGGCGGCGATCTCGCTGCGGACGAACTCCGGCGTGACGAAGGCGGGGATCTCGGCGCCGAAGCTTTCGCCGTCGGCGATGGTGGCCTCGGCGCTGGCGAGCGCTTCGGCGCGGCCGAGATTCTCGCGGTGGGCGACGTAGATCATCTCCTCGGTGATGATGCCGGCGCGGGCGAATTCGTATTGCGTGACCATCTGGCCGTCGGCGGCGGCGAGGATGGCGCGCGGGGCGGGGCAGGCCGGCACCAGCTTGTCTGCGGGCACGAAGCCGTTGTCCTCCGGCTTCACTTCCCGTGCCGCAATGGTGGCCAGCCCGCGGCGGGCGAGCCAGGCGGCGCGAGGCATGGGCAGGCCGGATTCGAGGTCGATCGCCACGGCGGGGTCGGTATAGGGGCCGGAGGTGTCGTAGAGCCGCAGCGGCGCCTCGTTGGCGCTGGGGTGCAGGTCGATCTCGCGGAACGGCACCGCCATGTCGGGCTGGCAGGGTGGGCTGGAATACACCTTGCGCGAACCCGTGACCGGGCCGGTGGTGACGGCGGCTGGCTTGGCGATAACGTTCATGGCGCGGCTCCCTTCGAATGGCGGGATGGCGGCGCGCGGCGGGAAAACCGGATTCGTGCTGAGAGTTCCCGTCCCTACGCCGGCATTACCCGGATCAGGTCATCAGGGATCGCCGGGCAAACCGGCATCTCAGCCCCTCATGGGGCGCCCCTCGGATGCACCGAGGCTGCGCCCGTCGGGCCGGGCTTGTCAAACCGGCTGGGTGGCCGGGCGGGCGATGCGGGGCAGGCGGATCGGCAGGTTGAAGGCGGCGGCGACCACGCCGGAGGCGGCGGTGGCGATGAAGGCGGCGTCGTAGGTGCCGGTCCAGGCGAACACCAGCCCGCCGGCCCAGGCGCCGAGGAAGCCGCCGGCCTGGTGGCTGATGAAGCACACGCCGAAGAGGGCGCCGAGGTCGCGGATGCCGAACAGCCGGGCGATCACGCCGTTGGTCAGCGGCACGGTGCCGAGCCAGGCCAGGCCCATCACGATGGCGAACAGCGCGGTGGTGAGGTTGTCCTTCGGTGCCAGCCAGTAGAGCAGGATGGCCGCACCACGCAGCAGGTAGAGCCCGGCCAGCGCCAGTTGCGGCGGCATGATCATGCCGGCCCGGCCGCACAGCCAGGTGCCCAGGATGTTGGCCGCCCCCACCAGCATCAGGGCCCAAGCGCCGGTGGCCGCCGGCATGCCGCACAGCGTGAGGTAGCCGGGCAGGTGGGTGCCGAGGAAGGCGAGCTGGAAGCCGCAGGTGAAGAAGCCGAGGCTGAGCAGCACGAAGCCACGCTCACCCAAAGCGGTGCGGATGGCGGCCATGGAGCTGCGCGGTGTCGGCTTTTCCAGCGCGGCGCGGTCGAGCGGGCGGCCGAGCGGAATGGCCACCAGCATGGCGAGGCCCAGCACGAGCAGCCCCGCCGTGGCGCCGCCCCAGGCGATGGCGCCCGCGGTGATGGGCAGGAACAGCATCTGCCCCACGGAGCCGCCGGCACTCACCAGCCCCATGGCGGCGCTGCGCCGCTCCGCCGGGAAGGCGCGGGCCACGCCGGCGAAGGACACACCCCAGCCGAGCAGCGCCATGCCGGTGCCGGTCATCAGCCCCATGCCCAGCGTGACGGTCAGGCTGTGCGGCCAGATCGCCGGCAGGGCGTAACCCAGCGCGTAGAGCAGGCCGCCGGCCACCTGGGCGGCGGTGGCGCCATGGCGATCCGCCCAGGCGCCGGCCAGCGGCTGCACCACGCCCCAGGCGAGGTTGTGCAGCGCGATGGCCAGGGCCACGGTTTCGATCGGCACGCCCACGCCGGCCAGCGGCACCAGCAGCAGGCCGAAGGCGGAGCGGGTGCCCAGCGCCAGCGACAGGGTGGTGGAGCCGGCGAGCATGGCCGAATTCTGGGCTTGGGTGTTCTGGCTCATGCCCTTGGTGTGGCGAAACGGCGGCGACGCCACAAGGGGGGACCTACCGCGGCAGCCGCCCCAGCGCCGCAGCCAGGGGCAGGGCGGTGGTGGCCAGGGCCGCCATCACGAGGAAGATGAGGCCGGTGCCGTCGTAGCTGCGGCCGGCCAGCCAGGTGATCACGCCCAGGGAGACGGTGCCCCCCAGCGTGGCGTGCAGGGTCTGCGCGCTGCCGGCGCGTTCCGGCGACACGGTGCGGCCGAGCATCTGCATCGCCGAGAGGTGCTGGAAGCCGTAGGTCAGCGCGTGCAGCGCCTGGATCGCCACCAGCGCCGGCAGCCAGGTGGTGAGGCCCAGCACGGTCCAGCGCAGGGCACAGGCGCCGGCGGCGATGGCGGTGAGCCATCCCGGCAAGACCCGCGTCAGCAGCGGGCGGGCGAGCAGGAAGAGCAGGGTCTCGGCCAGCAGGGAGGCGGCCCAGAGCAGGCCGATCACGGTTTCCGAATGCCCGGCCGCGCGCCAGTGCAGGGCGGCCAGCGTGTAGTAGGCGGCGTGCGAGCCCTGGATGATCGCGCTGGCCAGCACTGTCAGCAGGAAGCCGCGTCGGCGCAGCAGGGCCAGGCTGGCGAAGAACCCGGCCTGGCGGGAAGGCGGGGTGCCGGTATGCGGCAGGGCGGGGCCCATGGCGGTGGCCAGCGCATGGGCGCCGGCCATCAGCAGCGGCACAAGAAACAACCCCGCCGCGCCCACCGCCACGCCACCGAGGGCGTTGGCGGCCATGAAGGCGGCGGAGGCGGCGGCCCGCACGCGGCCGTAATCCAGCCGCCCCTGCTGGGTCAGGGCGAGCGAGACGGCGTCGGCCAGCGGCATCAGGGCGGAGGCACCGGCGGATTGCAGCATCACGGCCAGCAGCACCGGCCAGAATCCGGCGGCGGGTGCCAGCACCAGGTTGCCCACCAGCGCCGTGGCCGCCCCGGCAGTAAGGGCCACGCGCAGCGGCAGCGCGTCGGCCAGCCTGCCCCAGAGCGGTGCCGCCAGTGCCCGCGCCGCGGCGGCGAGCGACAGCACGGTGCCGATCTCGGCCGCACTCAGCCCGCGATCGGCCATCCACAAGGCGAGGAAGGCGCTGGAGACGCCGCCGGCCGCGAACACCGCGCACAGGAAGATGCCGAGCCGCAGCGCGGGGGAGGCCGGCACGCCCCGCCAGCCCTCAGGCGGCTTCGGCGGCGGCGCGCTCGCGCAGCTTGCGGGCCATGGCGGCGATGCCGTTGCCACGGTTGCTGGACAGCGCCTCCAGCAGGCCCAGCTCCTTCAGGAACACGGGGTCGGTGGCCAGGATTTCGGCCGGCGTGCGGCCGGTGTAGACGCGCAGCAGCAGGGCGACGAGGCCGGAGACGATGGCGGCATCCGACGCACCGGCGAAGAACAGCCTGCCCTCTCGGTTGGTCGCTTCCATCCAGACCTTGGATTGGCAGCCGGGCACGCGGTGGTCGTCGTTGGCCCAGTCATCCGGGAAAGGCGGCAGCTTGCGGCCCAGCTCGATGATGAACTGGTAGCGGTCCATCCAGTCGTCGAACACCTCCAGCTCCTCGGCGATGGCGGCGATGGCGTCGGCGGCGGTGGGTTCTTCGGGGGCGAGGAAGGGATCAGTCATGGCCCGGATGTGCGGGCGGGGCGGCGGAACGTCAAGCCGGTGGGGTTTCCCGTGCACGGTCGATGGCGAGCATGGCGGCGGTGGTGACGGCGGAGCCGGCGGCCATCGCCACGATTGCGGCCTGCCAAGCGGTGGCCGATCCGGCGCCGCCGGCGGCATGCAGCACGAAGCCCACGACGACCACGCCCAGGAAGGCCGCGGAATTGGTGGCCGCTGACAGCAAAGCCAGGGCAGCCCCGCGGTCTGCCTGGGGAACCTGTGCCAGCAGGGCCGGCGGCATCGCCCCTGCATCAGCGAAGATGGCGCAGAGATAGGCAACCGTCAGCAGGAACACCGCCACGAACGGTGCGTGCAGCATCAACGCCAGCACCGCACCGACCAGCACCGAGGATCCGGCGGCAAGCGCGATCACCCGGTGGCGCCGCCCGGTCTCTGCCCGGCGCACCACGAAGGCGCTGAGCGGCATGGCCAGCAGGCCGACGAAGGCGGTGGCCAGCGCGAAGTTCACGCCCGAGAACGCCGCGTTGCCCGGCAGGGCGGCGGCAAAGCCCAGCAGCGCGATCCACCAGGTGCGGAAGGCCATGCCCTCCCAGCTGTTGCCGGCGGCGGCCAGCAGGAGGAGCGGGACATGCCGCCCGCGCACCACGCTGGCCAGGCGGCGCCAGAGGCTGCGCGGCGCCGTGGCCAGGCGGGGCGAGGGCATGGTGGCGTGCACCAGGGCCAGCGCCGCCGCCGCGGTGGCCGCCGCGGCCAGGAAGGCGGCCGGCCAGCCGAACGCCCATTGCATCGCCCCCGACAGCGCGAAGGAGGCGGACAGGCCCAGGGTCAGCGTGGAGGCGTAGTCCCCGGCCGCGCGCTGCTGCTGCGCCGGCGGCAGCGCCTCGATCAGCAGGCGCAGGCCCGGCATGTAGGTGCCGGCCATGCCGAGGCCGGTCAGCGCGCGGCTGGCGACCAGGGCGGCAAAACCGTCATCCACCAGCGGGAACAGCAGCCCACCGGCGATGCCGAGCCCGCCGCCGATCATGTAGAGCCGCCGCGCATCGCGCGTGTCGGTCAGGCCCGCGAACAGCGGCGCGCCGATGGCATAGGCGAGGAAGAACACGCCACCGGCGATGCCGGCCTCCGCCTCCGAGAGGCCAGTTCCTTCCCGCAACTGCGGCAGCACGGCGGCATAGTTGGCGAAGCCGATCAGGTTGAGCACCAGGGCGGTGATCATCACGGGCCGGGCAGGAATCGGCATGGCGGCGGACCTCGATGCAGGCCTGCAGCAGGCCGGTTGCCGCACCGGGCGACAAACGAATACTCTGGCTTTCGCATGAATCAGGCTCATCCGAACCTTGGGGCGCTGCCGCTGATCGCGCTGCGCGCCTTCGAGGCGGCGGCGCGGCTGGGCAGTTTTCGCGACGGGGCGGCCGAGGTGGGGCTCACGCCCTCGGCGGTGAGCCACCACGTGCGCGGGCTGGAGGCAACGCTGGGCGTGGTGCTGTTCGAACGGCGGCATCGCGGCGTGGTGGCAACGAAAGCGGGGCGCGACCTCGCCGTGGCGCTGGGGTCCGGCTTCGCGACCATCGCCGCCGCCTATGCCGCCGCGAGGGCACCGCGCGGCCGGCTGCTTGTCTCCGCCGCCCCGAACTTTGCCGGGCGCTGGCTGCTGCGGGCGGTGGCGCCACTGCGGGCGGAGGGGATCGAGCTGGTGGTGGAAGGAACCGCCTCCCTGGCCGACGTGGCCGGCGGCGCGTGCGACGTGGCGATCCGCCTGGCACCCCGGCCGCCGCCGCGCCTGGCCGCGGAGAGGCTGGCGACCTCGCCGGTGGTGTTGGTGGCAGCCCCCGCGCGGTTGGGCGGGCGGGCCGCGCTGGAGCCGGCGGAGATCGCGGCGGGGCCCTTGCTGGGGCTCTCGGTGCGGCCGGGCTTCTGGGCCGATGCGCTCCACGCGCTCGGGGCATCCGCCGGCACCGGCGCCCATGTGCAGTTCGATTCCTTCGACGCCGCGTTGCAGGCCGCCGAAGCCGGGCACGGCTTTGCCTTCGCGCCGGAGATCGTGGTGGCAGACCGGTTGACCTCCGGCGCGCTGGCCGTGGTGCACCCGCGGCGGCTGGGGCACCGCACGGCCTGGAGCTACTGGTTCCTCACCCGGCAGGACTCAGCTGACCGCCCGGCGGTGCGCCGGCTGCGCGACTGCCTGGCCGGGCTGCTGGCCGGCGGCGCTACAGGATGAACCGGCTCAGATCGCCCTTCTGCGCCAGCGGCGCCACGCGCTCCTTCACGTAGGCGGCGTCCACCGTGGCGGTCTGGCCGCTGCGGTCGCTGGCGGTGAAGCTGATGTCTTCCAGCAGCTTTTCCAGCACCGTGTGCAGGCGGCGGGCGCCGATGTTTTCCACGCGGTCGTTGATGTCGGCGGCGAGGTCGGCCAGGGCGTCGATGGAATCTGCGGTGAAGTCCAGGGTCATGCCCTCGGTGCCGATCAGGGCCTGGTATTGCTTGATCAGGCTGGCTTCCGGCTCCGTGAGGATGCGGCGCAGGTCCTCGCGCGACAGCGGCTGCAGCTCCACGCGGATCGGCAGGCGGCCCTGGAGTTCCGGCAGCAGGTCGGCGGGCTTGGAGAGGTGGAAGGCGCCGCTGGCGATGAACAGGATGTGGTCGGTCTTCACCGGGCCGTGCTTGGTGGCAACCGTGGTGCCCTCGATCAGCGGCAGCAGGTCGCGCTGCACGCCCTCGCGGGAGACATCGCCGCCGCGCACGCCGCCTTCGCTGCTGCGGGCGATCTTGTCGATCTCATCGAGGAAGACGATGCCGTTGGCCTCGGCATGGGCGACGGCATCGCGGGTGAGGCGTTCGTTGTCGAGCAGCTTGTCGGCTTCCTCGCGCTGCAGGGCCTCGCGGGCGGCGTCCACGCGCAGCTTGCGGGTGGTGGGGCGGCCGCCGAACATGCCCTTCATCATCTCGCCGAGATTGATCATCTGGCCCGGCGGCATGCCCGGCATGTCGAACTGGCCGATCGGGCTGGGGCCGGCTTCCGTCAGGCTGATCTCGATCTCCTTGGCCTCGAAATCGCCATTGCGGAGCATGCGGCGGAACTTGGAGCGGGTATCGGCACTGGCCTGCTCGCCGCACAGCGCGGTGAGGATGCGTTCCTCCGCGGCCAGCTCGGCCTTGGCCTGCACGTCCTTGCGGCGGCTGTCGCGCAGCATGGTGATGCTGGCTTCCACCAGGTCGCGCACGATGCTTTCCACATCGCGGCCGACATAGCCCACCTCGGTGAACTTGGTGGCCTCCACCTTCAGGAACGGGGCCTGCGCCAGCTTGGCCAGCCGGCGGGCGATCTCGGTCTTGCCGCAGCCGGTGGGGCCGATCATCAGGATGTTCTTCGGCACCACTTCTTCGCGCAGCCCCTCGGGCAGGCGCTGGCGGCGCCAGCGGTTGCGGAGCGCGATGGCCACGGCGCGCTTGGCATCGCCCTGGCCGACGATGAAGCGATCGAGCTCCGAGACGATCTCGCGCGGGGAGTAGGTCGGAACATCCATCACAGGGTTTCCACGGTCAGCGAGTGGTTCGTGTAGACGCAGATATCGCCGGCGATCTTCATCGCCTTGCGGGCGACCTCCTCGGCGGAGAGGCCGGGCATCTCCATCAGCGCGCGGGCGGCGGCGAGCGCGAAATTGCCGCCGGAGCCGATGGCGATCACGCCGTCCTCGGGTTCCAGCACGTCGCCATTGCCGGTGAGGGTGAACTGGCGATCCCGGTCGGCCACGGCCATCATGGCTTCCAGCCGGCGCAGGTAGCGATCCGTGCGCCAATCCTTGGCCAGCTCCACGCAGGCGCGTTCGAGCTGGTTGGGGAAACGCTCCAGCTTCGCCTCCAGCCGTTCCAGCAGGGTGAAGGCATCGGCGGTGGCGCCGGCGAAGCCCGCCAGCACGGCACCGCCGCCGATGCGGCGCACCTTGCGGGCGTTGCCCTTGATGACGGTGTTGCCGAGGCTCACCTGGCCGTCGCCGGCCATGGCGACGTGTCCGTCGCGGCGGATGCACAGGATGGTGGTGCCGTGCCAGCCCACGGGGTCGTGGGGGGCGGAAGAAGTGTGCTGCATAGTGGCGCTAGATGGGCCACCCGGCCCGGCGCGGCAAGGCAGCGGCACTGTGCGCCCTTCAGGTCAGGCCCGCTTGCGCGGCCGCTTGGGCGGCTTGGCCTGCGCCGTCTGCCACGCCACCCCCAGCGCCGCGGCCAGTTCGGCTTCCGACAGGGCGGCCAACGTGGCCCGCGTCCAGCCCTGCTTCCCCCAGGCATCTCCGGTGGGGGCGAAGGCGCCGGGGGCGATGGTGCAGCGGAAGGCCTGTTCCTCCGGGGTGAATTTCAGCGTGGCGGTCTGCCCGTCCGGCGCCAGAACGGCGAAGATCACCCGGGCGCGGAAGGCCGCGCGGTCGAAATGCGGCACCTCGCTGGCGCCGGGCAGGGCCAGGGCGAGGCGGCGGAGCGTGTCGGCGTCGGCCATGCGGCCCTCCGGTGGAACCAAGCATGGCAGGATCGCTGGCGCCGTGCCCTTTTCGCAACGTTGAAGTTTGCGGCTGGGCGGGCTTTTCGGCTACTGAGCGCGCCATGCCGCGCACCGCCAGCCTCACCCGCACCACCTCGGAAACCGACATCTCGCTGAGCCTGGACCTGGATGGGTCCGGCCGGGCGCAGGTGGCCACCGGCATCGGCTTCCTGGACCATATGCTCACCGCACTCGCGCGCCACGCCCTGTTCGACCTGACCGTGGCGGCGAAGGGCGACCTGCACATCGACTTCCACCACACCGCCGAAGACGTGGGCATCGTGCTGGGCAAGGCGCTCGCCCAGGCGCTGGGCGACAAGCGCGGCATCCGGCGCTTCGGCCACGCGTTGGTGCCGATGGACGAGGCGCTGGCGGAAGCCGCGATCGACATTTCCGGCCGCCCCTTCCTGGCCTGGTCCGTCACGTTCACGCGCGACAAGGTGGGCGAGATGGACACCGAGCTGTTCGAGGAATTCTTCCGCGCCTTTGCCATGAACGCGCTGATCACCCTGCACGTGACCCAGAAGGCCGGCACCAACGCCCACCATGTGGCTGAAGGCTGCTTCAAGGCGCTCGCCCGCGCCCTGCGCATGGCGGTGGAGCCCGATCCGCGCGCCGGCGATGCCATTCCCTCCACCAAGGGATCGCTGTGACGAGCTGGACCGTCCATGTGAAGGACGGCGCGCCGGTGCTGCTGGTGCCGGAGCGGTTCAGCCTCGGCGCGCTGCTGCTGGGGCCGCTGTGGCTGCTGTTCGCCGGCGCCTGGATCCCGGCCATCCTGCTCGCCTGCGCCTGGGTGGCCGCGGTGCTGCTGGTGCCGGAAGCGATGCTGGTGCCGGTGGCGCTGGGGCTGGCCGGGTTTGCCGGCCTCAACGGACGGGACCTGCGGCGCTGGTCGCTGGCGCGGCGCGGCTGGCGGGCCCCGCATGTGGTGGTGGCGCGCAACGAGGAAGAAGCGCTGGAGCGGCTTCTGCGCTTCCACCCAACCCTGGGCATCGGCGACCTGAAACGGAGTGCCGCATGAAGGTCGCGGTGGTGGACTACAACAGCGGCAACCTCGCCTCCGCCTCGCGCGGCCTGCAACTCGCCGCCTCCCGCCTCGGGCTGGCGGCGGAGGTGGCGATTACGGCCGATCCCGCGGCGGTGGCGGCGGCGGACCGGATCGTGCTGCCGGGGCAGGGGGCCTTCGCCGATTGCGCCCGCGGGCTTTCCGCGATCGATGGCCTGCGCGCGGCGGTGGAGCGCGCCACCGATGCCGGCACGCCGTTCCTGGGCATCTGCGTGGGCATGCAGCTGATGGCCGAGCGCGGGCTGGAGCATGAGGTCACGCCGGGCTTCGGCTGGATCCGCGGCGAGATTGCCGCGATGCAGGTGCCGCAGCCGCTGCGCCTGCCGCAGATGGGCTGGAACGAGCTGGCCTTCACGCCCGGCGCCCACCCGCTGCTCGAAGGCCTTCGGCCCGGGGACCACGCCTATTTCGTGCACAGCTACGCGCTCGCCGGTGGCGATCCCGCCGAGTGCATCGCCACCACCGACTATCCCGGCCCCGTGGTGGCCATGGTGGCGCGCGGCAACCGTGCCGGCACGCAGTTCCACGTCGAGAAAAGCCAGGAGGTCGGGCTGCGCATCCTGGCCAATTTCCTCCGTTGGAGTCCTGCCCCATGAGCGTGAGCGATTCCCGGGAGCGCGAGGCCGTGATCACGGTCGAACGCGTGACCGACCTCTCGGAAGACGACCTCGCCGCGCTGTGCGAGGCCGCCGATGCCGCCATCATCGAGGGCGGCGGGTTCGGCTGGGTGCACCCGCCCGGCCGGCAGGCGATGGAACGCTATTTCCGCGGCCTGATGCTGGTGCCGGAGCGCGAATTGTATGGCGCGCGCATGGATGGGCTGCTGGTCGGTTCCGCCCAGCTCGTGCGCCCGCCGCGCAACAACGAGGCGCAGGCCTTCGCCGCGCAGGTGATGCACGGCTTCGTCGCCCCCTATGCCCGCGGCCACGGTGTGGCGCGGCTGCTGATGCAGCGGGTGGAGGAAGGCGCGCGGGCGCTGGGCTACCACGTGCTGAACCTCGACGTGCGCGCCACGCAGGAAGCGGCGATCGCGCTGTACGAGGGGCTGGGCTACACGCGCTGGGGCGAGCACCCGCTCTATGCCCGGGTGAACGGCCAGACCGTGCCCGGCTATTTCTACTACAAGGTGCTGCAGGCCGGCGGGCGGATCGCCTGATGGCCCTCACGCTCTACCCCGCCATCGACCTGAAGGACGGCGCCTGCGTGCGGCTGCGCCGGGGCGAGATGGACGATGCCACCGTCTATTCCGCCGATCCCGGCGCGCAGGCACGGGCTTGGCAGGCCTCCGGCTGCGCCTGGCTGCATGTGGTGGACCTCAATGGCGCCTTTGCCGGGCGCTCGATGAACGGCGATGCGGTGCGGGCCATCCTGGCCAACGTGACCGTGCCGGTGCAGCTCGGCGGCGGCATCCGCGATCTCGCCGGCATCGCCGCCTGGCTGGAGGCGGGCATCAGCCGCGTGATCCTGGGCAGCGCCGCGGCCAAGAATCCGGCGCTGGTGCGCGAAGCCTGCGCCGCCTTCCCCGGCCGCATTGCCGTCGGCATCGATGCGCGCGACGGGTACGTTGCCACCGAGGGCTGGGCGGAAACGTCCACCCTCTCGGCCGTCGATCTTGCCCTGAAGTTCGAGGATGCCGGCGTTTCCGCCATCATCTTCACCGATATCGGCCGCGACGGGATGCTGACGGGGCTGAACCTGGACCAGACGCTGGGGCTGGCGGCGCGCATTTCCACCCCGGTGATCGCCTCCGGCGGCGTCGGCTCGCTGGCCGATATCGTGGCGCTGCGCGATCGGGCCGCCGGGGCGCCGGGAGCGATCGATGGCGTGATCGTCGGCCGGGCGCTGTACGACGGGCGCGTGGACCCGGCCGAGGCGCTGCGCGCGCTGGCCTGAGATCAGTGCGCCCTTGCGCCGGCGCGGCACCGCGCGCAAACACACTTGTCTAGAGGTGTTCGGTGCTGAAACTCCGCGTCATCCCCTGCCTGGACGTCAAGGACGGTCGCGTCGTGAAGGGCGTGAACTTCGTCTCGCTGCGCGATGCCGGCGACCCGGTGGAGCAGGCCGCACTCTACGACGCGGCCGGGGCGGATGAACTGACCTTCCTCGACATCACCGCCAGCCACGAGAACCGCGACACCATCCTCGATGTCGTCAGCCGCACCGCAGCCCGCGTGTTCCTGCCGCTGACCGTGGGCGGCGGCATCCGCGCGGTGGAGGACATGCGCCGGCTGCTGCTGGCGGGTGCCGACAAGTGCAGCATCAATTCCGCCGCCGTGGCGCGACCGGAGTTGGTGGCGGAGGCCGCAACGAAATTCGGCAGCCAGTGCGTGGTGGTGGCGGTGGATGCCAAGCGCACGGAGAGCGGCTGGCACGTCTTCACCCATGGCGGCCGGCGCGACACCGGGATGGATGCGGTGGAATGGTGCCGGCGCGTGGTGGCGCTGGGCGCGGGCGAGATCCTGCTGACCAGCATGGACCGCGACGGCACCGGGCGCGGCTTCGACCTGGAATTGCTGCGCCACGTCTGCGGCGCGGTGCGGGTGCCGGTGGTCGCCTCCGGCGGCGTCGGCACGCTTGAGCATTTCGTCGAAGGCGCGCAGGCCGGGGCCACCGGGCTGCTGGCCGCCAGCGTGTTCCATTTCGGCACCTTCACCATCGCGCAGGTGAAGGACACGCTGCACCGGGCCGGGCTGCCGGTGCGCCTGCCGCGCGACGCCGCCTAGGGGAAGCTGAGCCGCCATGCCCAAATCCGCCAAGAAGAGCCCCGCCGCGCCTTCGCCCGACGCACCTGCGCCGGCCGCCGCCGCCCAGCCGCGCGTCAAGAAACCGGCGGCCAAGAAGGCCGGCACCAAGAAGGCCGCCACGAAGAAGGCCGACATCAAGAAGGTTGGGCCAAGCAAGGCGGAGCTGAAGAAGGCCGGCGCGAAGAAGCTGGGCGTGAAGAAGGTGGGGCCCAAGAAGAAGGCCGCCCGCCGGCTGGCCGCCCTGGCCGTGCCCGCCACCATCCCGGCCCCGCCGCTCGCCGTCGGCGCCTCCGCCGCCGTGCTGGACCGGCTCTGGGCCGTGGTCAGCGACCGCCGCAATGCCGACCCCGAGGTGTCCCACTCCGCCCGCCTGCTGCGCCGTGGCACCGCCAAGGTGGCGCAGAAATTCGGCGAGGAGGCGGTGGAATGCCTGATCGAGGCCGTCAGCGGCAACCGCGACGCGCTGGTCGCCGAGAGTGCCGACGTGCTCTACCACCTCATCGTCATGTGGGTGAACGCGGACGTTCGCACGGAGGAGGTCTGGGCCGAATTGCAGCGGCGCGAGGGTGTGTCCGGCGTGGCCGAGAAGGCCTCCCGCGCCCGCGCCCTGCCGCTTGAACTCGGGCTGGGCACCACGAAGATTCCCTGACCCACCTCCAGGAGAGCAGACCATGCCGGTGAAGGGCACAGGCGAGTACGACGACAGCAACATCTTCGCGCGCATCCTGCGCGGCGAGATCCCGTGCCGGAAGGTGCACGAGGACCAGTGGTCGCTCGCCTTCCACGACATCAACCCGCAGGCGCCCACCCATGTGCTGGTGATCCCGAAGGGGCGCTACATCTCCTGGGCCGACTTCTCCGCCCGCGCGGGCGAGGCGGAGATTGCCGGCTTCGTGCGCGCCGTGGGCCAGGTGGCCCGCGACCTCGGGCTGGAGGAGCCCGGCTACCGCCTGCTGGCCAATATCGGCGAGCATGCCGGGCAGGAGGTGCCGCATCTGCATGTGCACCTGTTCGCCGGGCGCGGCCTGGGGCCGATGCTGGCGCGGTAGCGGCTACGCGTCCACCACCTCCACCACCCGCGCCCGGTCGAACCCGTTGAAGCCGGTGCGCAGGCAGGCGCCGTAGGCCCCGAGCTGGCCGATCTCGATCCAGTCGCCTTCGCCGATGTCCTCCGGCAGCGGGAACGGCCCGCGCATTACATCGGCGCTGTCGCAGGTGGGGCCGAACAGGCTGAAGCCGCGCAGCGCCCGCGATGGTGCCGGCCCGTCCGGGCGCAGGCAGCGCACGGGGTAGCGGAAGCCCAGCGCGCCGGCGTCCGACAGGCTGCCGTACACCCCGTCGTTGACGTAGAGCGCGTCGCCGCGCCGTGCCTGCACCTGCACCACCACGGAGGCGCCGGCAGCCACCAGGGCGCGGCCGGGCTCCGCCCACAGGCGTGCGCCCGGCAGGCCCATGGATGCAAACCCGGCTTCGATCTCGGCCACGAAATCCCCCAGCGGCGGCGGCACCACATCGGGATAGGCCACGGGAAACCCGCCGCCCACGTCCACGATCTCCAGCGCCACGCCGGCTTCGGCCACCACCGCACCGGCCAGCGCCAGGGCGTGGCGCCATGCGGCCGGGTCCAGGCACTGGGAGCCGACATGGAAGGCGATGCCCAGCCGCGCCGCCAGCGGCCGCGCGGCGCGCAGCAGCGCCACTGCCTCCGCATGCGCCGCGCCGAACTTGCCGGAGAGGTCCAGCACCGCCCCGCCCTTCGGCAATGCGAGGCGCACCACCAGGCCGAGCGGGCCGGCAACGCCGGTGGCCGCCACCTCGTGGATGATCTTGTCCAGCTCCGCGGCGGAATCGAGCACGAAGTCGCGCACGCCATGGCGCGCCCAGGCCTCGCGGATGGCGCCGCGGGCCTTCACCGGGTGCATGAAATGGATGCCGGCGGCCGGGAACATCGCCCGCACCAGCCCAATCTCGGCCGGCGAGGCGCAGTCGAAATGCCTGATGCCGCCGGCCCACAGCGCGCGCAGCACCGCGGGGTCGGGGTTGCACTTCACGGCATAGAGCACGTCGCCGGGAAATTCCCGCACGAAGCCCGCCGCGGTGGCAGACAGCCCCGCGGGGCGCAGGCAGTGCAGCGGCTCCTCCGGGCGCAGCGCGGCCACCAGCTCGGCCACGGTGGGCAACACATCGCGGCGCTCGGCCGGCAGCACCGGGCGGCGGCGGAGCGGGGAGACGGCGGAACGGACACGCAGGCTGGACATCGCAGCAATCCTCGCGACAGCGCGCCTGCGCATCGGGGATGCGCGGGCGCGACCATGGGGAATGGAACAGGCTCGCCCCGGCGCGGAATGGCGCCGGCGGCAGGCTCAGGCGATGCGCGGTCTTCGCATGGCCGGCGACCCTTCAACAGACATGCGGCACTTCCCTTGCGACCCCGGCCCCACGATGGGCCGGCCTGGACGTAAAGGACGCGTTCGTCGTTGCTGTGCCCCTCAGGAGGCGGGCTCGCGGCACGTGCGGGTGCGTCGGCGGAGGCGCTTTCTATGCGATCACTGCCACTGCGTGTATTGCGTTCTGCGGGCCTGTGTCAGGACCCCTGTGCATGGAGGCAGGAAGGGTTCTTTTTTGAAAAAAAGAACCAAAAAACTTTTGGAACTTGGCGCACGGTGCTTCATGCCGGCGAACGAATGAAGTCTTTTTGCTTCTTTTTCTTCAGAAAAAGAAGACTTCCTTGCTTGCTACCCCACCAGTGCCAGGTATTCCCAGACCACCGTCGCCGCCGCCAGCGCGGTGATCTCCGCCACGTCGTAGGCCGGTGCCACCTCCACCACGTCCATCCCCACGAACCCGACCCCGCCAAGCCGCCGCAGGATCGCCTGCGCCTGCCAGGAGGCGAGGCCGCCGATCTCCGGCGTGCCGGTGCCGGGCGCGTGGGCGGGATCGAGCGCATCGATGTCGAAGCTGAGGTAGCAGGGCGCCTCGCCCACCACGGCGCGGATGCGGGCCGCCACCTCCGCCGGGCCAAGCTCCTGCACATCCTGCCCCGACAGGATCGTCACCCCCTGGGCCAGCGTCCAGTCCCACACCTCGCGCTGCACCGGGGAGCGGATGCCCACCTGGATCATGCGGCCTGGGTCCACCAGGCCCTCGCGGATGGCGTGCCAGAACACCGAGCCGTGGCCGAAGGCCTGGCCGAAATTGTCCGGCCAGGTGTCCACATGCGCATCGAACTGCACCAGCGCCACCGCGTGCCCCAGCCGCGCCCGCAGCGCCCGCAGCAGCGCGAGCGTGATGCCGTGTTCGCCGCCCAGCGCGACCAGGTGGCGCAGCCCCGCCGCCTGTGCCTCGATCGCGGCCAGCGAGCCGGGGATGTCGCCCAGCGCGATGGCGAAGTCGCCGAGGTCGGCGAGGTCGAGTGCGGCGGGCTCCACCCAGGAATGCGGATGCGCGCCGTCGGTCAGCATGCGGCTGGCGCGGCGGATCGCGGCCGGGCCGTCGCGCGTGCCGGCGCGGTTGGTGGTGCCGATATCCAGCGGAATGCCTGCCACGGCGAAGGCGGCCTCGCGATGCGTGCGGGTGACGCCCAGGAAACCCGGCGGCGTGGCAAAGGTGGGCGGGCCGGCCATGGCGGGGCTCCTGTGTCCGCCGGTTCGCTATCACGCGCCAACCCTGGATGAACAGGACCTGGATGAACAGGACCTGGATGAAGCGGCGGGGCCATGCTACCGCCCGTGCATGTCCCGCCATCCGATCTGGCGCCTTTATGCCGCGCTGGCCACGCTCGCGGCCCCGGTGCTGCGGCCGTGGCTGCGCCGGCGCGCCCGGCGTGGCAAGGAAATCGCCGCGCGCCTGCCGGAGCGCGAGGGGATCGACGCCACCCCGCGCCCGCCGGGAACACTGGTGTGGCTGCATGCGGCCAGCGTGGGCGAATCCGTCTCCATCCTGCCGGTGCTGGCCGCCCTGCCGCCCGGGGTGCAGGCGCTGCTGACCACCGGCACCGTGACCTCTGCGGCACTGATGGCCCGGCGGTTGCCGGAGCTGGGCCTGCAGGACCGCGTGCGGCACCGCTTCGCCCCGCTGGACGTGCCGCGCTGGGCGGCCCGGTTCCTGGACCACTGGAAGCCCGATGTGGCCGGCTTCGTGGAAAGCGAGGTCTGGCCCAACCTGCTGGCCGCCTGCCGGGCGCGCGGCATTCCGGTGATGCTGGTGAATGCCCGTATCTCCCCGCGCAGCTTTGCCCGCTGGGTGCGCCGCCCGGCACTGGCGCGCGACCTGTTCGGGGCGTTCGCGCTGGCCCAGGCACAGTCGCCGGCCGTCGCCGAGCGCCTGCGCGCTCTCGGCGCCCCTGCGGTGCTGGACCAGGGCAACCTGAAATTCGCCGCCCCGCCCCTGCCCTGCGACGACGCGGAGCTGGCCCGCCTGCGCGCCGTGCTCGCCGGCCGCCCGGTCTGGCTGGCCGCCAGCACCAATGCCGGGGAGGAGGCGCTGCTGCTGCCGGTGCATGACACACTGGCGGCCCGCTTCCCCGGCCTGCTGACCATCATCGTGCCGCGCCACCCGGAGCGGGCGCCGGAGATCGCCGCACTGGCGGCCCCCCGCCCCGTTGCCCGGCGCTCCCAGGGTGACGACCCGCCCGGGGAGGCCGGCCTGTGGCTGGCGGATACGATGGGCGAGCTGGGCCTGTTCTACCGCCTGGTGGGCCATGCCTTCGTCGGCCGCTCCCTGGTGCCGTTGGGGGGGCAGAACCCGATCGAGCCGGCCCTGCTCGGCTGCGCGGTGGCCGTCGGCCCGCATGTCTTCAACTTCCCGGAGGCGGTGGAGGTGCTGGAGCAGGCCGGCGGGCTGGTGCGCCTGCCGGATGCCGCCGCGCTGGAACCCTGGGTGGCCGGCATGATCGCCGATCCCGCGAAGGCGCGGGCCATGGGCGCGGCCGGCCAGGCGGCGATGCGCGGCTTCGAATCGCTGCCCGCCCGCACCGCGCGCCTGCTGCTGGGGTTGGCCCAGGCGCCCGTCCCCGGGCGCGTTCCGGCATGATCCGTGCGCCTTGGTTCTGGCAGCACGACGGGTGGCTGCCCCGCCTGCTCTCCCCGCTTGGCATGCTCTACGCTGGCGCCACGGCTTGGCGTGTCACCCAGCCCGGCTGGCGCGCGCCCGTGCCGGTGCTGTGCATCGGCAACCCCGGCGCCGGCGGCACCGGCAAGACCACCGTGGCGCTCGATCTCGCCGCCCGCCTCCAGGCAAGGGGCCACCGCCCCGCCTTCCTCACCCGCGGCTACGGCGCCCGCCTGCCCGGCCCGCTCCAGGTCGACCCCGCCCGCCACACCGCTTCGGAGGTGGGCGACGAACCCCTGCTCCTGGCCGCCGTCGCCCCCACCTTCATCGGCCCCGACCGCGCCACCATCGCCCGCCTCGCCCTGGACCAGGACGCCACCATCCTGCTGATGGATGACGGGCTGCAGAACCCCACCCTGGAGAAAACCCTCTCCCTGATGCTGATCGACGGCGCCGCCGGCTTCGGCAACGGCCGCGTCATCCCCGCCGGCCCGCTGCGCGAGCCCGCCGCCGCCGCCGCCGCGCGCTGTGCCGCCGCCATCCTGATCGGCCCGGACACCACCCGCGCCCTCGCCCAGCTCCCCCCCGCGCTCCCCGTCCTGCGTGCCCGCCTGGTCTCCGCCCCGCCACCCCCGGGGCCGCTGCTCGCCTTCGCCGGCATCGGCCGCCCGGAAAAATTCCGCGAAACGCTGGAGGCCGCCGGCGCCACCGTCTCCCGCCTCGTCCCGTTCCCCGACCACCACCCCTACATCGAGGCCGAACTCCGCCCCCTGCTGGCCACCGGCGCCACCCTCGTGACCACGCCCAAGGACATGGTTCGCATTCCCCCCGCCCTGCGCCCGCGCATCACCGCGGTCGGCGTCCACCTCGAATGGATCGACTCCCCCGATCCCCTGCTGGAGTCCCTGCCATGACCCGCCCCGCCCTGCTGCTCGACCTCGACGGCACGCTGATCGATTCCCGCCCCGGCATCGTGGCCAGCATCCGTGCCGCCCTGCAGGACCTCGGCCACGCGCCGGACCCCGCGGAGGACTTCACCTGGATGATCGGCCCGCCCATGGAGCAGGTGATCGGCGGCGTGCTGGCGCGCTGGAACGACACCCGCACCCAACTCGCCGTCGATCGCTACCGCGCCAACTACACCCGCCTCGGCCTCACCGGAAACGCCATGTATCCCGGCATCGAAGACGCGGTGCGCAGCCTCGCCGAAACCCACGACCTGTTCCTGTGCACCGCCAAGCGCACCCGCTTCGCCGTGCCGATCCTGGAGAATCTCGGCCTCGCCCCCCTCTTCCGCGGCATCCATGGCACGGAAGACGACGGCCGGTTCGACGACAAGGCCGTGCTCGCCCGCTGGATCCTCGCCACGCATGGCCTCACCCGCGCCGCCCTGGCCGGCGACCGCCTGCACGACATGGAAGCCGCCCACGCCAACCACATCCCCGCCATCGGGGCCGGCTGGGGCTATGGCGGGCGCGAGGAGCTGGAACGGTGCGGGGCATCCGTGGTGCTGGATCACGCCATGCACTTGCCCGGGGCGGTGGCGGCCTTGCTCGAATAGATCGACCTCTGCGGCCAGAGGGTTCCTACCACTCCCTCGACCACACCAGCCCTACCGAGTTGCCGTTCCCGCCACTCCCGGTGGCCGAGGGCGCCCCGCTGGAGGTTCCCACCTCCCCCTGCAGCTTCAGCCCGCGGCCCAGGTCGATCTGCACCGTGGCCTTGGTGCCCGCGTCGCCGGTGCCCTGCCGCACGCCCAGATAGACGCCGGGCGCCAGGTTGCGCCCCGCCTCCAGCGTGGTGGCGCCGCCTTCGGTGGCACCCAGGGCGAGCCGGTCCAGCCCCAGCCCGCCGCGGATGCGCCCGAGCGGATCGAGCCCGGTGCCCTTGCCGCTCAGCTCCGCCAGGCCGGCGGCGATCTGGGCGAGCTGCAGGGCGTTGAGCTGCGCCACCGGCCGGCCCAGCAGAAGTTGGGCCAGGATCTCATCCTGCGGCAGTTCGGGCTCCGAGGTGAGCCTGATCTCCGGGCTGCTCGCCCGCCCCGTCACGCGCACCGTGGCGTTGGTGGTGCTGGTGCGCGTGCTGGCGGCGAAGTCGATCGCGGGGTCCAGCGGGGCGGCCGTGTCCATGCCCACGCGGCCCTCGGTCAGGGTCAGGGCCGTGCCCAGCAGGTTGAAGCTGCCGCGCCGCAGGGTCAGCGCGCCCTCGGGCCTGGGCTCGGCCATCGTGCCGCGGGTGGCCACGCGCCCGGCCAGCTCCGCCTCCAGCCCGCGCCCGCGCACGAACACGCCGCCCGGCGCCTCCACCAGCACATCGAGCGCGATCGGCGGTGGTGGCGGCGGGGCGGGCTGGGGCTTCGCGCCGCGCACCCGCACCTTCAGCACCGGCAGCCGCGCCGGCATGCGCTCGGGGATGCGGATCTCCACCCGGCCCAGCGCGATCCGTCCGCTCGCCAGCAGGTCACCGCCATAGGTGCCGCGCAGGAGCAGGTCGGCATCGGAGGTGGCGGTGACGAGGTCGGAGACCACCGGGCGGGCGTTGCGCGCCACCAGCCGCAGGTCCAGCACCGGTGCCTCGGCCAGTTGCACGGTGCCGCCGAGGGAAACGCTGCCGCTCCCGGCCCGGCCGGCGAGGTCCAGCACCATCCGGTTGCCGTCGAGCCGTGCGGTGCCGGACAGGTCGTGCAGCCGGAACCCCACCGTGTCGTCACGGAGCTCGCCGCGCGCCAGCCGCAGCGTGCCCGACGGCGCCGGTGCGGCCAGCGTGCCGCCGATCCGCCCGTCGAACGCCACGTCGCCGCGCGCCCGGCGGCCCTGCGCCGTCAGGATCGGATCCAGCAGCGCCAGCGGCGCCCGGCCGGCCAGCGCCAAATCCAGCGCCCCGGCCCCCAGCGGAACGCGCCCCCTGGCCGTGGCCTGCGCCGCGCCGGCCACGGCGCGCGCCTCGATCTGCGCCGCCCCGCCGCCCAGCGTCGCCGTCGCGGTCACCGAGCCCGGCGGGAACCCCTCGCCCCATTGCAGCCCGGTGGCGGAAAGCCGCACCGTTCCGGTGGGCGCGCCGGGCGTGCCCGCCAGCTTCGCCTCGCCTTGCACCACACCTGCCAACCCCGGCAGGGCGATCGCGGCCGGCAGCCCGCGCAGGGTGGCCGAAACATCCAGCGCCGGGCTCAGCTGCCCCCCGGCCTCCAGAACGCCGCCGCCGATCCCCAGCCGCACCCGGTCCACCCGCACGCCCTGGCGCAGATCCACCCGCGCCGGCGTCTGCAGCACCGCCGCCTGCCCCCCGGCCACCGCGCGCAGCGCGGCCAGGGTCAGCACCTGCCCGGGCAGGTCGAGCTTCGCCGCCGCCTCGATCTCCGCCGGCCCGCTTGCCGAGAGGGTCAGGGACAGCGCCTCCGCCGGTCCCTCGGCGACCAGGCCGAAGCGGCTGAACGGCGCCGCCTGGCCCTCCAGCTTCGCGCGCAGCACCCCGTCCGCCGCCCGTGCGGCCTCGGCCAGCACGCGCCCGGCGGGGAGGCCGGGCACGAAGGCCCGCAAATCCTCCAGCCGCCCCAGCTCCAGCCGCGCGGTGCCTTGTGGCAGCACGTCGCCGGGGGCCAGGGTCAGCGCCGCCTGCGCCTGGAGGGATTTCCAGCTCGCCGCCGGCACATCCAGCCGCAGCGTGCCATCCGCCGCGCGCGCGCCCTCCAGTTCCAAGGCCAGCGGCGCATCCTCCAGCGTCGCGCGTGCCGACAGCGACATCTTGGGCGCGCTGGGCAGCCCGCTGGCGCGCCCTTCCAGCACCAGCGGCAGCGGCGCGAACCCCTCCGTTCCCGCCACCCCGGAGCCGCTGAGCGTCAATGCCACATCCTGCGGCGTCCCTTCCGCCCGCAGTACCAGCCGCGCCGCCCCGCGCAGGGGGGCTGCCAGCAAGGCGAGATCGGGCAGGCTGGCCTCCAGCGCAGCCTCCCCGCGCGCGCCGTCCCAGCGCCCGCTGCCGGACAGGCGCAACCCCGGCGTGTCGATCTCCAGCCGGTCCAGCGCCACCACGTCGCCGCGCCGCGTGGCCGCCAGCGCGAAGCGTGTCTCCTCCCCGGCCAGTGCCGCCAGCGGTGCGCGCTCCAGCCGCACCCAGCCCTCGGCCTCCATCTCGGCGCCATCGGCGGGCAGGCGCAGTGCCATGCGCATTTCGCCATTGCCGGCGACCGCGCCGTGCAACGGATCAAGCCGTGGCAGCACCATCGCCAGGCGCAACTCCGGCACGCCCGCCGTGAGCGCCGTGGCATCCAGCGACAGCAACGGATCCAGCAGGCGCAGTGTCACCGGCCGTCCATCCGCCTCCAGCCGTGCCTCGCCCGTGACCTCGATCGGCGCATCCTGCAGCACCGCGCCGAACGGCGCCGGCAGCACGAGGCCCTCGCCGCGCCCGTCCAGCCGCACCACGCCGGCATTGCCGGCCAGCGTCGCCGCGAACCGCGCCAGCCGCACCTCCCCGGCCACCAGGCGCTCCACCACCGCCTCCCCGCGCGCCTCGGGAGACGTCGGCGCGCCCGACACATGCGCCTCCAGCGTGATCCCGCCCCAGGAGAGGCCGGGCCCCGGGGCCATTGCCGGCGCCCGGGCGGAGACCTCCAGCGCAATCCGCTCCGCGCCCACCGAGCCATTGGCCGATGCCACCAGCTCCCCCGCCCGCAGGCTGAGCCGCAGCATGGGTGCCGCCCGCGTGCCCTCCAGCGAAAGCCGCGCGGAAAGCGGGCCAAGCTCCGGCAGCCCTGCCACCGTCCCCACCAGCCCGCCCGCCGGCTCCTCCACGGAGGCTGTCACCGCCAGCGTCGCCTGCGCCAGCCGCGCTTCCACCGCCACGCGCCCCGGCCGTTCCACCCCTTCCGCCGCCAGCCGCACCGTGCCCTGGTCCAGCGCCGCAAGGTCGAGCGCGCCGGTCACCGCCAGTACCAGGGGCTGGTCCAGTCCGGTCACCGCCGGGGCCAGCTCCAGCCGCGCGATGCGCAGCGCCTCCACCGAAATCTGCATCGGCAGGTCCCCACCGCCGCCGCCGCCGCTGGAGGCCGGCCGCCGGCTGACCACCGCGCGCGCCGCGGACAGCGTGCTCACCTGCGCCCGCCCGCGCAGCAGCGCCAGCGAGGACCAGTTCGCCTCCACCTCCTCCAGCACCAGCCAGGGGCCCTCGGCGTCGTGCACCTCCACCCGCGCGACACGGGGCGAGCCCGGAATCCAGCCTTCCAGGCCCACCAGCTTCACCTGCCCGCCGCTGGCCCATTCGATCAGCCGCGTGACGGTGTTGCGCTCGTCCTGCGCCAAGGCGGGCCGGGCCAGCAGCAGGCAGGCCAGCACCAGAAAAATCACGCGCATCAGAAGGCCTGCCCTATGCCGATGTAGAACTGCACCGCATCCGTCTTGCGCTGGCGCACCAGCGGCACCGCCACGTCGGCCCGGATCGGCCCGATGCCGGTGTGGTAGCGCACCCCCACCCCGGCGCCGACGCGCAACTCGCCGGTGAACGGCACGCCGCCGGAGGAGATCTGACCGGCATCCACGAAGGCGGCCATGCCCCAGCTTTCGCCGATGCGCTGCCGCAGTTCCACCGTCGCCGCATCGATCGCGGTGCCGCCGCGCGGCCGCCCGCTGGCGAATTGCGGCCCGACGGACTGGAACCGGTAGCCCCGGATCGTCCCGCTGCCACCGGCGTAGAAGCGCTGGTCCGGCGGCAGGTCCAGCACATCCCCACCCAGGATCGCGCCGACCAGCGCGCGCAGCGCCAGCACCGTGCGCCCCGCCTCCGCGCCCGTAAGTCCGCCGAGGTCGAGATAGGTGGAGGCCGAGGCCTGCGCCACCGCGAAGCCGCGCCCCCGCCGCCCCACGCTCATGGTGGGTGTCACCGAAAGCCCGGCCCGCGCCCCGCTCACGGGGTCCAGCAGGTCGGTCGTGGAATCATAGGCCACCCCCAGCGGCGCCTGCAGCAGCAGGAAATCATACACCTGCCCTTCCTGGGTGATGCGCGCCTGCTCCACCGCCGCCCCCGCGGTGGCGTTCCAGCGCTCGGCCAAAGGCTGCTTCACCACCGCCGAGGCGCGCACCGCGCTGCGGCTGTAGGCGCGCAGATAGGTCCGCTGCGCCGAGGCCCCCAGCGTGAGCGTCCGCGTCGGCCCCGGCACCTCCGGCAGCACCAGCAGCGCCTCCAGGTGGTAGCCGGGCGCCCGCACCGCCGTGCCGCCCAGCTGCGTGGCGGCGGCCGAGAGCGTCAGCTGCTCCGCCCGGCCCAGCAGGTTGCGGTGCGTCCAGGCCGCCGAGAGCCGCCCGCCCTCGTCGGTGGACCACGCCGCGGCGAGGTCGAGCACCTGGCGCTTGCGCTCGGCCACATGCACCACCAGCGGCAGCCGCCCCGCGGCATCCGGCGCCGTGCCTTCCTCGATGCGCACCCCGGCCACCGCCGGCAGCGCCATCAGGTCGCGCCGCGCCGCTGCCAGCCGTGCGGGATCGAATGTTTCCCCCTCGCGCAGCTTCAGCCGCCGGCGCACGAAATCGGGGTCCAGCCGCTCCGTCCCTGCCACCGCGATCGCGCCGAGATCCAGCCGCGGCCCCGCCTGCACGTCGAACGCCACGTCCAGCGCCTGCGCCGCCGGGTCCAGCACCGCATCGGGCTCGCTCACCTGGGCCAGCGCGAAACCCTCGCGCCGCAGCGCCGTGCGCAGCACCTCGCGTGCCGCCAGGATCGCCTCGGCCCGCGCCGGCTGCCCCGGTGCCAGCGGAAACGCCGCCCGCACTGCCTCGGGCACCGTTCCGCGCAACGCCACCTGGCGCAGCGGGAACACCGTGCTGGGCACCAGCGCCACCTCCACCGCCGCCCGCGCCCCCTCCGGCAGCCCCTCCAGCCGCTCGATCTGGCCTGGCGCCTCCGCCGGTTGCCCGTCGATCCGCACCTCGGCCCGCCCGCCATAATGGCCCAGGCTCTGCATCGCCGCCTGCAGCCGCTCCAGGTCGGCGCGCGCCCGGGCCACCAGCGCCGCCGGCCCCACCGGCGTGCCCTCGCGCAGCGTGGCCAGCAGGGAGGCATCCGCCGCCGCGCGGTCCAGCTCCGCCAGCCCTGTCGGCGCCAGCGTGATGTCATAAGCCACCGGATCGGCCGCGCGCGACGGCAGGCACGCCGCCAGGAGCGCCAGCGCCAGCATCAGCCTCCTGCCCAGCCGGCCGTGCCAGCCCTGGCCCATCGGTTCCCCTTCCAGCCCGTCCCGGGGGCAACGTCGCATCCCCATGGGCGTTCGCGCCAGGGCCGTCGGAGGAGCCATGCGGCGCGCTGCCGGCCCATGCTGGCCACCCCCGGCACCATCAACAGGCCGTGATGGAGGCGCCGGCGTAGGCGCCGGCCGGGACACGCCCTTGCCGCCGCCCTAGTGTCGCGCCCGCCCGCAGCCCTGGCACCGGTGCGGGCGGAGCCGGGGAGGTGGCGTGCAGCGGATGCGGATCGACCGATCGGGCCGGACGCGACGGCACCCGGCGCTGCGTGGTCCCGGCCAGGCGCATCGTGGCCTGGTGCTGCTGCTGGCGGTGCTGCCCGCCCTGCTCGCCGCCGGCTTCGCCTATCTGTCCTCGCGTGACCACGCCATGGCGCTGGACCGCGGCTGGCAGGTCGCCGAGCGCGGTGCCATGGGCGCGGCGGAGCACATGCGCCGCACGCTCGCGGTGGCCCGGCTGGTCACGCTCAGCGTGGTGCAGGACATCCGCCGCGACGGCCACGCCCGCCTCCAGGCCGAGGGGTGGGAGGACTTCCGCGCCCTGGCGGACCACACGCCGGAGGTGACGGCGCTCTGGGTCACCGACGCTGCCGGCACCCTGGTCGCCGGCAGCACGGCCCGCAGCCCGCCGCAGGCCAACTGGGCCACCCGCCCCTTCTTCGCCCCGCTGCGCGAAGGGGCGGATAGCTACCTGATGCCGCTGACCTGGGGCGTGATCACCCGCAACTGGTATGTCAGCTACAGCCTGCCCCTGCGCAGCGCCGCGGGCGGCTTCCTCGGCATCGTCCAGTCCGCCCTGTTCACCGACGGGTCCAGCCGGGCCTATGCGGAGCTGGAACTGCCCCAGGGCGCCGTCGCGGGGGTGTTCCGTGCGCGGGACGGTGCGCCGCTCATTCTCTGGCCGCCGCCGCCGGCGGCCGACCGCTCCATGCAAGCCCCGGCCCCGGCCATCGCCGCCACCGTGCTGCAGGCCGCGCGGCAGGCCCAGGAGCAGGACGGCAGCGGCGCCGGGCGCCTCACCCTGGAGACGCCGGATGGCCCGGTGGTGGCCGCATGGCGCCGCATCGAGGAGGGCGAGCCGATGGTCGCCGCCATGGCGATGCCGCGCAGCGAGGTGCTGGCGCCGTTCCACGACCGGCTGGCCCGCAACGCCGCGGTGGTGCTGCTCTCCGCCCTGCCGCTGGCCGCCCTCGGCTGGACCACGATCCGCGCCCAGCGCCAGGCAGCCCGCAGCGAGGCGCGCTTCCGCGGCACCTTCGAACAGGCGGCGGTCGGCGTGGCCCATGTCGGGCTCGACGGGCACTGGCTGCACGCCAACGCAAGGCTATGCGACATGCTGGGCTACACCGAGGCCGAGCTGCGCGCGCGCAGCGTGGAGGAGGTGACCCACCCCGAGGACCGCAGCGAAACGCTGGCGATGTCGCGCCGGCTGATCGCGGGGGAGATCAAGACCTTCGCGCTGCGCAAGCGCTACCTGCGGCGGGACGGCACCGTGCTGTGGGCCGAGCTGACCGCCTCGCTGCTGCACGACGAGGCGACGCTGCGGCCGCTGCACGGCGTGGCGGTGATCCAGGATATCGGTGCGCGGCTGGAGGCCGAGGCGGCCCGCGAACTCAGCGAGCGCCGCCTCGGCCTGGCCTGCGCCGCCGTGGGGCTGGGCGTGTTCGATGTCGATACCCGCACCGGCCTGGCCGTGGTGAATGCCGAATGGCGCGCCGTCTACGGCCTGCCGCCCTCCGACGCGCCCGTTTCGATGGAGGAGCGCTGGGCGGTGGTCCATCCCGAGGACCGCGCCCGCGTCCGCGACCGCACCCTGGCCGCCTATGCCGCAGGCACCGGCTACGAGGAGGAGTTCCGCATCCTGCGCCACGACACCGGAGAGCTGCGCTGGATCGCCTCGCGCGGCGCCTTCGTGGATGACGGGCCGCAGCCGCGCCGCCTGCTGGGCGTGATCCAGGACATCACCGCGCGCCGCCAGGCGGAGGCGGCGCGCACCGCCAGCGACGAGCGCCTCGCCATGGCCTCGGTGGCCGCAGGCATCGGCGTGTGGGAGGTCGATACCGCCACCGGCGACGCGGAGGTGAACGACGAATACCGCCGCCTCTATTTCCTGCCGCCCGGCACCGGTTCGCTGCCGATCGATGCCCAGCTGGCCCATGTCCATCCGGAGGACCGCGCCCGCCTGCGCGACCACCGCCTGCCGACTGTGCCGGAGGCCGGGCCGTTCACCGACGAGTTCCGCCTGGTCCATCCTGAGACCGGGGAGATCCGCTGGATTGCCGCGCGCGGCTCCGCGGTGGGCCTGGCGGCGCAGGCCGGCCGCCGTGTTGTCGGCGTGTCCTACGACATCACCGAACGCAAGCGCGAGCAGGAGCGGGAGACGCTGCTGGCGCGCGAGGTGGACCACCGCGCCCGCAACGTGCTCGCCGTGGTGCGCTCCATCGTCAAGCTCACCCGCGCCGACGATCCGCGCCAGTTCGCCGAGGCGGTGGAAGGCCGCGTCGCCGCCCTGGCCCGCGCCCATACCCTGCTGGCGCGCGACCGCTGGACCGGCACGGGGCTGGCCGACATCGTGCAGGAGGAGCTGACCGCCTATGGCACCGGCGGGGGCCAGCGCGTGGTGCTGGACGGCCCGGCGCTGCGGCTGCGGCCGGATGTGGTGCAGCCGCTGTCGATGGTGCTGCACGAGCTGGCGACCAATGCCGCCAAATACGGGGCCCTCTCCACGCCGCAAGGGCGGCTCGCCGTCTCCTGGCAGTTGGCCGCCGCGCCCGGGGAGGCGGCGCGCCTGCTGCTGTCCTGGCAGGAGCAGGGCGGCCCCGCGCTCTCCGGCCCGCCGGCGCGGCGCGGCTTCGGCGCCGTGGTGGTGGAGGCGACGGTGCGCAGCCAGCTCGGCGGCACCGTCACCTCCGACTGGTCAGGGGCCGGGCTGCACTGCACCATCGCCCTGCGGGCCGGCGATACGCTGGCCGAGGCGCCACCGGAGACGCCGGCCGGGCTCCGGCACGCGGCCGACCCCGCACCCGCCGCCCCCGTTGGGCGCGCCCTGGCCGGCCGCCGGGTGCTGGTGGTGGAGGACGAGCCGCTGGTGGCCCTGGAACTCGCCACCGCGCTGGAGGAGGCCGGCTGCGAGGTCGTCGGCCCCGCCACCTCCCTGGCCGAGGCGCTGGACCTGGCGCGGGCGCAGGCGCACCGCCTGGATGCCGCGGTGCTGGATGCCAATCTGCACGGCCACTCCTCCCGCCCGGTGGCCGACATCCTCGCCGGCCACCGCGTGAAGGTGATCTATGTCACCGGCTACAGCTCCCTGCCCCCCGGTGCCGGAGAGGACGTGCTGCTGCTGTCCAAGCCGCTGCGCGACGGCGACCTCCTGGCCGCGCTGGATCGCCTGCTGTCCCCGGCGCCGGCCGCGGGTTGAAAGTTGATCGCGAGGCAAGGCTGGGCTCTGCCCAGACCCGCCTGGTCCGTTGCGCGCCTTCGCGCGACGGGCCAAGCCCCTGGACCTTATTTTAGAGCGTGATTCTGTCTGAGTGAATCGCTTTGGTGATTCCGGCGCGGCGCGTTTTCTGATTCAAGCTGCTGGCTGGGCGGAGGCCAGCAGCGATGACCCGAGCCCT
>JBIKOJ010000204.1:0-9425 GCA_044358135.1 Acetobacteraceae bacterium | reverse complement strand
GCCTGGCGCTGGTTCCGCGGCCGCCTGGCCGACGACCCCGACATCCTGGTGCGGTACACCACCCACCTCGCCATCGCCGCCACCGCCCGCACCGTCCGCCTCAGCGTCGATGGCGAAGCCCTGCGCGCCCGCACCCCACTGCGCTTCCGCCTCCGCCCCGCCGCCCTGCGCGTGCTGGTGCCCACGCCCCCGGAATGACGCTGCGTCTCGCCCACCTCGCCGATCTCCATTTCGGGGAAGACGTGCCCGGCCTGGCCGCCCATCTCGCCGCCGATATCCGCGCTCAGTCGCCCGATGCCGTGCTGGTCAGCGGAGACCTCACCCGCCGCGCCCGCCCGGCCGAGCTCGCCGCCGCCTTCGCCTTCCTCGCCGGCCTCGGCCCCCCGGTGCTGGCCGTGCCCGGCAATCACGACATCCCGGCCACCGACCTCTGGGCCCGCCTGTTGCACCCCCGCCGACCCTGGCGCGCCGCCGCCCCGGCCGCCACGGAACTCCACCTCCCCGGCCTTACCGTCCTGGGGCTGGACACGACGTCGCGCGCCCAATGGCACCTCGATTGGTCGGCCGGCGCCATCACGCCCCGCCGCCTCGCCACCCTGGCGCAGCAACTGGCCACTGCCCCGGCACCGGTCATCGTGCTGTGCCACCACCCGCTGCAGCACCCCGCCGCCCGCGCCGGGCGCCACACGCCCCGCGGCGCCGCCGCCGCCCGCGCCCTGCTGCGCCAGGCCGGGGTGCGCGCGGTGCTCAGCGGCCACCTGCACCACCCCGCCGCCCTGCCGCTCGGCACCCCCTGGCCCGTCAACCTGCTCGCCCCCAGCGCCCTGTCCCCGCGTGGCGACGGCACGCCCAATGGCTGGCTGCTGCTGGAACTGGAAGGCGCCGGCCTGCGCGCCACGCTGCGGCAATTCGTGGCCGGAGGCTGGACCGAACACGCCCTGTTCAGCGCGCCCTGACCACCCAGGGCTTGTACCAAACCCGCCGCCCGGCCCGCCGCGGCTTGCGGCTCCATTCCCGCTCGCGCGCGCTGCGCAGCTTCTTGCGCGCCAGCCGCGCCCCACCCTCGGCCCGCAGCAGCTGCAGCGTGCGGGTATGGAACGCCTCCAGCCCCGGCCGATGCCCGATGGAGATCAGCGAAGCATCCGGCACCCGCTCGATCGCCAGCCGCATCATCGCGTCCTGGTTCGCCTCGTCCAGCGCCGCCGTCGCCTCGTCCATGAAGATCCAGCGCGGCCGGTGCAGCAGCAGCCGCACGAACGCCAGGCGCTGCTGCTCACCCAGGCTCAGGATGCGATCCCACCGCTCCTCCTGGTCCAGCTGGTCGGCCAGCCGCCCCAGCCCCACGGTTTCCAGCGCCTCCACCAGCGCCGCGTCCTCGAACGCCTCGCCTGCCCGCGGATACGAAACCGCCGCCCGCAGCGTTCCCAACGGCAGATAGGGCCGCTGCGGCATGAACATCATCTCCCCGCGCGGCGGCGTCTCGATCTCGCCCGCCCCCCACGGCCACAACCCGGCGATCGCCCGGAACAACGTGGATTTCCCGGTGCCGGATTCGCCCTGGATCAGCACCCGCTCCCCCTGCCGGATCTCCGCCGAGGCATCCGTGATCACCGTCGTCCCGTTGGCGAACGCCACCTCCAGGTTGCGGAACACCAGCCGATCCGGCGCCCCTTCCGTGATCGCAATGGTCGGCTGGGAGGGATCGGCAATCAGCGTATCCAGGTCCTCGATCACGTCGCGGAACACCACCACGCGCGCCACCGCGCTGCGCCACTCCGCGATGCGCGGGAAATTCTCCACGAACCAGTTCAAGGAAAGCTGAACCTGCCCGAACGCCGCCCCGATCTGCATCAGCCCGCCCAGCGTGATCGCCCCGCTGAAATACGCCGGCGAGGCCACGATCGTCGGAAAGATCATGGCGAGCGTGGTATAGGCACTGGTCAGCCACATCAGGTTGCGCTGGCTGCGCATCAGCCCGCGCACGGCCACGATCACGCCCTCGAACAGCTGCGCCAGCCCGCGCCGCTCATCCGCCTCGCCACGGATCAGCGCAATCCCCTCGCCGCTCTCCCGCGCCCGCGTCAGCCCGAAGCGCAGATCCGCCTCCGCCACCGTGCGCGCGATGTTCAGCCGCACCATCGGCCGCCCGACGATATAGGTCAGCGTGCTGCCGATTACCGCATACAGCAGCGCGGCCCACACCATGTAGCCGGGGATCACCACCTCGTTCCCGGCCAGCATAAACCGCAACGACCCCGAAATGGTCCACAGAATGCCCACGAACGCCACCAGCATCAGCACCGATGTCAGCAGCCCCGTCGCGAACTCCACCGCCAGGTCGGTGGAAGCGCGCACATCCTCGGCAATCCGCTGCTCCGGATTGTCCGCCCCGGCCCCGGCCAGTTCCAGCTGGTAATGCCGGCCGTCGCGCAACCAGGCTTCCAGCAGATGCCGCGTCAGCCACTCGCGCCAGCGCAGCTTCAGCAGCTGCGCCACATACAGGTGATACACCGCCACCGTCATAGAAAGCGCCGCCAGCACCAGGAAGACGACAATCTGCCAGCGGAACGTCTCCCCGTTCCGGTTTTCCAGCGCGTTGAAGAAATCGCGGTTCCACAGGTTGAAGCGGATCTGGATCGCCACCTGCGCCACGGTCAGCGCCATCACGCCGGCCAGCAGCCAGCGCGCGTTGCCGCGATCCGGGGCCGCCAGCCAGGTTCGCGTCATTTGACAGAACGCACGCGCCGACCGCTCCGGGCTGCGTTCCTCCAGCAGCCGTGCGTCGGCCTCCTCGCCGGGCGCCATCGTGCCGGCCCGCCCTCAGCGCAACGCCGCGTCCACCATCTGCATCGCCTGCATCCGCTGCCCGGAATCCAGCGCCTGCCGCGCCTGGCGGATCAGCATCACCAGCGGCTCCCCGCTCGGCGCGATCACCTCGCTCGGCTGCACCCGGCTCAGCAGCCGCGTCTCCGCCATCTCCAGCGATTGCTGCGCCAGCCCGGTGCGATCGGTACCCAAGGCCTCGCGCGCCGCCTGCAGGTAGTCGCGCGCCTCGCCCACCTCCCCCACCGCCGGCTGCGGCAGGCTGGGTGCGACGTCCCGCGCCGTTCCCGGCCCGATATTGCTGGCCCGGTCAGACCGCGGCAACGATTCGCCCACGCCCGGCACACGCCCCGGCCGCGCCCCCGTCGCCGGGTCCGTCTGCGCCGCCGCGGGCAGCGCCACCAGCAAGGCGCCAACCGCCATCAGGATGGATCGCATGGCACTCTCCCAAGCTGTGCCAGCGGAAACCCTCCCGCCTGGCCTGGCGTTCCCGCCACGCGGGGCCGGATCTCCCGGCCCCGCGCCCGGCACTTCGGCTGGCTGCTACAATCGTCCCATCAGGATCATCACCACGATCACGATCAGGATGATGCCCAGCACGCCGCTCGGGTAGTACCCCCAGCCCGTGCTGTACTGCCAGTTCGGCAACGCACCGATCAGCGCCAGCAGCAGCACAACCACCAGAATGGTTCCAAGATTCATCGTCATATCTCCCCAAAGAGGGCCCCACCGGGCCGAAGCGGGCACGCGGCCCGCAGGAAAACTCCGGGCGAGAACAGGCACCAGGCTCATCACCGGCTGCCATCCTCGCCCGGCCGTAGCCCAGGCTGCGCGTCACGCAGCCCAGTGGCCCTCGATCCAGGTCCATCCGCCGGCGGGTGCCTGCACCCAGCGGCCCGGCACCCACACACGCTGCCCCGCCGGGGCCTGCTCATACCGGCCCGTCACCCACTGCCACGGCTGCGGGGATTGTCCGGTCCATTGCCAATGCCCGGGCTTCCACACCACGCCCGCCATCCCGGCCGGCGGCGGTGGTACCAGCTCAGACTGCGCCGGCGGCGGCGGCCCCGGCACCATCACGGCCGGCTGCTGCACCACAATCGCCGGCCGCGGCGCCGGAGGTCCTTCGCACGCCGCCAGAACCGCAACCGCGGCGAGCGCGGGAACAAGCCATGTCGCGTACCGCATGGTCACCCCCACCGCCCTTCAACCCACATGTAGCTGCCGCTCGGCTGCAACTCCCACCGCCCGGGAACCCAGGTCGAGGTCTCGCTGGGGCGGGACACATACTGGCCCGGCCGCCACATCCAGGCCCCGTTCGCCCAGGCCCAATGGCCGGGCTGCCAGGTGATCACCTTCTCCCGCCCTTCCGGCGGCGGCGGAATCACCTCCGCCTGCGGCGCCGGCGGCGCGCTCGGCGCCACCATGATCACCGGCGGCGCCGTCACCACCGGGGCCGGCTGCACCACCACCACCTGCGGCGGCACCACCGGTGGCCCGGCCTGGGCCCACGCCCCCGTCGCCGCGAAGGAAGCCAGCGCGGCCCATGCCGCAGCGCCCTGCCAGTGCATCCCGTACCTCCCTCGCACCGCGGCGCAAGCCCACAGGGGCCACGCCAGGCCGGCGCCATGGCTGTTCGGTATGGCAACGCATTACGAGGAATCATGGTTCCGGCACCGCCCGGTCACGGCGCCGTTGGGTGCTCCTTAGCCCCGCGTCACGGCCCCGCCGCCAGCCCCGCCGGCCGACGATCGTCGTTCGCGCCATAGAAGAACCCGGGCCGCATCCGCCCCGAAAGCGCACTGTCCGGCACGCTCCCCGCTGCCACGCCGGGCGCCGCCACCCCACGCGGCCTTGGCCGCAAAATCGCCGCCACCGCCCCCCACGGCGCCTGCTCCGTCACCTTGTGCCCCATCGCCTCCAGCAACCGCCGCGTATCCGGCGACAGCGCCCGGGTCTCCGCAAACAGCTCATCCGGCAGCCACTGGTGATGCACCCGCGGCGCGTTCACCGCCTCCTGCAGCTCCATCCCATGGTCCACCAGATTCAGGATCACCTGCAGCACGATGGAAATGATCCGCGCCCCACCCGGCGACCCCAACACCGCCACCGGCTGCCCATCCCGCAGCAGAATGGTGGGAGACATGGAGGACAGCGGCCGCTTCCCCGGCGCGATCGCATTCGCCTCCCCCTGCACCAGCCCGAACAGGTTCGGCACCCCCGGCTTCACCGTGAAATCGTCCATCTCGTTGTTCAGCAGGAACCCCGTGCCCGGCGCCACCACCCCGGCCCCGAACCCGCCATTGATGGTGTACGTCACCGCCACCACGTTCCCGGCCGCATCGGCCACCGAGTAATGCGTCGTCTCCGGCCGCTCATGCGGCGCCACCCCCGGCGCCAATTCGCGCGAAGGCGTCGCCCGCTCCGGATTGATCTTCTCCCGGATCGCCACCGCATAATCGCGCGACAGCAGCCGCTCCAGCGGGTTCTTCACGAAATCCGGATCGCCCAGATGCGTGTTCCGGTCCAGATACGCATGCCGCAGCGCCTCGGTCATCAAATGCACGCTGCGCGCCGAATTGAACCCCGCCGCCCGCAGGTCGTACCCCTCCAGAATCCCCAGCACCATGCAGATCACCGTGCCGCCGGAGGAAGGCGGCGGCGCCGAAACCACCACCCAGCTCCGATACGGGCAGCTCAGCGGCGCCATCTCCCGCACCTTGTAGGCCGCGAAATCCGTGGCCGTGATCACCCCACCCCCGGCCTTCGCCGCCGCCTCCACCGCCGCGGGCACCTCGCCCTGGTAGAACGCCTCCGCCCCCCGCGCCGCGATCGCCTGCAGCACCGCCGCCAGCTCCGGCTGCACCAGCCGCTCCCCCGGCGCCGGCGCGGCGCCATCCGGCTTCAGGAAAATCCTGGCCGCCTCCACATCCCGCCGCAGCCGCCCTGCCCCCGCCTCCAGAATATCGGTATCGCCGCGGACCAGCACGAACCCATCCCGCGCCAGCCGGATCGCCGGCGCCATCACCTGCGCCCGGGGCAAGGTGCCATACTGCGTCAGCGCGGCCTCCAGCCCCGCCACCGTCCCCGGCACCCCCGCCGCCCGCCAGCCATCCAAACTGGCCCGCGGCACCACGTTGCCCGCCGCGTCCAGATACATGTCCCGCACCGCCGCCGCCGGCGCCGTCTCGCGGAAATCCAGGAACGTCGTCCGACCATCCGCCAGCCGCAGCGTCATGAACCCGCCACCGCCAATGTTCCCGCAACACGGGTTCACCACCGCCAGCGCATACCCCACCGCCACCGCGGCATCCACGGCATTGCCCCCGGCGCGCAGAATCTCCACCCCGGCCTGGGTCGCGAGGTGCTGGGCAGACACCACCATGCCGCCCTCGGCTTCCACGGCGGGCCTCGATGCCGCCGGCAAGGCAAGCAAGGCAAACAGAAGCAAGAATCTTCTTTTTTGTGAACAAAAAAGAAGCAAAAAAAACTTCATTCGTTTGGCTGAAACCGCGAACGAATAAAGTCTTTTTGCTTCTTTTTCTTCAGAAAAAGAAGGCCTTCCTTCCTTGCTCACGATACCTTCGGGAACGTCACCCCGATCATGTCGCCCTCGCGCACCACGGCGGCGAGTTGTTCCTCGCTCCACCCCTCGGTCCCCGCAGGCCGCAGCGGCAGCACCATCCAGCGGTAATCCGCCGTGCTGTCCACCACCCGCAGCTTCACGCCCTGCGGCAGCTCGGTGCCGAATTCCCGCAGCAGCCCACGGGGATCACGCACCGCCCTGGCCCGATACGCGGCAGACTTGAACCAAAACGGCGGATACCCCAGCACCGCCCGCGGGTAGCAGGAGCACAGCGTGCACACCACCAGGTTGTGCTCGTCGGCCGTATCCTCCAGCACCCCCAGCGGCGGCATCCCGCGCATCGCAATACCCAACTCCTCCGCCGCCTTCGCGCCATCCGCCAGCATCCGCGCCCGGAACGCCGCATCCACCCAGGCCCGCGCCACCATCCTGGCCCCCTGCGCCGGCGTGGCGGCATCGGTCACCCGGATGCGCTCGGAAATCTCCTCCCGGCTCACCACGCCCTTGTCCGTCAGCAACTGCCGCACCGCCGCCAGCAGCCGGTCAGACGGAGTCTCCAGCACCTCGCTCATCACGCCGCCTCCAGCCAGGTTTCATACAGCTCAACCACCAGCGCCTCGCCCCCCGCATCCGGCCAGATCGCCTGCGGCACAAAGCGCACATGATACAGGTTCAACCGCGAAGCCGGCCGCGCGAACGCCAGATCCTCGGGGTTCGGGAACGCGCCGAGATGCTTCTCCACCACCCCCTCCGCCCCACGCAGATAATGCGGCGTGCGGATATGGCAGGGCCCCCGCGTCTCCGGCCAATCGTCCCGCACCCGCACCTTCGTCCCGGGAGAAAGCAGCGCGCTCATTTCGTGTCCTCAAGCGCGGCCTTCAACTCGGCCTCGGTGAACACCCCCTTGGCCAGCATGTTGTCGGTGATCGAACGGATCCAGCGCTGGTAATACGAAAGCCTGAGATAATCCGGCTCCGGAATCGCCTCGATCCCCCGCCGCAACTCATCCACGCTCATCACCTTCTTCGCGCCAAGCAACTGCCGGATCGCGTCCACCTCGCGATCGAACGCGCTCAGCGCATGCGGCTCCACATCCACCGCATCGCACATGAATTTTGAAACCCCACCCATGTCGTGCATCGCACGAGGGTTGGCTTCTGGAAGCGTGGAGGGATCGGGAAGAGGGCTGTCTGTGCTCATGCCCCGAGAATAACGCCAATTCCGCGAAACGGGGAGCGTCTAGTTGCCCACCGCCTCGCCCGGCGATAGCCCCCACAGCCCATCGCGCTTCAACCACCCGCGATGATCACCCACCCGCACCTCGCACCACGCCGCACCCGCCGCGCAGGTCCGCACCCGCCCCACCACGCCCGGCTTCAGCACCGCCACCGCCCCCGCGTCATCCGCCGCCGACCGCCGCAGCGTCCGCTCATTCGCCACCATGAAGCTGCGCCGCCCCGTGAGGTTGGACTGGTGAACCCACCCCTTCACCCCCTCATGGTCCTCCACCAGCCGCCAGGTCTCGAACTCGCGCAGAATCCGCACCGGCTGGTCCGGCCGACGGTACACCCACTCCACGGGATAGCGCTGCCCCGGCCCCACCCGCAGCTTCACGCCGTCGTACAGAATCCCCGCCCAGCGCGGCAGCGGCTGCCCGGTCACGCTGCCCTTCGCAGCCTCCGCCGGCTTCGTCTCCGCCGGCTTGGTCTCCGCCGGTTTCGTCTCCGCCGGCTTGGCCTCGGGCGCCTTCGCGGCCCCCACGGCCGCCCCCGCAGCCACACCCGCCGCGGCCCCGGCCGCCACCCCCGCCGCCACCGCGGGGCGAGACGGCGCCGCCGGCTTCTGCGGCCCGGAATTCGGCTTCGGCGCCACCACCGGCGGCCTGGAAGGCGGCGTCGGCTTCCCCGGCTGCGACTGCCCCAGCGCCGACCGCGCCGGCGCCTGCGCCAATGGCGGCGAGGCCATCGGCGCCACCTGCTGCACCGGCGCCCGCGGCACAGCACTCGGCTGCGGCGCCACGCTCGGCGTCGAAGGCTGCGCGGCACGCGGCTGCGGCGCCGCCAGGTTGCCCACCGGCGGCGACATCTGCCCCATGGCCGTTCCCTGGGGAACCACCAGCACCACGCCCAGCAGAAGGGCCACCCGCAACCTCATTCCGTCTCCCTGCCAACCCGCGCGTAGGCGGGTCAAGATACGCATCACAACGTCACGATCTGCCCCGCTCCGACAGCCTCCAGGAAGGTCGCGATCCCCGCCACCTCCACCCCCTCGGCCAGCGCCTCGCCCTCCGCCCCGATCATCCGCAGCCCGGCCTCGCAGGCAATCCGCCGCACACCGAGCTCCGCCAGCACCTCGGCCAGCTCGCCCACCCCGGCCACCCCCTTCGCCACCGCCTCGGCCTCCCGCGCATCCCCAGCGAACGCCCCGGGCATCAACGTCCGGCACCCCTCGTTGGTCGCGAACAGCACCACATCCCGCCCCAGCGCCGCCGCCCCCGCCGCCATCATCAGCGCATACTGCGCCCGCTCATGCCCGCCCGAGATCAACAGGATGCCCAGGCTAGCCCCCACTGGTTCAGATCGCACAAGCCGGCCCCGACGTATCCCCGTGCCCCGACAAATCCTTCAGCGTCGCATTCGGCCCGCAGGCAATGCAGGCCGGGTCCGGCCGCAGCTTGATCGTGCGGAACCGGGCAGACAGCGCATCCCACACCAGCACCCGCCCGCTCATGCTCTCGCCGATGCCCAGGATCTCCTTCAGCACCTCGGTCGCCTGCAGCGTGCCCATCACCCCGGTCACCGCCCCCAGGATCCCCGCCTCGCTGCAACTCGGCACCAGCCCATCCGGCGGCGGGGTGGGATACAGGCACCGGTAGCAGGGGCACCCCTCCCCCGCATGCGGCTTGAACGTCGAAAGCTGCCCGTCGAACCGCAGCACCGCCGCCGACACCAGCGTCTTCTTCGCCAGCACGCAGGCATCCGAGATCAGGAACCGCGTCGGGAAATTATCCGTCCCG
>JBIKOJ010000036.1:0-31480 GCA_044358135.1 Acetobacteraceae bacterium | reverse complement strand
GCTGCGCATGGTGGAATCCGAAGTCGCCTTCCGCATGAAGGCCGATCTCCCGCCCCGCGCCACCCCCTACACCAAGGCCGAGGTTGCCGCCGCGATCGACACGATGCACGCCGCCATCGAGGTCTGCGAAAGCCGCTTCGTGGAGCCGAAGGATTTCGACCTGTTCACCAACATTGCCGACACCCAGTCCCATGGCGGCTTCGTCTACAGCCCCGGCACCAAGGACTGGCAGAAGATCGATCTCTCCGCCCAGGTCTGCCAGCAATTCGTCAACAGCGCGCTGGATGCCGAGCGCACCGGCTACCCCTTCGGCGACATCATGGACCTGATGCTGTGGCTGGCGAACACCGGCAGCACCTGGGCCGGCGGGCTGAAGGCCGGCCAGTTCGTCACCTGCGGCTCCTGGAGCGGCGCCAACCGCGTGCCCGCCGGCGCCACCGTGCGGGCGGATTTCCCGGGCCTGGGCGAGGCGAAGATCACCTACGAAGCCTGATCCGCAGCAAAGGGGGAACGCCACGATGTCAAACGCCCTGGTCACCGAGCGCAATGTCCTGGTGCCGATGCGCGACGGCGTTCCCCTCGCGGTGGACATCGTGCGGCCCGCCACCGGCCGCGCCCCGGCCATCCTGAACTTCAACCCTTACCACAAGGATGGCCGCGGCGGCCGCACCAGCGTCGCCTCGGTGCACCAGCACTTCGCCGAACGCGGCTACGCCGCCATCACCGCCGATTTGCGCGGCCTGGGCAGCTCCGGCGGCATCTCCCCCGGCCCCTTCGCCCCCGGCGAGGCGCTGGACGGACACGACCTGGTGGAATGGATCGCAGCCCAGCCCTGGTGCGACGGCAATGTGGGCATGTGGGGCGTCTCCTACCCCGGGATCACCGCGCTCTCCACCGCGGCCACCCGCCCGCCGCACCTCAAGGCCATCGTGCCGATCCATGCCACGTCGGATTTGCATCGCGGCGTCGTCTCCCTCGGCGGCACCAACAGCGGTTTCTGGATGCGCGCCGACTGGGGCCCGCGCATGGTCGCCTACAACCTGATGCCGCCGCAGTGGCTGGATCTCGACGGCCGCTGGGCCCGCCTCTGGGCCGAGCACCTGGAAGGCAACACCCCCTGGGTGGAAGCCTTCGCCGCCCATCCCGGCTTCGACCCCTACTGGCAATCGCGCGTCGCCGACGTCTCGAAGATCGAATGCCCCACCTTCAACATCTGCGGCTGGCGCGACCTCTACACCGATTGCACCCCGCGCGACTTCGCCGGCATCCCGGCCCCCAAGAAGCTGCTGATGGGCCCCTGGAAGCACGAATTCCCCGACACCGGCAAGGAAGCCCCCGCCGCCGGCCTGGCGGACATGGAGCGCTGGTTCGATCGCTGGCTGATGGGCCGCCCCACCGGCATCGAGAGCGAACCGCCCGTCTCCATCTACCTCCAGGGCCGCGAGGGCTTCTGGCGCGCCGAAACCCAGTTCCCCCCAGCCCGCCTCACGCCCCAGCCCATGGCCCTGGGCAGCGACGGCAGCCTCGGCGCCGCCGCCGGCCAAGGCAGCAGCGAGCACATCTACGACCCCACCATCGGCATGCACTCCCTGGCCTGGGACCCCTGGACCACCGCGATCGACCCCACCCTGCCGCACGACCAATCGGCGGATGATGCCCGCTCGCTCTGCTTCACCACCGCGCCGCTCGCGGCACCGATGGAACTCATCGGCATGCCGGAGGCGATGCTGGAGGTCGCCGCCAGCGCCCTGCCGCTCAACCTCGTCGTCAAGCTCTCCGCCGTTGCTCCCAACGGCCGCTCCGTGCTGATCACCAGCGGCTGGGCCGACCTTTCCGTTCACGCAAAGGTGGGCGAACGCGCCCGCGTCACCGTTCCGCTGCGCGCCGCCGCCTATCGCCTGCTGCCCGGTGAGCGCCTGCGCCTGGCCGTCAGCTGCGCCGATTTCCCCCGCGTCTGGCCCACCCCGGTGCCCGCCACCCTGCGCCTGTTCCACGGCGAAAGCCGCATCACCCTGCCCGTGTGCCCGGCCCCCGCGGAAGACATCCGGCCGAGCTGGGGCAAGCTGCAGCCGCAAGTGCTGGCCTCGGCCAACGACCGTGGCGGCAGCCAGACCTGGGACCTCGCCCGCGACCTGATGACCGATACCGCCCGCCTCTCCGCCACCAAAACCGAACGCGTGCGCATCGACGCACAGACGGAAATCGCCACCGACCATGAATACGGCGCCGCCGTCTCCGCCGCCCGGCCGGATCTCGCCCGCATGCACGCCACCACCACCGTGCGCATCGCCCGCCCCGTCGGCGCCACCACTCTCGTTTCGCGCAGCGTCACCACCGCGCACCACACCGCGGTGGAAGTGGACATCACCGTGGATGGCCAGCCGTTCTGGAACCGTCGCTGGCGCTACGACGCGGCAAGCTGATTGCCGCCGCAACTTTCCTGACCTAGCCTTCCCTTTCGGGCCGCAAGGCACCCACGAAAGGAGAGCATCCATGGCTTCCAGGCGTCAGGTTCTCGGCTCTGCGGCCGCCCTTCTGGCCGGTGGCACCATGGGCATGCCCCGCCTTGCCCGCGCCCAGCAGAAGCGCGGCGGCGTGCTCACCGCCATCCTGAACCCGGAACCGCCGCTGCTCGTGCTCGGCCTCAACCAGCAGGCCCCCACCCAGCTTGTCGCCGGCAAGATCTACCAGGGCCTGCTGCGCTACGATTTCGCCCTCAAGCCGCTGCCCAGCCTCGCCAAGTCCTGGACCGTCTCGCCGGATGGCCTCACCTACACCTTCAAGCTGGAGGAAGGCGTGAAGTGGCACGACGGCGCGCCCTTCACCGCGGAAGACGTGGTCTTCAGCTGCGCCAAGTTCCTGCCGGAAGTGCACCCCCGCGCCCGCGCGATCTTCGAGCGCTGCGCCAGCATCACCGCGCCCGACAAGTTCACCGCCGTGTTCACCCTGAAGGAGCCGTTCGAGCCCTTCCTCTATTCCTTCCTGCCCGCCGGCGCGCCGATGATGCCCAAGCACATCTACGACGGCAGCGACTACCGGGCGAACCCCAAGAACGCCACGCCCATCGGCACCGGCCCGTTCAAGTTCAAGGAATGGGTGAAGGGCAGCCACATCACCCTGGTGCGCAACGACGAGTACTGGAAACCCGGCCGCCCGTTCCTCGATGGCGTCACCTACCGCGTCATCCCCGATGCCGCCGCCCGCGCGCTCGCTGTTGAAACCGGCCAGGTCGATCTCGCCCAGGGCAATGACGTGGAAGCCTTCGACGTGCCGCGCCTGGCCAAGCTGCCGCACGTGGAGCTCTCCACCAAGGGCTACGAAACCGTCGCGCCGATCTCCTGGATCGAGATCAACCACCGCACCGCGCCCTACTCCGACAAGCGCTTCCGCCAGGCGATGATGCACGCAATCGACCGCGACTTCATCGTCAAGAACATCTTCTTCGGCCTCGGCCGCGCCGCCTCCGGCCCGATCAACACCGCCACCCGCTTCCACGACGCCAAGGCCATCAAGCGATACGCCTACGACACCAAGAAGGCCGAGGCGCTGCTGGACGAGATGGGCCTCAAGCCCGGCGCCGGCGGCGTGCGCGCCCGCATCAAGATGATGGTGCTGCCCTATGGCGAGGTCTGGGTGCGCCAGGCCGAATACGTCAAGCAGGCCCTGCGCCGCGTCGGCATCGACGTGACACTGGAAAGCAACGACGCCGGCGGCTGGGTGAAGCGCATCGGCGACTGGGACTACGAAACCAGCTTCGATTTCGTCAGCCAGTTCATGGACCCCGCCATGGGCGTTGCCCGCACCTACATCAGCAGCAACATCCGCAAGGGCGTGCCCTTCACCAACACCATGGGCTACGTGAACAAGCGCGTGGACGAGCTGTTCGACCAGGCCCCGAAGCAGACCGACCCGGCGAAGGCGCAGGCCATGTACAGCGAACTCCAGGCCATCCTCACCGAAGACGTGCCGGTGGTCTGGCTCACCGAACTGGAATTCCCGGTCCTGATCAACAAGCGCTTCCGCAACGTCAACATCGACGCCAACGGCCCCAACAGCGAGTTCGACGAAGCCCATCTGGCCTAACCGAGATGGGCGGCCGCCTCGGCTTCATCGCGCAAAGGCTGGTGAAGGCCGTCTTCGTCATCCTGGGCATCATCGTGCTCAACTTCCTGCTGATCCGGCTGGCCCCGGGCGACCCCGCCCTGGTGCTGGCCGGCGAGGCCGGTGCCGCGGACCCGAAATTCGTCGATGACCTGCGCCGCGAATTCGGGCTCGATCAACCCGTCTGGCGCCAGCTGCTGATCTACATGCAAGGCATCCTCAGCTTCGACCTCGGCTTTTCCTACCGCCAGAAGCAGCCGATCCTGGACCTGATCCTGGCCCGTCTGCCGCAAACGATCCTGCTCACCGGCACCGCGCTCACCTTCGCCATCGTCGCCGGCGTGTCGCTGGGGGCCATGGCCGCGCGCCATGTCGGCACCTGGTGGGATTCGGCCATCACCACCCTGGCGCTGCTGGTCTATGCCATGCCGCAATTCTGGCTCGGCCTGATGCTGGTGCTGCTGTTCAGCGTGCAACTCGGCTGGCTGCCCACCTTCGGCTCCAACACGATCAACTCCGGCTTCACCGGGCTGGACCACGCGCTGGATGTCGGCCGCCACCTCATCCTGCCCTCGCTCACCCTCGGGCTGTTCTTCATGGCGGTCTATGCCCGCCTCACCCGCGCCTCCATGCTGGAAGTGGCCGACCTCGATTTCGTCCGCACCGGTCGCGCCAAGGGCCTGCCCGAAGGCCGCATCCAACGCCGCTACATCCTGCGCAACGCGCTGCTGCCCGTCGTCACCTATGCCGGGCTCCAGGCCGGCTACCTCGTCGGCGGCTCCATCCTGATCGAAACCGTCTTCGCCTGGCCCGGCATTGGCCGCCTCGCCTTCGAGGCCGTGCTGGTGCGCGACTACAACCTGCTGCTCGGCATCTTCATCATCGCCTCGATGCTGGTCATCGCCTTCAACCTGCTCACCGACCTGATCTACACCGTGGTCGACCCGCGCATCGAGCTGGGCGCATGAGGGATTTCCTGCGCCGCTTCGCCCGCAACAAGGGCGCGCTGATCGGCGCCGCCGTGCTCGCCCTCGTCGTGGCCCTCGCCCTGCTCGCCCCGTTCCTCTTCCCCGACGACCCCTGGGACATCGCCGGCCCGCCGTTCCGCCGCCCCGGCGAGATGGGCTTCCTCCTCGGCACCGACACATTGGGCCGCGACGTCGCCGCCGGCATCGCCCATGGCGCCCGCGTCACCCTGCTGCTCAGCCTCGTCTCCACCGCGGTCGCACTCTCCATCGGCGTCGTCCTCGGCGCCGTCGCCGGCTACCACGGCGGCTGGGTGGACGACCTGGTGATGCGCTTCACCGAGTTCTTCCAGACCATCCCCAACTTCATCCTGTTGGTGGTGCTGGTGGCGATCTTCACCCCCTCCATCACCTCCATCGTGGTGGCCATCGGCATCGTCTCCTGGCCCCCGCTGGCGCGCATCGTGCGCGGCGAGTTCCTCACCCTGCGTTCGCGCGAATTCGTCCAGGCCGCCGAGGTGCTGGGCCAGGGCAGCGGCCGCATCATCTTCGGCGAGATCCTGCCCAACGCCCTCTCGCCGGTCATCGTCTCCGCCTCGCTCATGGTCGCCACCGCCGTGCTGCTGGAATCCGCCCTCTCCTTCCTCGGCCTCGGCGACCCCAACCTGATGTCCTGGGGCTACATGATCGGCGCCTCGCGTACCGTCATTCGCCAGGCCTGGTGGATCAGCTGCTTCCCCGGAATCGCCATCGCCCTCACCGTGCTGGCCCTCAACCTCGTCGGCGAAGGCCTCAGCGACGCGCTCAACCCCCGCCTCGCCCGCAAGAGGGGCGCATGAGCGAGCCTCCCCTGCTGTCCATCGAGAACCTCGCCATCGCCCTGCCCCAAGGCGCCGAGCGCCCGCTGGCCGTCGACAACATCAGCCTCACCCTCGCCCGCAACGAGATCCTCTGCATCGTCGGCGAATCCGGCTCCGGCAAATCCATGACCGCCCACGCCGTCATGGGCCTGCTGCCCCAGCCCCATGTCCGCGCCACCGCCGGCCGCATCCTCTACCAGGGCGAAGACCTGCTCACCGCCCGCCCAGACCGTCTCCGCGCCCTGCGCGGCCACAAGCTCGGCATGATCTTCCAGGAACCGATGACGGCCCTGCACCCGATCATGCGCGTCGAAGCCCAGATCACCGAGGTCATCCAGCAGCACGCCCCGCTCGGCAGCACCGCGCTCCGCGCCCGCGTCACCGAACTCCTCCTCGCCGTCGGCCTGCCAGACCCGGACCGCCTGCGCCGCGCCTGGCCGCACCGCCTCTCCGGCGGCCAACGCCAGCGCGTCATGATCGCCATGGCCCTCGCCCTCGGCCCCGACATCCTGATCGCCGACGAACCCACCACCGCACTGGATGTCACCACCCAGGCCCAGATCCTCGCCCTCATCCGCCGCATCCAGGCCGAGCGCCAAATGGGCGTCATGCTCATCACCCATGATTTCGGCGTGGTCGCCGAAGTCGCCGACCGCGTCGCCGTCATGCAGCACGGCCGCATCGTGGAAACCGGCCCCGTCGCCCAAATCCTCCAATCCCCCCAACACCCCTACACAAAAAGCCTCATCGCCGCCGTCCCCCGCCTCCTCGCCGCCCCCAAGCCGCCGCCCGCAGACGCGCCCGTGGTCCTGCAGGCCGAGCAGGTCCGAAAAACCTTCCGCCAGCGCAGCTGGATCCCCGGCCGCGGCACCGAAGTGGCCGCCGTGCGCGACGTCTCCCTCGCCCTGCGCCGCGGCGAGACCGTCGGCATCGTTGGCGAATCCGGCTCCGGCAAATCCACCTTCGCCCGCTGCGTCGTCCGCCTCCTCGCCCCCGATTCCGGCGCCATCCGCCTGCACGGCACCGACATCGTCCCCCTCGGCCGCAGCGCCCTGCGCCCGCACCGCCGCCGCATCCAGATGGTCTTCCAGGACCCCTACGCCTCCCTCAACCCCCGCCGCCGCGTCGGCGACATCATCGCCGCCGGCCCCATCGCCCACGGCACCCCCCGCGCCGAAGCCCAGCGCCGCGCCCACCAGCTCCTGGCCCTCGTCGGCCTCGATGAAGCCGCCGCCACCCGCTACCCGCACGAATTCTCCGGCGGACAACGCCAACGCATCGGCCTCGCCCGCGCCCTGGCCATGGAACCGGACATCCTGGTCGCCGACGAACCCGTCAGCGCACTCGATGTCTCCGTCCAGGCCCAGGTCCTGGCCCTGCTGGCCGAAGTGCGCGCCCGCCTCAACCTCTCCATGCTCTTCATCACCCACGACCTGCGCGTCGCCGCCCAGGTCTGCGACCGCGTCGCCGTGATGTACCAGGGCGAAATCGTCGAACTCCGACCCACGGCGGAGCTCTTCGCCCGGCCGGAGCATCCCTATGTGCGGGAGCTGCTCGCCGCCGTGCCGGGGCAGGGGTGGCTGCCGGCAATCCAAGGATAAGGAAGCAGTTCTTTTTTGAAAAAAAGAACCAAAAAACTTTTATATGCTTGCGCGCGTGCTGGGCGACCAGCACGCGCGCAAGGTAATAAAGTCTTTTTTGCTTCTTTTTTCTTCAGAAAAAAGAAGGTACTTTCTTCGCTAAATTCATAAACCGAAGCACCGCCGCTTCCAGCTCCGCAATATCCAGCGACTCCGCCGGGCAATGCGCCTGCCCGATATCCCCGGGCCCCACGATCACGCAGGGCGCGATGGCATTCAGCTCGGAGGCATCGGTCCCGAACGGCGCCGTCACCGCGGCCTTCCCCGTCTCCGCGCTCACCAGCCGGATCAGCGGATGGTTGCTGGGCAACTCCGGCGGAAACCCTTCCGGCACCGCCGTCAGCGCCACCCCATGCCGCGCCGCGCTCTCACGCACCCGCGCCATCACCGGCGCCGGGTCGATCTTGGCGGAGTAGCGGAACTTCACCTGCGCCGTCGCCCTAGGGACCGTCATGTTCACCGGCGCGCCGAAGTTGTCGATCACCAGGTTGAAATCGCTGAACGGTGGGTCGTAGTCGCTGTCATGCCAGGCGGGATCGTCGCGCAGCATCTCGTAGATGGCCTTCATGTCGGTGCAGAACCCCAGCAGGTCCCAGTTGGCATTGCGCCCGCGCCCGGTGGAGCTGTGCGCCTGCACCCCTGTTGCCACCGCGGCAATGGCGATCGAGCTGCGATGCCCGCGCACCGGCGTCATCACCGTCGGCTCCGCCACCAGGATCGCCGCCGGCTTCGCCCGCCGCGCCAGCTCGGACTTCGCCGCGATCAGCCGTGCGCCGGCCTTGGTGGTTTCCTCGTCGGTGGTGATCAGCAGTGTCACCGGCACGCTGGCCGGCAGGGCCTGCGCCGCCACGACGCAGGCCGCCAGCGGGCCCTTCATGTCCGTGCTGCCCAGCCCATGCAGCCGCCCACCCTCGATCCGCCCATCCCAGGGATCGGTCGTCCAGCCGGTATCCGGCACCGTGTCCATGTGCCCGCTGAACGCCAGCCCACCGGTGCCGCCGCGATGCGCCACCAGCGCCCGCTTCGCGACGCCGGCCGCGTCCAGGTAATCCAGCCGCTCCACCTCGAACCCGCCCAGCTCGGCCTCGATCCGCGCTGCCACCGCCAGGTTGGAAACAAAGCTGCGGCTATCGATCCGCACCAGCTCCGCCGCCAACTGCACCAAGTCAGACCCAGCCATGCACCCCTCCATTCGTCCTGCCGGGAAGGTTGACCATTCCGCCCCCCAAGGCCAGCCTCCGCCCAACAGGAGACACGCCGCATGACCACCGCCTATCTCGACCCCCGCTCCGGCGAGACCTTCCCGCTGGAAACCCCGCGCTGGTGCGGCACCAACCGCGCGCCCCTGTTCCTCACCGATCTCCCCGGCATTACCCGCGCCCAGGTGGACACCACCACCCGCTCGCTCTGGCGCTACCGCGCCGCCCTGCCGATGGCCGCACTCGATCCCATCACCATGGGCGAAGGCTGCACCCCGCTGGTCCCCCGCTCGCTGCACGGCGCCACCGCGCTGCTGAAGCTGGAATGGTTCATGCCCACCGGCTCCTTCAAGGACCGCGGCGCCAGCGTGATGCTCACCTACCTGCGCCAGCAGGGCATCACGGAGGTGCTGGAAGACAGCTCCGGCAACGGCGGCGCCGCCGTCTCCGCCTACGCCGCCGCCGGCGGCCTCAAGGCCACCATCATGGCCCCCGACTCCACCTCCCCCGCCAAAACCGTCGCCATGCGCGCCGCCGGTGCGGCCGTGGAACTCATCCCCGGCAACCGCCAGGCCACGTCCGACGCTGCCGAGGCCCGCGCCGAGACCACCTTCTACGCCAGCCACAACTGGCACCCCTTCTTCCTCCAGGGCACCAAAACGCTCGCCTACGAACTCTGGGAAGACCTCGGCTTCGAAGCGCCAGACAACGTCATCATCCCCTGCGGCGCCGGCAGCAACGTGCTGGGCTGCGACATCGGCTTCAACGAACTCCTCCGCGCCGGCGCGATCACGAAACTCCCCCGCCTCTTCGCCGCCCAGCCGGAAAACTGCGGCCCCATCGCCGCCAGCTTCATGGCCGGCAAATCCGAGCGCATTGCCACCCCGATCCTGCCCACCATCGCGGAGGGCACCGCCATCGCCCAACCCATCCGCCTGCCGGAAGTCATCGCCGCCCTCCACCGCAGCCGCGGCGGCGCCGTGATGCTGACAGAGGAGGAGATCGCCGCCAGCGCCCTCTCCCTGGCCCGCACCGGCATCTACGTGGAGCCCACCTGCGCCCAGGCCGAAGCCGCCTTCAGCCGCCTGCTGGAAACCGGCGCCATCCACCCCAACGAGCGCACCGTCCTCGTCCTCACCGGCACCGGCCTCAAGGCCACCCCGCGCATCGCCGAACTGCTCGGCATCACCCTGTGACCCTGCGCCACATCCTGCCGCCCAGCGCCGCCGCCTGGCTGATGCCGCTGGTGCTCTCCCTGCTGATGACCTTCGTCGTCTCCGCCATCAGCACCCTGCGCGCCCTCGGCCCCGGCCCTGATTTCCTCGCTGCCTGGCCCACCGCCTGGATGCTCTCCTGGCTCGTCGCCTTCCCCGCCCTGCTCCTCGTCCTGCCCCTGGTCCGGCGCATCGTCGCCTGGCTCGTCGCCCCCGCCCCCTGAAGGGACCCCGATGACTGCCACCAACCGCCCCCGCATCGCCCTCCTCGGCTTCTCGATCGAGTGCAACCGCTTCGCCCCCGTCGCCACGGAGCATGATTTCGCCATCCGCACCCTGATGCGCGGCGACACCATCCTGCAGGACGCCACCTCCCCCGCCCCGCGCATGCTCGGCGAGCTCCCCGGCTTCATCGCCGAAATGAATGCCGGCGAACCCTGGGAACCCGTCCCCCTCCTCCTGGCCATGACCGAGCCCAACGGCCCCGTCGAACAGGGCTTCTTCGACCAACTGATGGCCGAATGGGAAACCCGCGTGCGCGCCGCCGGAAAGATCGACGGCGTCTACTGCGTCATGCACGGCGCCGGCCTCACGGAGCGCGACGACGACCCCGAAGGCACCATCCAGGCCATGATCCGCCGCGTCGTCGGACCGGACGTGCCGGTGGTCGCCAGCTTCGACCTGCACGCCAACGTGTCCGACACCGGCATCGACACCATCGACGCCTATATCGGCTACCGCACCAACCCGCACATGGACATGCGCGAGCGCGGCGCCGAATCCGCCCAGGTCCTGCGCAAGCTGATCGGCGGCCTCAAGACCCATATCGCCAAAATCCGCCTGCCGATCATCGCCCCCACCGTCACCATGCTCACCGGCAAGGACGCCCCCAACCGCCCCTACGGCGAGATGATCGACCTCGGCCAGGACCTCATGCACCAGGCCCCCTGGGCCGGCCGCATCATCAACGTCTCCGTCATGGGCGGCTTCGCCTACGCCGACACCCCCTTCAACGGCATGACAGTCGTGGTCACCGCCACCGACAAGGAAGCCGCAGAAACCCTCGCCCTCGAAATCGCCAAGGCCGGCTGGGCCAAACGCGAAAAATTCTTCCCCACCCTCACCTCCCTCCCCGACGCAGTGACCCTCGCCAAGGCCACCGAAGACCCCACCAAACCCGCCCTCATCTTCGCCGACGTGGCAGACAACCCCGGCGGTGGCGGCCGCGGCAACACCATGTACATCCTGCAAGCCTTCCACGAAGCCGGCGTACAAAACGCCTTCGTCGGCGTCATCTACGACGCCGGCCTCGCCGCCGAAGCCCACAGCCTCGGCCAGGGCGCCCGCTTCACCGCCCGCTTCAACCGCAGCGTCGAGAACGACTTCTCCAAGCCCTTCGCCGCGCAGGCCACCATCACCGCCCTGCACCCCGGCCCCATCGCCTGCCGCCGCGGCATCTTCGCCGGCGGCACCGTCGACGTGGGAAAGGCCGCCGCCCTGGATCTCGGCGGCATCACCGTCATCGTCATCAGCCAGCGCGTGCAATGCGCCGACCCCGCCTTCTTCGAATCCTTCGGCATCGACCTCGCGAAGGCTCGCGTCGTCGTCGTCAAATCCCGCGGCCACTTCCGCGGCGGCTTCGACGAATTCTTCAAGCACGAACAGGTCATCGAGGTGGATGCGCCGGGCCTCACCACCCCCATGCTCCACCACTTCCCCTGGCAGAACCTCCCCCGCCCCGCCATCCCCCTGGAGCGCAACGTGGAGTGGATGCCGTGAAACTCTCCGACCTCCCCACCCCCTGCCTGGTCCTCGATCGCCAGGTCCTCGCCCGCAACATCGACCGCATGGCCCAAGCCGTCGGCCGTCTCGGCGTCGCCCTGCGCCCGCACATGAAAACCGCGAAGTCGATCGACGTCGCCCGCATGGTCCTCGCCAACCAGGCCGCGCCCTGCACCGGCATCACCGTCTCCACCCTTGCGGAAGCGGAATACTTCTCCGCGCACGGAATCACCGACATCCTCTACGCCGTCGGCATCACCCCCCAGAAGCTGGACCAGGTCGCCAAGCTCAACGAAGCCGGCGCCGACGTGAAGATCATCACGGATGACCTCGATGTCGCCCGCGCCATCGCCGCCCACCCCGGCCGCCTGCGCGCCCTCATCGAGATCGACTGCGGCGAGATGCGCGGCGGCATCTCCGCCGAGGCACCGGAGCTCGAAGCCATCGGCGCCGCCCTCGGCCCGCGCCTGCTGGGCATCATGACCCATGCCGGCCACTCCTATTCCGGCCGCTCCATCCCCGAAATGGCCGACCTTGCCGAGGCCGAGCGCAATGCGGCGCTGACCGCCGTCCGCCGCCTGCGCGCCGCCGGCCTCGAATGCCCCGTCGTCTCCGTCGGTTCCTCTCCCACCGCGCTGCACGCCCGCGCCCTGGGCGGCGTCACGGAAACCCGGCCCGGCGTCTACATGTTCGGCGATCTCTTCCAGGCCGAGATCGCCACGGTCGAACCCGAAGGCATCGCCGTCACGGTGCTGGCCTCCGTCATCGGCCGCCGCCCCGCCGAAAACCGCATCGTCATCGATGCCGGCGGCATGGCCCTCTCGAAGGACCGCGCCACGGAATCCGCCCCGCACGACTACAAGTTCGGCCTGGTGCTCGATCTCCACGGCCGCCGCACCCTCGGCCGCTCCCTCGTCGCCCGCGCCAACCAGGAACACGGCGTCGTCGATCTCGACCCCGCGGCCAACATCGCCCCCTTCCGCATCGGCGAGCGCGTCCGCATCGCCCCCAACCACACCTGCATGACCTCCGCCGCACACGACCGCTACCACGTCGTCGACGGCTCCGACGAAGTTGTGGCCGTATGGCCCCGCATCAACGGCTGGTAGGAGCTCATTTGATAACTCTACTCTGGCGGTCATCCGACGGCGCTTTTCTGCGCTCCGGTGCTCACGGCCTCCAGGCCGCTCCGCTCCGGTGCTCGAAAACCACCGCCGGCCGGCGGCCAAGCGGCCGCCTCTGACTCGCCAGAGCGAGTTCTCAAACGAGCTCCAGCGAGCTGTCCGAAGGAGACCCCAATGCGCCTCGCCGTCATCTCCGACATCCACGGCAACCTCCTCGCCCTGGAAGCCGTCCTCGCCGACATCACCACCCGCGGCGTGGACGACATCCTCAACCTCGGAGACTGGGTCGCCGGCCCGCTCTGGCCGCGCGAAACCTTCGACCTCCTCTCCGAACTCGGCATCCGCTCCGTCCGCGGCAACCACGACCGCTGGGCAGTGGACCGCCCCGATGATCAGATGCCCCCCGCCGGCCGCTTCGCCCGCAACGCCCTCACCCCGGCCCAGTGCGAAATCCTGCACGCCCTCCCCGCCACGATAGACCTCGGCGAAATCCTCGCCTGCCACGGCAGCCCGACGGACGACATGTCCTACCTCCTCGAAGACCCGCTCGAAGGCCGCCTCGCCCCCGCCGCCCGCGAAACCGTCGCCACCCGCCTCGGCCCGGAATCAACCCGCCAGGTCGTCCTCTGCGGCCACAGCCACCGCCAGGCCCTCGTCACCGGCCCCGACAATTGCCTCATCCTCAACCCCGGCAGCGTCGGCTGCCCCGCCTTCGCCGACGTCCCCGCCGCCGCCCATTTCGAACACCGCTCCCCCCACGCCCGCTACGCCATCCTCACCCAACGCCACGGCAAATGGTCCGCCGACCTCATCGCCCTCGAATACGACTGGGACAAGGCCGCCCACCGCGCCGCCGAACTCGGCTTCCCCAAATGGGCCACCATGCTCGCCACCGGCGCCACCCCCTGATCCCGATTGCATCCCCCATCCTCCGCCCCCATATTGACCGTAAATCCGGTCAAAGGAGCGGCATCCCATGCCACCTGCCTCAGCCGCCCTGCGCCGCGCCCCCGCCCGCCTTTCCCTGGCCACGGTGCTGGACGACCGCGGCATGGTGAAGCTGGAGGAAGCCGCCGAATCCCTCCACCTCTCCAAGGCCCAGCTCGCCGAAACCGCCGGCCTCGCCCGCGAGGTCTTCCAGAAGGCCAGCCGCCGCGACAGCCCCAAGGCGCAAACCCGCGTCCGCGAAATGCTGGAGATCATCGCCCTCGTGCAAAGCTGGGCCGGCGGCCCCGCCCAGGCCCTGGCCTGGTACCGCGCCGAGCCCATCCCCGCCTTCGCCGGCCGCACCGCCGAAGCCCTGGTCAAATCCGGCCAGGCCACCGCCGTGCGCGACTACATCGACCACCTCGCCACCGGCGGATACGCCTAAAGCCCTCCGTCCGTGCGCTTCCAAGGCGAGTGCTTCCGCGCCCATGATCCCGCCTGGTCCTGGAGCCCCCTCTCCGGCGCCGGCGCCGCGCTGAAAGGCCGCCGCTTCAACTGGCCGGGCCAGGAAGCCCTCTACCTCTCCCTCAGCTTCACCACCGTCTTCCGCGAGGTCTCCGCCGGCTTCGCCCACCGCCTCACCCCCTACGTCCTGTGCAGCTACGACGTGGACTGCGCCGACATCGCCGACCTGCGCACCGAACCCGCCCGCACCGCCCTCGGCATCCCCCTGGAAGCCCTCGCCTGCCCCTGGGCCGCAGCCCTGGCCGCCGGGCAGGAGCCAGCCACCTGGCCCATCGTCCGCCGCCTCCTCGCCACAGGCCACGCCGGCATCCTGGTCCCCAGCTTCGCCCACGGCGCCACACCCAACGACCACAACCTCGTGCTCTGGCGCTGGGGCCCCAACCTCCCGCACAAGGTCACCGTCTATGATCCCAGCGGCAAACTCCCCCGCAACCAACTCTCGTGGCGCTGATCACAGCCATCACAACGCAAAAAAGAGTCTTCTTTTTCTGAAGAAAAAGAAGCAAAAAGACTTCATACATTGGCACGCGTGCCAGACAATCCGGCGCGCGTGCCAGCGAAAAAAAAGTTTTTTGGTTCTTTTTTTCAAAAAAGAACCGCTTCCTTATCGCCCCACTGTCGCCGACTCCATCCCCCGGGCCTCCAGCACCACCCGCCCGTTATGTGCGAACACCACCTGCCGTGTCGCCTCGCTGCCGGTGTGCACGAACACCATGCCCACCCCGATCGGCACCGCCTGCATCCGCGCCTCCGATTGCAGCCGGTCGAACCCCCGCCCTGCCAGCGCGGGCGTCGACATCACCACCGCGAACGCCTCCTCCGGCCGCAACCGCACCAGCGTCACCAGCCCCTGCCCGCGGAACAGGAACCCATCCGCCTCCACCCGGCGCACCTCACGCCCGGCACCGTCCAGCAGGATCAGCCGCGGTGCCAGCAGCGTTCGCCCCAGCGGCACGCTGCGCACCGTCAGCATCGCCTCGCCCTGCCCCTGCGGCAGCCGGAACGGCGCGTACAGCCCCGCCCGCTCTCCCGCCAGCCGCAGGCACGGCGCTCCCGGATCCATGTCGAATGTCACCGCCGCATCCCGCCCCAACGGCACCGGCCGCGCCCCCTGCACCGAAGGCGCGGCCTCGCAGCGCCGCTCACCCAGGTCGATCACCGGCTCCACCGCGTCGGGCACCCCCGCGCACCCGGCCAGCACCAGCAGCGCCAGAAGCCGCCTCACTTCAGCGTGGTCCCGATCGCCCCCGCCGCCGCCCGCAGCGCCGCGGTAATCCCCGCCACCGCCCGCGCCGGGTCCGCCACCAGGTCGTCGGAGGTGGTGAAGCTGAACTGCGGGTCCGGCGGAATCGTCACCGACCCCATCGGCGGGTCGCGGTTGAAGAACCAGTTGTAGATCACCCGGTCGCGCATCAGCACCGCTCCGTCGCGCGCCCGCACCAGCCGGCATGTCACGTTCAGGTAGGGCCGGTACGGCGTATCGTCGCCACCGCCCACCGCAATGTAGCCCCACTCCACGAAGTAGCAGTCCAGCCAGGCATCCGGCCCCGCCGGCAACCCGTCATAGCGATCCAGGAAGTCCTTCTTCGGCCGCTCCACCGCCACCGGCACCACCGCGTAGCCCTGCGCGCCCAGCGCCTCGCCCAGCGCCGTCTCGAACAGCGGCCGCGGCTTGAACGGCTGCGTCTCCAGCGCCGCCTTCACCCGCCCCTCGCGCGCACTCTGCGCCGCCGCCTCGGCCAGCGCCCCCACCAACCCGAACATCCGCCCCGGAGAACCCCACACGAACACCGTGGCCGTCTCCGACATCGGTGGCGTCAGCAGCCCGATCGTGCGAACCCCGCCGCCCCCCTGCCGGTCATACGGGATCGGCGGCGCCGCACAGGCGCCCAGCCACAGCAGCACCGCCATAGCGCCCCACCGGCACCAAGCCCCAAACCCGCCCATACACCGCCTGCCCGCATCGTTCCGGGTGAGCTTTGCACGCGATGGCATGCAGCGCAAAGGCGTCCCCACCTCGATTCCCAGTCAAGGGAACCGAGGTGGCTCCACGCAGGAAGAGCCTTCCCTATCCCGTTCCCGGATAGGGAAGGCGCCGTCCTCTACCCCACCGGGCTCAGCGCCGCCTTGTCCCTGCCGCCCGCCGCCACCGCAATCAGGTCGGCGTAGCTGAACTGCGTCTCCGCCCCCGGCAGGACCAGGCCCGGCAACGGCTCGCCGAAGCGCCACATCGGGTTGCGCCCCAGGATGCTCTCGTCGTCGCCATCCAGCAGGCCCACGAAGGTTTCGGCCACGATCCGGCTGCCCAGCGGCCCCAGCCGGTCGCCGCCCTGCACCACCGCGGCCTCCTTCAGGATGTAGTACCACAGCGGCGTCCGCTCCAGCATCCCGTGCGCCCGCGCCGCGTTCCCGTCCGGCGTGTCGTCGCCGATCTGGCCCGGCGTCAGCACGTCCACCTTCATGAACCGCGCCAGGTCCTGCGCCGCCGGCAGCTGCATCTTCGCCCCGCGCCGCAGGTTCATCACCGCCAGGCTATTCGTCCCGTTCTCTTCGTCCGCAGGCGCGCCCTGCGGCAGCCCCAGCCGGTGCAGCTCCCGCACCAGATAGGGGTCGATCCGCCGCGACAGGTTCAATTCGAACCCGCCCTCGGTGTCCGTCGTGGCGAAATCCAGGTAGCGCCGCCAGTCGATGATCCAGTCCCCCGCCAGCGTCGGCTTGGCCGCCGGCCCGCCGGAGGGCAGCCCGATCTGGCCGGATTTGGCAGTGAAGTCGAACAACAGCCGCAGCGACGCCGGCACCGCCCCGCCGGGGCGGAAGATCCGGTTGTGGTTTTATTCCTCCCGCACCATCGAATGCCCCAGCCGATACGCCGCCACCGAGAACTCAACCGGCATATAAGGCTGGCCGAACGCCCCGAAAGTCTCGAAGCGGTAGAACTGGCGCTGGTCCACCGCGGCCGCGATGTCGTTCGGGTCGCAGATCTTGGTCAGGAAGTCCCGCAGCACCATGGCCTGGTACAGATGCACCGTGGCCCGCCGCGCCGCCTTGAACAGGTCGTTGGTGCCCGTTGCCGCCAGGCGCTCGGCAATCGCGTTGTGGAACCGCAGGAAGGCCACATGCGTCTGCGCCACCAGCAGGTTCTCGTCGTTGCGCTCGTCGCCGATCAGCGCGAAGCCCTCGGCATTGCGCGGCAGGTCGTGCGGCAGGTCGGCGAAGGCCGCCTGCGCCCCGCCCACCGAGGTCAGGCCCAGCAGCAGCCGCGCCCCGCGCGCCGCCGTGCCCGTGTTCAGGCGGCGGGGATTCTGCTCGTACAGCGAAGGCTGCACGCGCGGTCCAAGCCCGTACACGCTGTCCAGGTCCAGCCGCGGGGTGCGGAAATTCTCCACCCCCAGCGGGTCCATGTCGATCTCAGACAGGCTGGTGGTGTCCAGCGTGATGTCGTGGTCGATGAACTGGCCGAGATAGGTGTAGCCGGCCGGAATGTTCGCATTGTCCCCGGTCACCCCGCCCTTGGTCTCGTCCATGGCAAGGCCCAGCGCCACCAGCGCCGCATCCTCCACCACAAGGGGGTTGGTCAGTTCGGGCACCATGCGGCCGAACCGGCCCGCCGGCACGGCCCGGCCCAGCGGGGGCACGGCGTCATGGCGGGGCCCGCGGCCGTGGCCGCCAGGGGAGAGGCGGCGCGCACCGCCCGCGCTGGCGGCCTCGCGCCCTGGCCTGCTCGGGGAAGAGTACGACAGGGACCCGGTTTCGTTGCCGGTATTGGACATGTCAAACCTCCTGTTGGCATCGCATGTCTATCGCATTCCATATCTTAATGTCAACGTTCTGATTATGATACATACGGCTGCGTGCCACCGTCCGTAGCACTGCCACGCATGCCTCGCCGCGTCCGGTCCCGGCGCCTCATTGAGCGGGAAGGCGCATGGGCCCGCATCGGCCCATCGCCGATCGCAAGGAAATTTTTTTCCAACTCCGCATTTTTTCCTTGCCCACCGCCGACACATAGGTTAGTTAGTAAAATATGCAGAACATCCCCATTCAACCCCGGCCGGCCTTGGCCCGCCTGCGCGCCGCCATGGCGCGCACGGTGGCGCGCGCCCTCGGCCTCGATCGAATGGCCGCCCTGATTCTGTCCCGCCTCCAGGCCGCCCTCGACCAGTTCGAGACGATGTTCGAAGCCTGGCGCGCCGGCACCCTGCCGCCGCTTCCCCCCGCCCCCCCGCCCTCCCAGCGCCCGGAAGCGCCGGCAGACCACGCCCGGACTCCGCCCGCCGCCCCTCTGTTCCGCTGGCCGGACCTCCGCCCCGCCGCCCTCGGGGAAGCCGTGCTCGAGTGGCTCTTCCCCCTGCCCGCGCCCGTCCCCGTGCCGCGCCTGCGCCCCAGCCAGGCCCCGCGCACCGGCCGCGCCGCCGCGCCGTCCGGCCCGGCCGCATCCTCCAGCCCGGGCGCAGCCTGTCCCACCGCCACGGACAGCCCGCGGGCGCCGGCCGCGCTGCGGCCCCTTGGCCGCACCGCGCGCGCGCGCCCTGCCTCCCACGTCCCGCCGCCCGTTCTCCCGCGATCGCCCCACGCGGCCTCGCGCGCCGCCATCACGCGCAGCACCCGCCCGCCCCCACCGGCCCGTCTTCAAAAACCACGCCGAGCCGTCGCCCAGCCGCTCGTCCATTTTATTACTATATCGTAACTAATGGCCAGAAACCTCGGCCGCCACGAAATGCGCCGCGATCTCCCGCCCGGGCGCGATCCAAACATCGCCCCGCGCCACATCCCCAGCACATCGCCGGGCGCCATCACGCTGCGCGGGCTGAACCGCGCCGAGAGCCGCAGCATCCAGTCGTCGCACTCACCGGCAGTTCCACCGCCCCCGCCGACCCGTCCCGCAACCGGTGCCGGTACGGCCGCACGTCGTCACCATCTCGCCGGCGGTGCCAGTGCAATCGAACAGCTGAACAACGCCGGCTGCACCGCGGTTCTGGAGGTCGAACGCAGCGCCCGCCCCTCCATGAGTGCCAAGGAGATCAGCAACGTCGTCGACTGCGGTGGTTCTTCAATCGCCAACAGACCATCCAGAGTCCCGCCGCGTCGAGGTTCATCAGCCTCGTCAGGCCGCCAGCCGCTCCGCCGCCCCGCCCAGCAGGAACTCAACCTCGTCCACCTCAAGCCCGGCAATGTCGCCCTCGTTGCTCAGCGCGATGTTCGCAAGGTCGGTCTTGCGCTGCTGCAGTTCCACGATCCGGTCCTCCACCGTGTCGGCGGCGATGAGCTTGTAGACGAAAACGGACTTGGTCTGGCCGATCCGGTGCGCCCGGTCGGAGGCCTGGTCTTCGGCGGCGGGGTTCCACCAGGGGTCGTAGTGGATCACCGTGTCCGCCGAGGTCAGGTTCAGCCCCCGGCCACCGGCCTTGAGGCTGATCAGGAACAGCGGCACCTCGCCACTTTCGAAGACACGCACCGGCTCGGCGCGGTCGCGGGTGTCGCCGCGCAACTCCACATAGCGGATCCCCGCGGCGTCCAGCCGCGGCTTGATCAGGTCGAGCATGGAGGTGAACTGGGAGAACAGCAGGATGCGCCGCCCTTCCGGGATCATCTCCTCCACCATGTCCATCAGGTCGTCGAGCTTGCTGGATGTGTCCACCAGCCGCGCCGAGGGCAGCTTCACCAGGCGCGGGTCGCAGCAGACCTGCCGCAGCTTCAGCAGCGCGTCGAGCACGACGATGCGGCTCTGGGCGGCGGTCAACCCGGTGATCTGCTCGCGCACCTTGTCGTAGAGCGTGCCGCGGATGGTCTCGTAGAGCTCGCGCTGCTCCGGCGCGAGGTTGATGCGGCGCAGGATGGTGTGGCGCGGCGGCAGGTCGGTGGCCACCTCCGCCTTGGTTCGCCGCAACAGGAACGGGCGGATGCGGCGAATCAGCTGCACCCGGCGCACCGCGTCGTTGTTCTTCTCGATCGGGGTGCGGAAGCGCTTGGTGAACTGCTTGCGGTCGCCCAGCAGCCCCGGCATCAGGAAGGCGAATTCGGACCACAATTCCTGCAGGTTGTTCTCAATCGGCGTGCCCGACAGGCACAGCCGGTGGCGGGTATCGAGCTGGCACACCGCCTTGGTGGCCTTGGCATCGGGGCTCTTGATCACCTGCGCCTCGTCCAGCACCACCAGGTGCCAGGCCAGCTTCTTCATCGCCTCCACATCGCGCGCCAGCACGGTGTAGGTGGTGATCACCACATGCACGCCGTCCAGCTCGGCGCGGCGGGCGTGGCGATCCAGCCCGTGCAGCACCGCCACGCGCAGCCCGGGCGCGAACTTGGTGAGCTCGGCGGTCCAGTTGCTGACCAGGCTGGTGGGCACCACGATCAGCACCGGGCGATCCAGCCGGCCCTCGGCGTGTTCGATGACGATATGCGCGATGGTCTGCGCGGTCTTGCCCAGGCCCATGTCGTCGGCCAGGAAGCCGCCCATGCCGCTTGCGCGCAGGTGCTGCAACCAATCCACGCCCTGTTGCTGATACGGCCGCAGCGCGGCGGTGAAGGAGGCCGGCACCACCACCGGCGGAATCTCCGGCTGCTCGCGGAACCGCGCGGAATAGGCCGCGATGGCCTCCGCGTTGTCCCACCGCGTGGTCAGCAGGTCCTCCAGGTCCAGCACGGTATCGGCTTCGGTTTCCGGCAGCACCAGGCCGCCATTGGCGGTGTGCTGCGCCGCCTCCAGCAGGTCGGACATCACGGCGAGCAGGCGGCGGATCCGTTCGGCCGGCAGCTTCAGGATCCGCCCGTCATCCAGGCTGGTGATCACCTCGCCATCGACGATCAGCGCCGACTCCATGCCGCCGCGGTCGAGCAGGCGAGAGAGGATGGGCAGCAGCGGGATGCGCGCCCCGTCGATCTCGATGCCGAAATCCAGCGCGAAACTGCCGGTTCCGGCATCGGCGACGCGCACGTCGTAGTCGCCCACCAGTTGCACCACACGCGGGCCGAAATCGCGGTCGATCAGGTTGCGCCAGCCCAGCGCCTGCAGCGCCGGAATGCGCTCGCTCACGAAGCTCTGCCACCGTTCGGCGGCATCCCGCCCGCGAAACACGAAGACCATGCGTCCCTTGGCGGTGGCGCCCTCGGCCACGCGCATCCGGCTGAAGCCGTCCTGCTGCAGCATGGCCAGGGCGGCTTCCTCGGCCACGCGGTCCCGGCGCAGGAAGCTCTCGCTGCCGGGCGCATCGCCGGGGCGATGGACGCGGACGAACTGGCGCTCGTCATCCGCCGGGGTCAGCACGCCTTCGTAGTCGAACTCGATCACCAGCGCGTCGGTGACCTGCAGGCTGCCGAACTCGTCGGGGCAGTTGAACTGCCGCAACCGCAGCACCGGCGTGGCGATGCACTCCTGGATGATGGGCTCGGCGGCGCGCACCAGCACCGGCTCGCTCCGCCGGCGTGGCGCGGGGGTGGGCGTGGGCGCGCGCGGCCTCGGCCGTGCCGGCGGCGGCACCGGCCGCACAGGCGCCGCCGGGGCCTGGCGCAGCCGCACCCGGCCAACGGCGCCGGAGGCCGCGTCCACATACCAGGGGCCGGCAGCACCCAGGATCACGGCGGATCCTGGCGGCAGGTCCGGCGGCACATGGGCATGAAACGCCCGCTCCTCGCCCCGGCGCAGCACCTGGCCCGTGGCGTGCCAGCGCGCCTTGCCCATGCGCGCCAGCAATTCCAGCACCGAGGCAACGGCGCCCGGCGCCACGGCAACGCGCTCGGCCTCCCCGGCGCCGAGCATCCGGGCCATGATGCGCACCGTCTCGGGGCTGCTGCGATCGGCCAGGAGGCGGCCCGGCGTGGTGGGCTCCGCCTGCCCGGTGCGCTCGCCGACGAGCAGGGGGGCCACGTAGCACGCATCCGGCGGCTGCCCCGGCGACACCTCGAACACCAGGCGCTGCCGCTCCCCGGTCACCGGAGCGGCCGGCGACTGCGTGTCGGTCTGCTGGGCCGGCTTGCGCAACCGGGCGTGGCGATCAAGCGCTGCCAGCGCGCCGGCGGCCATATGGGCGCAGGAGGATTGGCCACAGCTGCACCAGTTGACAAACCCCACGCGCTGGCCCGCGGGCGATGGCCGGATGGTGGCGATGTGCCGCTGGCCCAGGTGCTCCACCTCGACCTCGATCAACGATTCCTTGAGGACGACATGCACCGTTCCCATCAGCACCAGGGATCGCCCCCGGGTGAGTGTTCGCGCGTTGAAAACGCGCCCGAGGTCTTCGATCGAGAACGGCGTCAGCATCCGGGAGGAGGAGTCCTAGGCATTGGAATGACCAGGCAGGATACCGGCAACCGGGCCGGATAGCGAGGCGCTTGCGGATGATGCGGTGACCTGCTGATCGGCTTGGCCGCCCGGCACCCCGATCCCGCCGGGCATCGCCACACGCCTGCCCATCATGCACCACCCACGCCCAATTTGTTGGAATATCGGGTCTAAAGGCCAGCCGCCTCCGCCGCCGCGAAATGCGCCGCGATCTCCCGCCCGGGCGCGATCCAAACATCGCCCCGCGCCACCGCCTGCCCCAGGAACGCCCGCAGCAGCCGCAGCCGCCCTGGCCGCCCGCTCACCTGCGGGTGCAGCACCGTCGTCAGCATCGCACCCCAGTCCACGATCTCGTCCAGCTCGTCGCGCCACATCCCCAGCACGTCGTGCGGCGCCATTACGCTGCGCGGGCTGAACCGCGCCGAAAGCCCCAGCATCCAGTCGTCGAAATTCGCACTCACCGGCAGTTCCACCGCCCCGGCCGACCCGTCCCGCAACCGGTGCCGGTACGGCCGCACGTCGTCACGGAAGGAACTCGAATACACCAGCCCATGCCGCACCAGCGCCGCCCGCTGCGCCTCGCAGAATTCGCCCCCCGGCGCCCGATACCCCACCGGCACCACGCCCAGCCGCCGCCGCAACGCCTCGAACCCGCGCGCCATCTCCGCCTCGATCCAGGCGCTGCCGGGATCGGGCCGCAGGTGGTGGTAGCCATGGTGCCCGATCTCATGCCCGTCGCGCAGGATCGCCTCGCACATCGCCGGATAGGCCTCCGCCACCCAGCCCGGCACGAAAAACGTCGCCGTCAGGCCGAGTTGCCGGAACAGCTCCAGCATCTTCGCCGTGCCCACCCGGCCCTCGTAGCCACCGAAGGAAAGGCTCACCAGATGATCCGTCCGGGCGGGATCGTCATCCGTCCACGCTGTCTCGGCATCCACATCCACCGAAAGAAATAACGCCGCCCGCTTCCCCCCGGGCCAGGCCAGCACCGGCGCGGGCGGCGAAGGGTTGGAAGGCCGCAGCGGAATGGTATCCCAAGCGGCAGTGGGGTCAGGCGCAGTCGGATCGTCGTGCATGCTCATCCCCCGATCATGCCCGAACCGCCCCCAGGAATCACGATCGGCTCCCGCCATCCTTCCCCCGGGAAGGGGAAGGCGGCGGGAGCCAACGGAAGCCACGCGGCAGGGGCTGGGGCCTTTCGGCCCGCCCCCGCCCGGGGATCAGAACGCCAGCGCGTTGAAGGCGTTGGTCAGGCGGCCGGACAGCGCGGTGAACGCGGTGGCCAGGCCAACGGCCAGCACGCCGGCGATCAGGCCGTATTCCATGGCGGTCACGCCACGACGGTCGGCAATGGCAGACTTCACGATCTTGAGGGCGGTCATCATGTCAAACTCTCCCGTTATGGACTGTTTCAGAGCCGGTCGGGGGGCCCTCCGTTTCCGGGAGGCGACCATGTCTCGGCACGGGGAGCTTGCCGCCCAGCCCATTACATAGGGCTTACAGGAACGCCATTTTTCGCCATCGTCTTAATGGCGCGGTCACAGGCCCGCCGATTGCGCCATCCCGGGCGCACCGCGCGAGACAAACCGGTCCACCAGCCGCGCCCAGTTCCCCGCGGCCTGCAGATGGGCATAGACCGGCCCCAGCCAGCCCCGCCGCCGCCAGTCCAGGAAGGTCTCGTCCGCCACCTGGTCCAAACGCTCCGGCTTCACCAGCTGGAAGCCGCGCACCTTGCGGGACCCGCCGGCGGTGAAGTTCACCGTCGCCTCCTCCTCCTGCAGCAGCCCGGCCTCGGCCAGCCCCCGCCCGAAGGCCGCCGCCGCCGCCAGGTTGTCACGCACCGCGGCACAGAACCGCACCGCCTCGTTCAGGAACGCCGTCGGCTTGCCGTCCTCGAACAGCGCCTCGCCAATCTCCGTCCCCAGGCTGGACGCCCCTTCCTCCATGGCCACGAAGGTCTCCTGCCGCTTCTGGTCCTCCACGAACACGAACGGCCAGGCGCGCACATAGGCCGGCACATAGGTGCCGGGGGCCCAGGCGCCATCCGGCCCCACGAACAGGTTGCCGCCCTCGTCCAGCCCCACCAGCGCCACCGGCGAGGGCACCGGCCCGTTGGCGAACACCACGGGATAATGCCGCGCCGCCAGCGCCACCTCTCCCAGCCCCAGCGGGATCGACGTCGCCCCCGCCGCAAAGCCGAACCCGGCCGCGCGGTCCAGCCGCAGCGAGCCATGGGCGGTGGGGTTCACCCCCACCAGCCTGGTGTAGAACAACGGCAGCGCCGGAGTGTCGGCCATCATGTGCTCCTTGCTTCAGCCACGCCCGCCGGCATAGGCGGCAATCCGCTCCCGCAGCCCCGGCACCGCGGCAGACCGCACCAGCGCCGCCAGATCCGCATCCCGCGTCTCGGCCCGCGCCGCCCCGGCCAATGCCAGCGCCGTTGCCCGGTCCACGCGGGATACCTCGGCGGCGATCGAAGCCACCTCCGCGTCCCATCCATCCTGCGCCACCAGCGACGTCGCCAGCCCGCAGGCCGCCGCGGCCTCGGCATCCAGCCCCTGCCCGCGCGAGGTCAACGCCAGCGCCAGCGCCTCGCCCACGATCGAAGCCAGCCGCCGCGTCCCCAGCACCAGCCCGAACCGCGCCCCGGGGAACGCGAACCGCGCCCCGGGATCGGCAATACGCCAGGTGGCCGCGGCGAACAGGTCGGCCCCGGCCCCGAACATCCGCCCATGCCCCAGCGCCACCACCGGCACCGGCGCATGCCGCACCGCCTGCAGCAGCAGCTCGATCCCCACGAAGCGGGCAAGCAGGGAGGCATCCGTCTCCGCCTCGATCCCACCCACGTCGAACCCGGTGCACAACGCCTTGCCGGCCCCGCGCAGCACCAGCAGCCGCACTGCGGGATCGTCCGCCAGTGCCACCGCCGCCCGCAGATCGGCCACCAGCACGGCATCCAGCGCATTGCCGCGATCGACCCGGTTCAGCGTGGCGGTCAGCACGCCCCCATCAAGGGCGGTCGAAACCAGGCTCATGCCGAAGCCGGCGGCATGGACCACAGGTTCGGCACCACATCGGCCGAGTAGCCGGAGACGAAGGTCTTGGGCGCACCCGTCGCCACGTCGAACACGTGGCGGTGGACCATGCCGATATTGGCGCCATAGACATGGATGCTGATCGAAGGTGCATCCGGCACCGCATTGGCCACCACATGGATGTCGCCGATGGTGGGGGAAACCTTGCCGATCATCCCCGGCCGCAGCGTGGCGCTGCCGCCCGGCACCAGCCTTCCGTCCGCCGCACGCTCGAAATGCGTCTCGGTTTCCGACCCGCGCAGCATGCCGATCAGGCCCCACACCATGTGGTCATGCACCGGCGTCTTCTGGCCCGGCCCCCAGACGAAGCTCACCACCGAGAACCGCTCCAGCGGGTCGCAATGCAGCAGGTACTGGGTGTAGCGCTCCGGATTCGGCTGCGCGAAGGCCTCCGGCAGCCAGTCGTCCTGCGCCACCAGCCCGGCCAGCAGCAGCTCGCCATTGGCCAGCATCGCCACCTCGTTGCCGTGATGGGCATCGGCCAGGCGGGTGAAATCCTGGATGAACGCCTTCAGCCGTTGCGTATTCAAACCACGCCTCCGTCACGAAGGGCGGCGATCTCCGCCGGCCCGAAACCCACCTGTGCCAGGATGGCATCGGTATCCGCCCCCAGCAGCGGCGCCAGCTTGTCCAGCCTGGGCGTGCCATGCGCAAGGGTGACGCCGCTGCCGGCGAAGCGCAGCTTGCCCCAGGGCGAATCAACCTCCTGCATCAGCCCGCGCGCCTTCACCTGCCGGTGCTCGATCACCTCCTCGATCCGCCAGATGGCGGCACTCGGGGCGCCGGCGGCATTCAGCCGCTCCTCCCATTCCGTGGGGGTGGCGGCGGCGAGCTTCGCCTCGATCAGCGCGCGCAGCGCCGGCTCGTTCTCCACGCGCAGGAACCAGTCGGCGAAGCGCGGGTCGCTGGAGGTGTGCTCCAGCCCCAGCGCCTTCATCAGCGCGTCGTATTGCTTGTCGTTGTTCACTGCCAGCAGCAGCCAGCCATCCTTGGCGCGGAACAGGTTGGCGGTGGGCTTGCGGCTGACGGCCTGGTTGCCGGATTGCTTCTGCTTGTGCCCCGCCACCGTCCAGTCCGCGATCGGTCCGGCGAGGAAGGCCAGCGTGGCATCCAGCATGGAGATGTCGACGAACTGGCCGATCCCGGTATGGGTGCGCTGGAACAGGGCACTGGCCACGCCGAAGGCCATGGTCATGCCGGTGAGCGTGTCGCACACCGCGAAGCCCGCGCGCACCGGCCCGGTCTCCTCATGCCCGGTGATGGACATGATGCCGGACATCGCCTGGATCTTGCCGTCGTAGCCCGCTTCCGGGCTGTCCGGCCCGGTATGGCCGAAGCCGGAAACGGCGGCGTAGATCAGCTTCGGGTTGATCGCCTTCAGCGCCTCATAGCCCAGCCCCAGCCGGTCCATCACCCCCGGCCGGAAATTCTCCATCACCACGTCGGCCTCGGCGGCCAGGCGGCGGATGATCTCCTTGGCCTCGGGCTTCTGCAGATCGAGCGTGAGGCTGCGCTTGTTGCCGTTGATCGCCATCCAGCCGGAGGCCATGCCGCGCTCCGCCCATTCGCGCGACAGCGGCGTGCGGCGGGCATCCTCGCCCTCCCGCCGTTCCACCTTGATGACCTCGGCGCCCATCAGGGCGAGCTGGAAACTGGCATAGGGGCCGGCGAGGACCTGGGTGAAATCCAGGATCCGGACCCCTTCGAAAGGACGCGCGGCCATCTCAGGCAGACACCCGGTTGGCGCGCGCAAGCTCCTTCTGGCGGTCGAAATCCGCGCGGCGGCGGGCGAGTTCCTCCGGCGCCATCTGGGCAATGTTGTTGTAGTCCAGCTTCCACATCCCGTCGGCGTTCCAGCGCAGCGGCGACTTCATCGTGGTTTGCGGGCCCGGGGCGGATTCGAGCAGGCGCAGGGCGAGTTCCAGCGTCTGGTCCTGGGATGCCACGTCGTGCGGCTTGCCGGCGCTGTTGCCCAGCGGGAAGTCGCTGAACAGGAAGCGCGGGGCGCCGGCGAATTCCACGATGTCCTTGGCGCAGCCCATCACCACGGTGGGGATGCCGGCTTCCTCCAGCGCGCGGGCGGTGAGCGTGCTGGTCTGGTGGCAGACGGGGCAGTTGGGCACGACGATGACGGCATCGACCTGGTCGGCCAGCGCCCGGCGTACGATCTCGGGCGCGTCGGTGTCGATGGTCACGCGGTGGCTGCGGTTGGTGGGGGCGCCCCAGAAGCGGGGTGCCACCTGGCCGATGCGCCCGGCGGCGGCGGCACGGCGCAGCGCCGGCAGCGGGAACCAGGTGCCGGGGTCGGTGGCCGTGGTGTGCTTGCGGTCGTAGCCGATATGGCTGATGCGCAGGTCGTGATCGACCGCGGTATCGCCATCGTACACCTGGTAGAACTTGGCACTGCCGTTGTAGGCGGCGCCCGGCCCCTGGTCGCCCTTGTCCGGCTGGTAGGGCGCGGCAGTGGTGACGATGGCGATGCGGGCCTGCGCGAGCGGCTTGGCCAGCCGGGTGAACGGCGCATCGTTGTAGTGCGCCCAGCGGTACGGCGTCGTGTAGCCGATGGCGATGTAGTAATCGCGGGTGCGTTGCATGTACGGGATCGGCTGGTCGTGGTCGGGCACGAAGCCGAGCGCATCGCTGACTGGTGAATCCATGGGCGTTCTCCCGCAGTGGGCGTTGTTGCGCGGATGCTAGGCGCAGGCTGGCGCCCTGTCACCCGTGCACCAAATGTTTGACTTCCCGGCCGTTCTCTGGCCATGCGTCCGCAACACCAGCCGCCCACATCGGCGGCGCCGATATGGGAGATACGCGATGAACCTCACCAAGCGTGCCCTGCTGCAGACCTCGCTGGCCGTGGCGGCCGGCGCCGGCTTTGGCCGCACCGCGAATGCGCAGGCGATCGAGCAGCTGCAGCTTTTCGTGCCCGCGGCCCCCGGCGGCGGTTGGGACCAGACCGCGCGCACCCTGGACGCCGTGCTGCGCGCCAACAACCAGATCAAGACCGCACAGGTGACCAACGTGCCCGGCGCCGGCGGCGTGGTGGGGCTGCCGCAGTTCCTGAACCAGTGGCGCGGCCGGCAGAACGCGCTGATGGTGGGCGGCATGGTGATGGTGGGTGCCATCATCGCCAACAAGGCCCCGGTGAAGCTGACCAACACGCAGCCGATCGCGCGGCTGACCGGCGAGTTCGAGGTGCTGGTGGTGCCGCCGGACAGCCCGTTCAAGACCGCCGGGGATTTCGTCGCGGCGCTGAAGGCTGATCCGGCCAAGGTGCCGGTGGCCGGCGGCTCCGCGGGCGGCACGGACCACATCATGCTGGGCATGCTCGGCAAGGCCGTGGGCGTTTCGGCGGCTAACCTGAGCTACGTGGCGTTCGCCGGCGGCGGGCCGGCGCAGGCGGCGCTGCTGGGCGGGCATGTGAAGGCCGGCATTTCCGGCTGGGGCGAGTTCAGCGAGCAGGTCAAGGCGGGCAAGCTGCGCGCGCTGGGCATCTCGGCCGATGTTCGCCAGGCGGGCGTCGATATCCCGACGCTGAAGGAACAGGGCATCGACGTGGAGCTGTTCAACTGGCGCGGCGTCTTCGCGCCCCCGGGCGTGGCGCCGGCGGGGCGCGATGCGATGGTGGCGCTGATGGAGACGATGACGAAGTCGGCGGCCTGGCAGGACGAGTGCAAGAAGCGCGACTGGACCTCGATCCCGCTGTTCGGCGATGCCTATGCCAAGTACGTGGCCGACGAGACCACGCGCATCGAGGCGATCCTGAAGGACCTGGGTCTCGCCTGACGTGGCGATGCCGTCGCGCGGGCTGGCCTGGCCCGAGACGCTGATCGGGCTCGGGCTGCTCGGCGTGGCCGGGCTGGTGTGGTGGCAGACCGGGGCGATCGCGACCTCGCCGATGTATGCCAAGGTGGGGCCGCGGATCTTCCCCTATCTCACCGCCATCGGCCTGGGTGCGATGGCGGTGGCGATGGTGGTGGCCGGGCTGCGCGGCGGCTGGCAGCCGGAGGAGGAGCGCGAGGTTCCGACCGACTGGCGCGCGGTGTTGTTCGTCGGCGCCGGGCTGCTGGCGAACGTGCTGCTGATCGTGCCGACGGGGTTCACGCTGGCCTCCGTGGTGATGTTCGTGCTGGTGGCGCATGGCTTCGGCAGCCGGCAGCCTCTGCGCGACGCGGCGATCGCGCTGGTGTTCGCGCTGGCGGCCTATTTCGGGTTCGCCAAGGCGCTGGGCGTGAATATCGGCGCAGGCGTGATCGAAAAGCTGCTGGGGGGCTGAGGCGATGGAAACCCTGGCCGCCCTTGGCAGCGGCTTTGCCGTGGCCCTCTCGCCGGAGAATTTGCTGTGGTGCCTGCTGGGCACCACGCTGGGCACCGCCATCGGCGTGCTGCCCGGGCTCGGCCCGGCGCTGACCATCGCGCTGTTGCTGCCGATCACCTTCCAGGTGCCGCCCACCGCGGCCTTCATCCTGTTCGCCGGCATCTACTACGGCGCGATGTATGGCGGCTCTACCACCTCCATCCTGCTGAACACGCCGGGCGAGAGTGCCACGATCGTGACGGCGCTGGAGGGCAACAAGATGGCCCGCTCTGGCCGGGCGGGGGCGGCGCTGGCGACGGCGGCGATCGGCAGCTTCGTGGCCGGCACGGTGGGCACGCTGGGCATCACCTTCCTGGCGCCGGTGGTGGTGGATTTCGCGCTGAAGTTCGGGCCGGCGGAATATTTCTCCCTCATGGTCCTGGCCTTCGTGACGGTCTCCGCCGTGCTCGGCTCCTCCGCCGTGCGCGGCTTGGCGGCGCTGTTCTTCGGCATCTTCCTGGGGCTGATCGGCATCGACCTCCAGACCGGCCAGGCGCGCTTCACCTTCGGGCTCGACGAGCTGCTGGACGGGATCAACGTGATCGTCGTCGCCGTCGGCCTGTTTGCGGTGGGTGAGACGCTCTACGTCGCCGCGCGGCGCTACACGGGGAACGACGAGATCGTGCCGCTGCGGGGCTCGCTCTACATGACGAAGGAGGAGTGGCAGCGCTCCTGGAAGCCGTGGCTGCGCGGGGCGGCGATCGGGTTTCCGATCGGGGCGATGCCGGCCGGTGGGTCGGAGGTGCCGACCTTCCTCAGCTACTACACGGAGAAGAAGCTTTCGAAGCACCCTGAGGAATTCGGCACCGTGGGCGCCATCGAGGGCGTGGCGGGGCCCGAGGCGGCGAACAACGCCTCGGCCGCCGGGGTGCTGGTGCCGATGCTGACGCTGGGGCTGCCGACGGGGGCGACGGCGGCGATCATGCTCTCCGCCTTCCAGAGCTACGGCATCAACCCCGGCCCGCTGCTGTTCCAGAGCCAGCCAGCGCTGGTGTGGGGGCTGATCGCCAGCCTGTACATCGCCAACATCATGCTGCTGGTGCTGAACCTGCCGCTGGTGGGGCTGTGGGTGAAGATCCTGCGCATTCCGGCACCCCTGCTCTACGCGGGGATCCTGGTGTTCGCGACCATCGGCACCTATGGCATCTCGAACTCGCCGGTGGACCTGGTGCTGCTGTACGCGATCGGGATCGTGGGCTTCCTGATGCGGCGCTATGATTTTCCGACCGCGCCGGTGGTGATCGGCATGATCCTGGGGCCGCTGGCGGAGCAGGAGTTCCGGCGGGCGATGACCATCTCCAACGGGGATTGGAGCGTGCTGGTGACGCAGCCGCTTTCGGCGACGCTGCTGGTGCTGGCGGCGGTGGCGATGGTGGGGCCGATGGTTTGGCGGGTGGTGAGGAAGTAAGAGTC
>JBIKOJ010000232.1:0-7371 GCA_044358135.1 Acetobacteraceae bacterium | reverse complement strand
CACTTGCAAGGCCAGATGTGCCTCTTAAGCGCAATATCCCAGCTACTTTGTCGTTAATAAAAATCGTGACTCCTTCAGTTTGCAAATATTGTGGTAGTAGTTCCTTACATAATTTGTAACAAAAACTGCCAAGATCATTCGTTAATATCTTGGTGTTTATGATCTCTCTGCGGACCTTAGCTCGCCATTTATAAAGACCCTCTAGAAGCAATTTCTGCGCTAGACGAAGGCCGGTTAGTCGCAGCGCGTCGGTGCATGCCTCGGGTGGATTTAGAACTACTATGCGAATTACGGCACTAGATAATATGTTCACATTTATACCTGGTAGATCAACAATTATGGTGGTGGTTTTACCAAAACAATTAAGATATTCCTGATACAATTCATCTAAAGTGCCAGTGACAATTTTACCTTTTAAGTAAAGTAGAAATATATCTCGTGGCTCTTGGTGGGGTTGCGGCAGCGCAGCAGACATTATAAGGCCGCAAGGGCGGTCCAATACGGCTTGCATTTTAGCCAAAAGCGCATCGATGAACAGGTCGGTCCTAAACGAACCGATGTCCAGTTGGTCGAGGATATAACTGGCACGCTCAAGGTTGTCTGGCATCGTCCTGACGCGCAAAATTTACCGTAGTGAGCAATAATATCGATTTCCACTCGTTTGGCAATAGACCTTAGGTTGGCTTAAGCCTTGATCGCCTGATGCGCCGCGATGGTGGCGATATCCACGATCTGGCTCACGCTGCTGTCCATGGCTACGAGCTGCACGGCGTGGCTGAGGCCGATGAGGAGGGGGCCGATGGTGCCGCCGCCGCCGAGCCTGGGCGCGAGCCGGCTGGTGATGTGGGCGCTGTGGAGGCCGGGCATGACCAGGATGTTGGCGGGGCCGGTGAGGCGGCAGAAGGGGTAGAGGGTGCGGTAGCTGTCATCCAGCGCCACGTCGGGCGACATTTCGCCGTCGTATTCGAAGTCCACGCCCCGGGCATCGAGCAGTTTCACGGCGTCTCGCATCGTGTCGGCGAGTTCGGTGTGTTGGTTGCCGAAGGTGGAGTAGCTGAGCAGGGCGACGCGGGGTTCGTGGCCGAGGCCTCGGGCGGCGGCGGCGGCGCCGGTGCAGATGGCGGCCAGTTGTTCGGGGTTGGGGCGGAAGTGCATCAGGGTGTCGGCGATGAAGATGGCGTTGCCGCGATCGCCGAGCATCAGGGTGAGGCCGAAGGCGACGGCGCCGGGGGCGGTATCGATGACGTGGCCGATATCCTGCAGGCAGACGGCGGTGGAGCGGGTGAGGCCGGTGACCATCGCATCGGCGTCGCCGGTGGCGACCATACAGGCGGCAAACACGTTGCGATCCTGGTTGACCATGCGCTGGCAGTCTCGGGCCAGGTAGCCCTGGCGCTGGAGGCGGGCGTAGAGGAATTCGGCGTATTTGGCGTTGCGGCCGGAGAGGCGGGCGTTGTGGATTTCGATGCCGTCGGTGTCGCCGAGGCCGAGGGCGGCCATGGTGGCGCGGACGCGTTCCTCCCGGCCGATCAGCACGGGGGTGCCGTAGCCGGCGTTGCGGAAGGCGACGGCGGCGCGGACGATCTTTTCCTCCTCGCCTTCGGCGAAGACCACGCGGGCGGGGTGGGCGCGGACGGCTTCGCTGATGCCGTCGAGCGCGTTGGCGGTGGGATCGAGCCGGCCGGAGAGTTCGCGGGTGTAGCGGCGCAGGTCGGCGATGGGCTTGCGGGCGACGCCGGAGTCCATGGCGGCGCGGGCGACGGCGGGGGGGAGGCGGGAGATCAGGCGCGGGTCGAAGGCGTTGGGGATGATGTATTCCGGGCCGAACTGGAGGCGGGAGCCGCCGCCGGCGGCGTTCACCTCATCGGGCACGTCTTCGCGGGCGAGCAGGGCCAGGGCCTCGGCGGCGGCGATCTTCATGGGTTCGTTGATGGTGGAGGCGCGGACATCGAGCGCGCCGCGGAAGATGTAGGGGAAGCCGAGGACGTTGTTGACCTGGTTGGGGTAGTCGGAGCGCCCGGTGGCGATGATGGCGGTGGGGGAGGCGGCGCGGGCTTCCTCCGGGGTGATTTCCGGGTCCGGGTTGGCCATGGCGAAGATGATGGGGTTGGGGGCCATGGCGCGGACCATGTCTTGCGTGAGGGCGCCTTTGACCGAGAGGCCGAAGAAGACGTCTGCCCCCTCGATGGCTTCGCGGAGGGTGCGGGCGGAGGTGGCGACCGCGTGGGCGGATTTCCACTGGTTCATGCCCTCGGTGCGGCCCTGGTAGACCACGCCCTTGGTATCGGCGAGCGTGATGTTCTGCGGGTGCATGCCCATGGCCTTGAGCAGTTCGACGCAGGCGATGGAGGCCGCACCCGCGCCGTTCACGACCAGCTTGGTGGTGCGCAGGTCTCGGCCGGTGAGATGGCAGGCGTTGATGAGGCCGGCGGCGGCGACGATGGCGGTGCCGTGCTGGTCGTCGTGGAAGATGGGGATGTCCATCAGCTCGCGCAGGCGCTGCTCGATGACGAAGCACTCGGGCGCCTTGATGTCTTCGAGGTTGATGCCGCCGAAGCTGGGGCCGAGGTAGCGGACGGCGTTGATGAACTGGTCCACGTCCTCCGTGTCGATGCAGAGGTCGATGCCGTCGACATCGGCGAAGCGCTTGAAGAGGGCGACCTTGCCTTCCATGACGGGCTTGCCGGCCAGCGCCCCGAGGTTGCCGAGGCCGAGGACGGCGGTGCCGTTGGAGATGACGGCGACCATGTTGCCTTTGGAGGTGTAGTCGTAGGCGAGGCTGGGGTCGCGGGCGATGTGCAGGCAGGGTTCGGCGACGCCGGGGGAGTAGGCGAGGCTGAGGTCGCGGGCGGTGGTGAGCGGCTTGGTGAGGCGGGTGGCGAGCTTGCCCGGGGGATGGGCGGCGTGCATGGCCAGGGCGTCTTCGCCGGTGATGCGCGCGGTGCGGGTGTCGGTGCCGTCGGCCATTGGTGGTCCCCCGGATTAAGGCGAATTTGGGGCATCATGACGGGCGCGGCGCGTCGGGGATAGGGGTGGCGGCTGCTTTGGTTCAGGCGAGGGTGCCGGCGCCGGTGAGGCCGGTGCGCTTGAAGAGGTCGGCGCCGACGAGGGGGTCCAGCCTTGGCCCGGTTCGGCCCCCTTCAGGATTTCTTCGGCGGCAGCGTGATGCCGGCCAGGGCTTCCCAGACGCGGATGACGAAGGCGTCGTCCTTCATGCCGTGGCCTTGGGCGGCGGCGGCGAGGAAGAGTTGGTGGGCGGCGCTGGCCAGGGGGAGGGGGAAGGTGAGGGCGCGGGCCTGGTCGAGGACGATGCCGAGGTCCTTGACGAAGATGTTCACCGCGGAGAGCGGCGTGTCGTCCCCGGCGAGGATGTGGGGGACGCGGTTCTGGAACATCCAGGAGCTGCCGGCGGAGGTTGAGATCACGTCGAACAGGGTTTGCGGGTCCGCGCCGGCGCGGATGCCGAGCGCCATGGCTTCGGCGGCGGTGGCGATGTGGACGCCGGCGAGGAGCTGGTTGACCATCTTCACCGTGCTGCCGGCGCCGATCGCCTCGCCGAGGCGCCAGAGCTTGCCGGCGATGGCATCCAGCACCGGCTGGGCGCGGGTGAAGGCGGCTTCGGGGCCGGAGGCCATCACTGTCATGGTGCCGCCGCGGGCGGCGCCGCCGCCGCCGGAGACGGGGGAATCGAGCAGCAGGCGGCCGGTGGATTCGACGCGCTCGGCCAGGGCGCGGACGGCTTCGGGGGATACGGTGGTGCAGCAGAGGACGACACCATCCTCGGCGAGGCGGGGGAGGCAGCCTTCCTGGCCGAAGAGCACCGTTTCGGCCTGGGTGGCGTTGACGACGAAGACGATGGCGGCCTCGATCCCGTCCGGCAGGTCGCAGGCGCGGGCCGTGGCCTGGCCGCCGGCGGCGCGGAGTTCGGCGCGGGCGGACTCGCGCAGGTCGCAGCCGTGGACGTCGTGGCCGGCCTTTACGAGGTTCAGGGCGGCGCCCATGCCCATGGTGCCCAGGCCTATGACGGCGACGCGCATCTTGTTGGGCTCCCTTAAGGAAGAATCTTCTTTTTCTGAAGAAAAAGAAGCAAAAAGACTTTTAGACTTGGCACCGGGCTAGACGACCGACGCTGTGCGCGCGGGGAGGACTGGATTGCTTCGCTTCGCTCGCAATGACGGCGGGTGGTATTCATGGCGCCTCGACCGGAAGGTCGAGGCGCCAAGTCAGAAAAGTTTTTTGGTTCTTTTTTTCAAAAAAGAACCGCTTGCTTAGAAGCTCCCAAGGAAATCCCGCTTGCCGACTTCCACGCCGTTATGGCGCAGGATGTTGTAGGCGGTGGCGCAATGGAAGGTGAGGTTGGGGATGACGAAGCCGATCAGGTAGCGCTGGCCGGTGAAGGACATTTCGCCTGCGCGCATCTTCAGCACCACTTCGCGTTCCTCGCTGCCGTCGATTTCGCTGGCCGGGATGCCTTCGATCACCGACAGGGTGGTGGCGATGCGGGCCTTCAGGTCGGCGATCGAGGCTTCGGTATCCGGCATGCTGGGCACTTCGCGGCCGGCCAGGCGCAGGGCGCCGCCGCGGGCCATGTCGCAGGCGATCTGCACCTGGCGGGTGAGCGCGAACATGTCGGGCGCCAGGCGCGAGCCGAGCAGCACGGCGGGGTCGACCTTCTTGGCTTCGGCGAAGGCGGCGGCCTTGTCCAGGTTGGCGGACAGGGCGGTGAGCAGGGTTTTCATCATCGGCACGGCGGCCGAGTACATCGAGATGGGCATTACAGGTTTCCCCCTTTGCGGCCGGCCATCGCACCGAGGCGAAGGCGCAGCGCGTTCAACTTGATGAAGCCCTGGGCATCGAACTGGTCGTAGGCGCCCTGGTCTTCCTCGAATGTCACCACGTTCATCGAGTAGAGGCTGTTGGGGCTCTCGCGGCCGATGCAGGTGACGTTGCCTTTGTACAGCTTCATGCGGACGGTGCCAGTGACGCTTTTCTGGCTTTCGTCGATCAGCGCCTGGAGCATGCGGCGTTCCGGGGCGAACCAGAAGCCGTTGTAGAGCAGCTCCGCGTAGCGCGGCATGATGCTGTCCTTGAGGTGGGCGGCCTCGCGGTCCAGCGTGATGCTTTCGATGCTGCGGTGGGCGGCGAGCAGGATGGTGCCGCCGGGGGTTTCGTAGACGCCGCGCGACTTCATGCCGACGAAGCGGTTTTCGACGAGATCGAGGCGGCCGATGCCGTTGGCCTTGCCCAGCTCGTTGAGGCGGGTGAGCAGGGTGGCCGGGGACATCTTGATGCCGTCGATGGCGGTGGGGTCGCCGTTGACGAAATCGATCGAGATGACGGTGGCGCGGTCTGGCGCATCCTCGGGACGGATGGTGCGCTGGTAGACCATCTCGTCCGCCTCGACGGCGGGGTCTTCGAGGATTTTGCCTTCCGAGGAGGAGTGCAGGAGGTTGGCGTCGACGCTGAACGGGGCGTCGCCGCGCTTGTCCTTGGCGATGGGGATCTGGTTGGCCTCGGCGAATTCGATGAGGCGGGTGCGGCTGGTGAGCTCCCATTCGCGCCAGGGGGCGATGATCTTGATGTCGGGCTTGAGCGAGTAGTAGCTCAGCTCGAAGCGCACCTGGTCGTTGCCCTTGCCGGTGGCGCCGTGGGCGACGGCATCGGCGCCGAGTTCCTCGGCGATCTCGATCTGGCGCTGGGCGATGAGCGGGCGGGCGATGGAGGTGCCCAGCAGGTACTGGCCCTCGTACAGCGCGTTGGCGCGGAACATCGGGAAGACGAAGTCGCGCACGAAGGTTTCGCGCAGGTCTTCGATGTAGATGTGCTTGATCCCCAGCATCTCGGCCTTCTTGCGGGCGGGTTCAAGCTCCTCGCCCTGGCCGAGATCGGCGGTGAAGGTGATTACCTCGCACTTGTACACCGTCTGCAGCCATCGGAGGATGACGCTGGTGTCCAGCCCCCCGGAATAGGCCAACACGACCTTCTTTACATCCTTCACGCGCATTCCGCGGCCCTCTCCGGCTGCCAGTCGATGGCCCGGACGTAGCCCCGGCGGGGGTTGTTGCGCAAGGTGGGGGGGTGGGGATCAGGGCAGCGCGGCGCCCGGCAGGGGGTTTGCCGGGCGCCGGGGCGGGAGGGTCAGCTGAGGACGGGCATTCCGCCGGGGAGTTCCGGTGGCGACTGCGTGGGGATTTCCGGGCCCGGGAGGACGGGCGGCGGCATTTCCGGGCCGCGGCCGGGGGTGGGGTCTTCGGAGGGGCCGGCGGGGCCGCCGGGGCGGGGGGTTTCCGGCGGGGCCGGGGGGGTGGGGGGGTCTTGCGGCGGGGGGATTTCGGTGGGGATGGGCATGGCGGGCTCCTTTGCCCGGATAAGCCCCGGCGGGGATCAGCGGTTCCGGCGGAGCACCGGGGCGAGCCAGGCGGCCAGCAGTAGGATGGCCACGGCGTCGCACAGGAAGGCGCCCTGGTAGCCCAGCCGGGCGATCAGGCCACCCATGGCGAGCGCGCCGATGCTTTGGCCGAGGAACAGCATGAGGGCGAAGCTGGCCACGGCGGTGGCGCGGGCATGGGGCAGCATTTCGGTGGCGCGGGCCTGCAGCACGCCGTGCAGCAGGTAGAAGCCCATGCCGACGGCGAGCTGGGCGGCGACGAGGCCGGCGACCAAGGCGGGGCGGGGCGGCAGCAGGACGGTGGCGGCGACGGCGGCGGCCATCATCGCGCCGCCGAGGGCGACCATGCGGGCCTCGCCCAGGCGGGGGATGACCCAGCGGGCGGCGCGGACATAGGCCATGGCGCCGAGGCCGAAGCAGGCCAGCACCAGGCCGACCTCGGCGTAGGACAGGCCGAACGCCTCGTGCATGTAGGGGGCGAGGAAGGGGAAGCTGCCCATCAGCACCGCGCCGTCGATCACGGCGGCGAGCAGCACCACGCGGGCCACCGGGGAACGGGCCATGGCGAGGTAGTTGGCGGCGGCGAAGGTGGCGCTGCCGCGGCGGTCGGCCAGGGTGGGCAGGCGGCGGGCGAGCACGGCGGCAATGGCGGCGGTGCCGGCGGCGAGCACGAGGAACACGCCGCGCCAGCCGAGGAACTCGCCGAAAATGCCGCCCAGCGGGCCGGCCATCATCTGCGCCATGACGGTGCCGTTGAGGTAGCGGCTGAGGGTGACCTGGCGCTGCTGGTAATCGACCGCATCGGCCACGTAGGCCATGCCGAGCGGCACCACGGCGGCACTGGCGCCGCCGGCGGCGAGGCGGGCGAGGGTGAGGCCCTCCACACCGGCGGATAGCGCGCAGGCGAGGTTGGCCAGGGTGAGCAGGAAGAGCGCCGCCGTCATCACCCGCAGCTTGCCGAAGCGGTCTGCCAGCGGGCCGAG
>JBIKOJ010000370.1:0-2718 GCA_044358135.1 Acetobacteraceae bacterium | reverse complement strand
CGCTTGAAGTTGGCCCGGTACTCCAGGCTCGCCTTGGTGGTGAACGCCAGCGCCTGCAGCTCCGTCCCCGCCCGGATCGCCGCCCGCAGCCCCATCGCCTCCATCGCCCGGTGCACGCTGCGCTTGTTGATCTGGTTCAGCTCCGTCGGGATCAGCGCCACCCGCTCGGCGATCTTCATCACCTCCTCCTCCAGCACGGCAGCCGGAAAGGCGCGGTTGGCAAACCCCTTCTGCGCCGCCTCGATGCCGGAGATGCCGTCGCCGGTCAGCATCATCTCCATGGCGCTGCGCATGCCCATCAGCCAGGGATGGAACTGGTTGTCCGGCGGGGACATCAGCCGCACCGCGGGGTAGCCGATATTCGCATCCTCGGCGACGTAGACGAGGTCGCAGCAACTGGCCAACTCGCTCCCCCCCGCCAGGCAATGCCCATGCACCTGGGCGATCACCGGCTTTGCGAGATCCCAGATCTTCATCCAGCCCTCCACCACATGCCGCGCCCACTGCCCGGCCCCGGCGGCGGTGTAGTAGGGCTGGTCCACGGCATTGTTGGCCGAAAGATCATAGCCGGCGGAGAAGCTGGGCCCGTCCCCGCGCAGGATGGAGACCTTCACCTCCGGATCCCGGTCCGCCTCGATCAGCGCCTCCAGGATGGCGCCACGCAGCGGGTTGTTGAGCGCGTTGCGCTTTTCCGCCCGGTTCATCGTCAGGCGGCGAATGCCGGGGGCCGGCGTGTCGATCAGCAGCACGGGCTTGTCGGACATGGTGTGTTTCCCCTTGGTTTTGCGGCCATGTTCCGCGCAAACCAAGGGGCACACAAGCGGGTTAGACGATCCCGCGCAGCCGCTCCACCGTCACATCCGGCTCCGGCCGAACCGTGTAGTCGGGGTCGTCGAACACATCCCGCACCAGCCCGGCCCGATCGACGATCCAGCGCGACGGCACCGGCAGCCTCCAGGTCCCGTCGCCGTTCACCTTCGGCAGGTCGATGCCGAACCTGGCATAGATCGCCGCCAGGTCGTCCGGCACCGTCATGGCGATGCCAAGCCGGGCGGCATAGGCGTTGCCGGCATCATGCAGCAGCGGGAAATCCAGCGTCTGCTTGGCCTTCAGGTCGGCCAGGTATTCAGGCAGCTGGGGGCAGATCACCACCAGCTCGGCGCCGAGGGCACGGATCGTGGGCAGCACCGCATTCAAAGCATACAGCTCTGATCTGCAGTACGGTCACCACGCGCCGCGGAAGAAGCTCACCACCAGGGGGCCCTGCGCCAGCAGCGCCGTCGAGGTCACCACGGCGCCGGTAGTGTCGGGCAACGCGAAGCCGGGCAGCTTGCTGCCAAGCGCGGGCATGGCGGCGCGGTAGCCGCTCGCCCGCTGGTCGGCCGTCACGCGGTGCATCACCGCGGCGGCCTCCGGGGGGATGCGGCCGGGCTTGGTCCCGTCCCCGAAGGCGGCGAGGCGCATCGCCGCGAGTTGGTCCGTAAGGCTGCTCATCCAGGGGCTCCTGCGTTGTGGGTAGCGGGCGGACTCGCGAACCGGCCAGGCGTTACGCCCGGGTTGCGCGCTGGCCGCCCAAAAGGGCGACGGCGAGGCCCGCAACCACCAGGCCCAGGCCAAGGGCGAGCCACAGCGTGAAGGGCTCGCCCAGCAGCGCCACGCCAAGGGCAACGGCGGTGGGCGGGCTCAGCGACAGGAACAGCGTGGCGTGGGTCGGCGAGGCATGGCGCAGGGCCGTCAGCCACAGCATGTAGCCGATGCCGCTGGAGGTGCCGATGAACAGCAGTGCGCCCCAGGCGGCGGCATCCAGGCGGGGCAGGGTGGCCATCATGCCCTCGGCCAGCGCCGGCGGCAGCATCACCGCCACGGTGGCGGCCATGGCCAGCCCGCCCACGGCCAGCGTGCCGTGCCGCGCCACATAGGGGCGGGTCAGCACGGCGGCGAAGGCGCCGCTGCCGGCCGCCGCCAGCACCGCCAGCACGCCGGGCCATTCGCGCGCCGAAACGCCGAAGGTGGCCGCCACGCCCAGGATGGCCAGCGCCACGCCCAGGGATTTCGCCGGCGTGAGCGCCTCGCGCCCCAGCCCGGCCGCGATCAGCATGGTCAGCAGCGGAAAGGTGTTGAACAGCACCGAGGCGCGCACCGCCGGCAGGAACAGCAGGCCGATGTTCAGCAACGCGATCAGCAGGCCGAATTGCAGAATGCCCAACCCGGCCACCGCGGCACCATCGCGCCAGCCGAAGCGCGGGCGCGGCATGCGGGCCAGGAGCGGGGCGAGCACCAGCAGGGCCACGACATAGCGCACCAGCGTGAGCGTCGCCGGCCCGGCCTCATGCACCACGGTGCGGCTGGCGACCATCGCCGCCCCCACCTGCACGCCGGTGGCGCCGGCGGCCGCCAATGCCCATCGCTGCTTCACGCCATGCTCCCGTAGCACCTCGTGGCCCCGTACCGCCGGCCACCCTGGCAACGGCCGCATCGTGCCCCACCTGTAGCGCAGCCAAGGCCGTTCCGGAGCCCCAAAGATGAGCTGGCCGCCGTCCGCCGCGCCCTGCCCAGCACCAGGCGCCGCTCAGCGAAGGAAGCGGTTCTTTTTTGAAAAAAAGAACCAAAAAACTTTTATTACTACGATTATTGTCATTGCGGGTGAAGTGATGTAATCCGTCGCGCCACCTCAATGCGCTACATCGTGACCCCCGCCCAAATAAATAAAGTCTTTTT
>JBIKOJ010000369.1:0-2723 GCA_044358135.1 Acetobacteraceae bacterium | reverse complement strand
AGAGTTTTCAAACGGGCTCTGACTCAAACCAAACAGCCTCCGGCAAACACGGGGCGGTTCAAGCTGAATTACTTGGTCCGCAAGGCTGCCTACCATCGGGAGGCGGCCTTGTACCGAATGTCAGCTGCGGCGCGACGTGGCAAGAACCAACGCCCAAGCCGACCCGCCCGCATAGTAGCGCGTCTGCCTGCAGCGGCTCAGGGATCGGAACTACTTATTCCGCCGCACCTGCGCTTCGATCCACGCGTATGTCTTCTCCAGCCCGTCGCGCAGTCGCGCCGTGGGTTCCCAGTGCAGGCGTTCGCGGATCAGCCGGTTGTCCGAATTGCGCCCCCGCACACCGGTCGGGCCGGGGATGTGATTCTTCAGGATGCGCTTGCCCGCGATATCAGCCACCACATCAACCAGTTGGTTGATCGTGACCATTTCCTCCGAGCCAATGTTCACCGGCCCATAGAATTCCGAGCGTATCAGGCGCGTCGTGGCCTCAACGCACCCGTCGACGAACAGGAAGGACCTGGTCTGCTCACCGTCGCCCCAGATCTCGATCGCGTCGCCGCTCTCTGCCATGGCGACTTTGCGGCAGATCGCGGCCGGAGCCTTTTCCTTGCCGCCGGTCCAGGTGCCTTGCGGCCCGAAGATGTTGTGGTAGCGCGCGATGAAGGTCTGCAGGCCATAGTTCCGGCGGAAGGACAGATACATCCGCTCGCTGAACAACTTCTCCCAGCCATATTCGCTGTCGGGGGCGGCGGGGTAGGCGCTGTCCTCGGAGCATTTTGGGTTCAGCGGTTCTTCCTGGTTGTAGGCCGGATAAATGCAGGCGGAGGACGAATAGAACACCCGCTGGGCCAGCCGCTTGTGGCAGGCATCGACCATGTTGAGATTGATGGTGGCTGAGTTGTGCATCACGTCGGCATCGTGCTCGCCGGTGAAGATATAGCCGGCGCCGCCCATGTCGGCCGCCAGCTGGTACACCTCATCGAAACGGCGATCGACCACCGAGCGGCAGAAACCGGCGTCCCGCAGATCACCAATGACGAAGTCATCGGCGTCGGTCTCCCGGAATTCCGGGAACTTCAGGTCGGCGCCACGGACCCAGAACCCCTCTGCCTTCAGGCGAGTGACGAGGTGCCCGCCGATGAAGCCACCTGCTCCACACACCAATGCCGTCTTCATTTGGATTGCCTCTCTCATAACATAGAGCGGCCGTCATGCCGCGTGAGGTTGCCGGGAGTCATGCGCGCCCGTAGGTATCCTAGGGGCGAACTATGTCGTTCTCGCCGAGGTAGGATGTCACCTCGACCACGATCAGCATAGGCAGGAACTTGCCCGAATTGTCCATCCGGTGGACGTAGCCGAGCGGCCGGTAGACGCACTCGTTCTCGCGCACCAGCAGCTGCTCGGCAAGAGGTGATGGGGTGGACGGCCCCCACGCGGCATCTGTGTGCCAAGCTCGGAGCCGTAGAGGCATCGAGCGAAAGGAGCCATCCGCCATGAAGACTACCGCGAAGGCCATCCCTGTCTCCATCGGCCTGGACATCGCAAAGAACTTCTCCCAGGTGCATGCAGTCGACGCTGCCGGCCAGGTTGTGCTGCGCCGCAAGCTCAGCCGTGGCGAGGTGCTCCGCTTCTTCGAGGCGCATCCGAGGGTGTTGATCGGCATCGAGGCATGTGGCACCGGCCATTTCTGGGCACGCGAGATCGCCGCGCTCGGGCATGAGGTGAAGCTGCTACCGCCCACTTACGTGAAGGCCTACGTCAAGCGCGGCAAGACCGACGCCGCGGATGCTGAGGCGATCTGCGAGGCGGTCACGCGGCCCAACATGCACTTCGTGCCGATCAAGACTTCAGAGCAGCAGGCGGCGCTGATGATGCACCGCTCCCGTGAGTTGCTGGTCGGGCAGCGTACGGCACTGGTGAACGCGCTCCGGGGCCACCTCGCCGAGCTCGGCATCGTCACCGCCAAGGGTATCCACCGGGTCGCCGATCTGCTAGCGAAGCTGGTCGGCGTGGATAACGCCAGGATACCGCCCCTGGCCTTTGCCTCGCTGCGCTGCCTCGTCGCCCAGATCGAGGCGGTGGAGGCGCAGATCGAGGAACTCGAGGCGCTGATCATGGAGTGGCACAAGGGCAATGAAGCCAGCCAGCGGCTGGCCAAGATCCCCGGTGTCGGGCCGATCACGGCCTCGGTGGTGGTCGCCACGATCGGTGACGCCTCCAACTTCACGTCCGCCCGACACCTCTCGGCGGCCTTGGGCCTGACGCCGAAGCAGAACAGCAGCGGCGGCAAGGCAAGGCAGGGCGGCATCTCCAAGGCCGGCAACGCCTACATTCGCCGTCTGCTGTACATCGGTGCGATTGCGGTGATCCGTAGCAAGCGGGCACAGAAAGCCGGGAGCTGGCTGGCGCAGCTCATCGAGCGCCGGCCAGCGAAGGTCGCCGCCATAGCGGTGGCGAACAAGTCCGCCCGGATCATCTGGGCCATGTTGCGCCGCAGCGAGTCTTATCGGGCCCCGACGATGGACGCTGTTGCCGCAGCGGCTGCCTGAGGGGGAGAACCAGAGCTTTCCCGTCGGAGAAGCCGCGGCCGACGGGGCGTAGGGGCGAAGCGACGTGATGGCAAAACCGGTCGAGACCGGGACCCGGCAGCAACCAGACTGAACCGCCCCGGGTTTGTCGGAGGCTCCAACTCCTGAGAGTGTGGAGCGATGACGAGCAAGACG
>JBIKOJ010000035.1:0-31734 GCA_044358135.1 Acetobacteraceae bacterium | reverse complement strand
GCTCCGGCTCCTGCACCAGGAGATCCAGCATGCCGGCGGCGGGGACCACTTCGGGCACGCGGTGGTTGAGCCAGGCGAAGGCGCGCGGCAGGCGCAGGGGGGCCGGACGGGGTTCCGGCGGGGCGACAGGGGGGTGGCGGATTTCGGGCGGGGCGGCTTGAGGGTGCCGGCGATCCAGGCCTGGTAGAGCACGGCGAAGCGGCGCACGGCGCGGCCGGTGCGGTTCCAGAAGAGCTGCCACTGGGCGGGGGAAAGGGGCGGCAGGCGCTCCGGCTCCGTGATCGGGACGTAGGTGTGGTGTCCGATGAAGGCAGGCTGGGGCGGGGAGGCGAGACGGCGCGCGAAAGCCCCCAGGGCAGCGCCCAGGGTGGCCAGCAGCCAGCTCAGCCTTTCATGCAACGGGGACATGGGGGGATAAATAACTAACTGTTAGCCCCGTTGCAAGGGGCGGCGCGGAAATTTTTCGGTCAGGCCGCGGGTGGGGCGATGGCGTCCAGCTCCGCCAGGAAGGGCGCGAACATGGCGCGCATGCGGGCGACCAGCTCCGGCGGCGCGGTCTCTGGCGTGCCGGTGTTGAAGGGCGGTGCGGGGGCATATTCCGCGACCAGCTGGGTGGCCTGGGCATAGCCGGGGTCGCGCAGCTCCGACAGCAGGGTAAGGCCGAAATCGATGCCGGCGGTGACGCCGCCGCCGGTGACGCGGTTGCGGTCCCGCACCACCCGGCCCGCGCTGGGGATGGCGCCGAAGCGGGCCAGCTGGTCCACGGTGAGCCAGTGGGAGGTGGCGCGGTAGCCGACCAGCAGGCCGGCGGCGCCGAGGATGAGCGAGCCGGTGCAGACCGAGGAGACAATTCCGGCGCGGGCGCCGCGGTCGCGCAGGAATTCCAGCGTGGGGGCGTGGCGCATGGCGGCCAAGGTGCCCTGGGTGCCGCCGGGGACGCAGAGCACGTCCAGATCCCTTGGGCAGGATTGGAAATCACAATGGGGCACGAAGGTCATGCCGGAATCGCTGGTTACCGGCTCTGTGGTGGCGGCGACCAGGCGGACGGGCTCGCCGCGCAGGGCGTTGAGCATGTGGTGCGGGCCGACCATGTCGAGCGCGGTGAAGCCTGGGTAGATCAGGAAGGCGACTCGCTCCTGGCCGGGGTGGAGGGTGGGCATGCTTGGGCTCCTGAGAGGAAGAAGGCAGGAAGGATTCTTCTTTTTCTGAAGAAAAAGAAGCAAAAAGACTTTTTTCGCTTGCGGCCGGGAAGAATTGGCAAAGGGGGGCGATTGCAATTGACCTGGGGGGAGTTGTGTGCGATGCCAGAGGAACGGTCGATCTCCGCATTCCTCCGATGCCGTGAGATCCCGTTGCTGAGGGCCGTCCTAACCCCCCGCCTCCCTGGACGGTCCGGAGTAGGGCCACCGCTGCCCCCGCAGCGGTGGCCCATTCCGTTTCCGGGGGGTCACGCAGGCAATTGGTATCCGATTTCGGCTTCGATCGCGATGGTGCGCTGCACCGCCGGGCGGGCGAGCATGCGGTCGTGATGGGCCTGGAGCGCCGGGAAGCGGGCGGGCGCGGGGCCGCGCGCGGCGGCGAAGCGCCAGTAGAGGCGGAACAGGTGGATATCGGCGATGGAGTAGGCGCCGAGGGCCCAAGGCCCTGACGCGCGGGCGAGGCGCTGTTCGGCAATGGCCCAGATGCGGTCGGCGTGTTCCGGGCCCTGGCGGCGGGCGGGGTGGACGGTGCTGGCGAGGAAACTCATCCAGGAGAGGGCGTGGGCTTCGGCTTCGGGGGAGGCCGGGAGGAGATTGGCCTGCGGATGGCAGCGGGCGAGGTAGAACAGGATGGCGGCGACCTCGGTGAGGGCGCGGCCGTCGATCAGCAGGGTGGGGACCTTGCCTTCGGGGTTGATGGCGAGGAATTCGGGGCTGCGGGTTTCGGTGCGGGTGAAAGAGAGCGGGCGGGGGATGAAGGGGACGCCGATCTCGTGCAGCGCGATGTGGGGGGCCATGGAGGAGGCGCCGGGGGCGAAGAACAGGGTGAGCCTGGGGGAGTGGTACGGTTCGTTCATGGTGTTCCGGGCATCGGCAGGAGGATGTCGGAGAGGCGCGCGAGCACTGCCTCCAGGACGTGGTCCGGCGCGTGACCGATGAACCGGGCATGGCGGGCCACGAAATCGATGCTCTTGGTTTGGTCGACGAGAATGGCGCCTTCGACGCGCGCGCCTTCGGGCAGGGCGACTTCGAACGGCCACCGGCGGATGGTTCGGGTGATCGGCGCGACGAAGGCGTAACCGGTCGCTTCGTTGAAGGCGCGCGGACTGAGCACCAGGAACGGGCGCTCGCCGGATTGCTCGCGGCCGGTGCGCGGATCGAGCACGATCCTGGCGAAGTCGCCGCGCTCGGGGACGTAGGGCGCCACGGTCAGAGCGATTCGCGACCGATGGGCGGGCCGAAATCGATGGTTTCGGGCCGGTTCTCGGGCCGGCATTGCGCGAGCAGGTCGGCCAGTGGCGTGCGGGCGGCGTGACGGCGGGCGATGACGAGACGGTCGCCTTCCACCTGGAGATCGACCTCGACGCCTTGGTGCAGGCCGAGGCGCTCGGCCACGGGCTTGGGCAGGCGCAGGGCCAGGGAGTTGCCCCAGAGCTGGACGGTCGGCATGGGCGGCCTCCGATGTATCTACGATGTAGATATAGTGGCGTGGCGCGCGGAGGAAAGGAGAATTCGACGGCGGGGTGGCGGAAGGGGGTCGAAACGAAAACGGCGCTAGGGGTGACCCTCGCGCCGTTCTTTCGAATGGGGGTCCGGGGCCCCGGGCCCCGGCGGGTCGAGGGCAGAGCCCTCGCCTTGCTTCCCTTTAGGCGCTCTTCTTGACGATTTCGTCGGCCACGTTGCGCGGGACGGGGTCGTAGTGGTGGAACTGCATGGTGAAGCTGGCGCGGCCCTTGGTCATGCTGCGGAGGTCGGAGATGTAGCCGAACATTTCCTTCAGCGGCACGTGGGCGCGGACCATGACGGTGGAGCCGGCGGATTCCTGGTTCTGGATCTGGCCGCGGCGGCGGTTGAGGTCGCCCACGACGTCGCCGACGTGGTCGTTCGGGGTGGTGACCTCGACGTCCATGATCGGTTCCAGGATGATCGGGCTGGCCTTCTTCATGCCTTCGCGGAAGCAGGCCTTGGCGGCGATTTCGAAGGCGAGGGCCGACGAGTCGACGTCGTGGTACTTGCCGTCCACCAGGATGTACTTGAAGTCCACCGTCTGGAAGCCGGCGAGCACGCCGGTGTCGGCCTGGACCTTGATGCCCTTTTCGACGGCCGGGATGTATTCCTTCGGGATCGCGCCGCCGACGACCTTGTTCTCGAAGACGACGCCGGTGTTGCGCTCGGTCGGCTCGAAGATGATCTTGACTTCGGCGTACTGGCCGGAGCCGCCCGACTGCTTCTTGTGGGTGTAGGTTTCGGTGTGCGCCTTGGAGATGGTTTCGCGGTAGGCGACCTGGGGGGCGCCGACGTTGGCCTGGACGCCGAATTCGCGGCGCAGACGGTCGATGATGATCTCCAGGTGCAGCTCGCCCATGCCGGACAGGATGGTCTGGCCGGATTCCTGGTCGGTCTTGAGGCGCAGGCTGGGGTCTTCGGAGGCCAGCTTCTGCAGGCCGAGGGTCATCTTCTCGACCGAGTCCTTGGTGGCGGGCTCGACGGAGATGTCGATCACGGGGACCGGGAAGGCCATGCGCTCGAGCACCACGGGGTCGTCCATGGAGGCCAGGGTGTCGCCGGTGGTGGTGTCCTTGAGGCCGACGAAGGCCGCGATGTCACCGGCCGAGACTTCCTTGATTTCCGCGCGCTTGTCGGCGTGCATCTGGAACATGCGGCCGACGCGCTGCTTTTCTTCCTTGGTGGTGTTCATCACCGTGTCGCCGGTGCGCAGCGTGCCGGCGTAGACGCGCACGAAGGTGAGGGCGCCGTACTTGTCGTTGATGATCTTGAAGGCGAGGCCCGCAAACGGAGCGTTGGGGTCGGCCTTGATGCGGCGGCGGTCGCTGAACTCGCCGTCTTCCTCGCCTTCCTCGGCGGCGATCGAGATGCCGGGGACGTCGATGGGGGCCGGGAGGTAATCCAGCACCGCGTCGAGCAGGGGCTGCACGCCCTTGTTCTTGAAGGCGGTGCCGCAGAGGACGGGGCGGAAGGCGCCGGTGATGGTGCCGGTCTTGATGGCGCGCTTGAGGGTGGCGATCTCGACGTCACCCTTGTCGAAGTATTCCTCCATGCCGGCGTCGTCCACCGAGAGCGCGGTGTCGAGCAGGAGCTGGCGGGCTTCCTTGGCCTTTTCCATCAGGTCGTCGGGGATCGGGGCGTCGTGGAACTTCGCGCCCAGCTCGCCGCCTTCCCAGATGATGGCCTTCATCTCGACCAGGTCGACGACGCCGATGAACTGGTCCTCGATGCCGATGGGGAGCTGGAGCGGCAGGGCGACGATGTCCAGCTTCTCCTTCAGCGTGTCGAAGGCGCGGTAGAAATCGGCGCCGGTGCGGTCCAGCTTGTTGATGAAGATGATGCGCGGGACGTTGTAGCGGTCGGCCAGGCGCCAGTTGGTCTCGGACTGCGGCTGCACGCCGGCGACGCCCTCGATGATGAACACGGCGCCATCGAGCACGCGCAGGCTGCGGTTCACCTCGATGTTGAAGTCGATGTGGCCCGGGGTGTCGATGATGTTGATGCGGTGGTCTTTCCACTCACACGTCACGGCGGCGGAGGTGATGGTGATGCCGCGCTCACGCTCCTGCTCCATGTAGTCGGTGGTGGTGTTGCCATCGTGCACCTCGCCGATCTTATGCGAGACACCGGTGTAGTACAGGATCCGCTCGGTGGTGGTGGTCTTGCCGGCGTCGATGTGCGCAGTGATGCCGATGTTGCGGATCTTGGACAGATCAGTGGACACGATGGCCTCCATGATGCCCCGGGCGGGGCCGGACTCAGCTCGGACGGACGATGGGCGCGGGCGCTGATACGACGTGAACGGACGCGGCGGGGCTGGTTGCTCCGCGCGTCCCATCAGGTCGGCCCACCGCCGGCTGGATTGCGGGGTGACATGACTCCCCCGGCGGCGATTTGCAAGCGTGATGTGGGGCGGCGTGCTGCATGGCAGCATATCGGGGGGCGTGGTATCGTTTCGTATGGATGCACTTGCGTGGCATGCGGTGGGGCGGTTCGGGCTGGGGCGGCGCGGGGCGGAGGCGCTGCCGGGCGAGCCGATGGCGTGGCTGGCCGGGCAGCTGGAGGGGCCGGATCCGGCGCTGGCGTTGCCGGCGCGCAGCACGGCCGAGGGGCTGGCGGCGTGGCGCGAGGATATTCGGCGCGGGAATGACGGGGTTTCGCAGTCCCGCATCGTGTTCCAGGAGGATGTGTCGGGGCTGTTGGACTATGTGGCGGTGACGGATGTGCCGTTCCGGGAGCGGCTGGCGTGGTTCTGGGCGAACCATTTCACGGTGAGCCAGCGGCGCGGGGCGGTGGTGCCGGTGGCCAATGCGTTCCTGCGCGAGGCGATCCGGCCGCATGTGACCGGGCGGTTCGTGGACATGCTGCGGGCGGTGATGCGGCATCCCGCCATGCTGTACTACCTGGACAACCAGGACTCGGCGGGGCCGCGCAGTGCGGCGGCGGAGGCGGCGCCGGTGGCGCGGCGGGTGGGGCTGAACGAGAACCTGGCGCGGGAGTGCCTGGAGCTGCACACGGTGACGCCGGCTTCGGGCTATGCGCAGGGCGATGTGGTGCAGATGGCGCTGGTGCTGACCGGGTGGGGCGTGATGCTGCGCGGCGATGTGCCGGGGGTGGTGTTCCGGCGCGGGCAGCACGAGCCCGGCGAGAAGGTGGTGCTGGGGCATCGGGTGCCGGCGGGGCCGGACGGGCTTGAGTCGGTGCTGGGGTTCCTGGCGCGGCATCCGGCGACGCTGCGCAACCTGGCGACGAAGCTGGTGCGGCATTTCGTGGCCGATGTGCCGCCGGAGCCGGCGGTGGCGCGGGTGGAGGCGGTGCTGCGGGAGACGGATGGGGATTTGAAGGCGGCGGCGCTGGCGGTGGCGGGGTTGCCGCAGGCGTGGGAGCCGCTGACGAAGCTGCGCGGGCCGTTCGACTACGTGCTGGCAGTGGTGCGGGCGCTGGATTTGCCGGCGGGGAACCGCCCAAGGTTGCGGGAGGCGGTGGCGGGGTTGGGGCAGGCAGTGATGAATGCGCCGTTGCCGAACGGGTGGCCGGACATGGCGCGCGACTGGGCGGGGCCGGAGGCGATGATGCGGCGGGTGGATTGGGCCTGGGGCGTGGCCGGGCGCGGGGCGGGGCTGGAGCCGATGATGGTGGCGGAGCAGGCGCTGGGGCCGCTGCTGGGCGAGGCGACGCGGGGGGAGATCATGCGGGCGGGGTCCCGGCGCGAGGCGCTGGCGTTGCTGTTCGCGGGGCCGGAGTTTCAGCGGCGATGATACGGGGGATTTCCCGGCGGGGGACGCTGCTGGGGTTGGCGGGGGCGTTCTCGCTGGGGCGGGCCTCCTTGGCGCTGGCGGCGGCGCCGACGGAGAAGCGGCTGGCGGTGGTGGTGCTGCGCGGCGCGCTGGATGGGCTTTCGGCGGTGGTGCCGTATGGCGAGGCGGGGCTGGCGGGGCTGCGCGGCGGGCTGGCGGGGGTGGAGCCGGGGCGCGCGGGCGGGGTGCTGGAGCTCGGCGGGTTCTTCGGGCTGCATCCGGCGCTTTCGGGGTTGCACGCAATGTTCCGCGCCGGCGAGGCGGTGGTGGTGCATGCGGTGGCCGGGTCCTGGCGGAACCGGAGCCATTTCGAGGCGCAGGACTGGATGGAGTTCGGCGCCGAGCGGCGGCTGGAGAGCGGGTGGTTGAACCGGGTGGCGGGGGCGCTGGGGGGTGTGCCCGGCAAGGGGGCCGACCTGGCGCTGGCGGTGGGGGGGCTGACGCCGGTGTTGCTGCGGGGGCCAGCGCCGGTGGGGAGCTGGCTGCCGCAGAGCTTCACGCCGCCGGCGGGGGATTTCTATGCGCGGGTGGCCAGGCTGCATGCGGCGGACACGGTGACGGGGCCGGCGGTGGCTTCTGGATTGCGCGAGCGGGGGTTCGCGGCGGGGGCGCTGGGCGAGGATCGGCGGCCGGAGCGGTTCGGGTTTCCGGCGCTGGCGGGGGCGGCGGGGCGGATGCTGGCGGCGCCCGACGGGCCGCGGCTGGCGGCGCTGGAGCTGGGCGGGTGGGATACGCATGCCAACCAGGCCGATCGGCTGGCGGGGCCGCTGCGGCAGCTGGATGCCGGGCTGGTGGCGCTGCGCGAGGGGCTCGGGGCGGCCTGGGGGCAGACCGTGGTGCTGGTGATGACGGAGTTCGGGCGCACGGTGCGGGTGAACGGCACGCGCGGGACGGACCATGGGACGGGGACGGTGGCCTTCGTGCTCGGCGGCGGCGTGGCCGGGGGGCGCGTGCGCGGGGATTGGCCGGGGTTGGGGGCGGGGCAGCTGTTCGAGGAGCGCGATTTGGCGCCGACGACGGATCTGCGCAGCATCAGCAAGGGCGTGCTGGCGGCGCATCTGGGGCTGCCGGGGGCGGTGCTGGAGCGGGTGTTTCCGGGGAGCCTGGGGGCGGTGCCCATGGGGGGGTTGATGCGAGGGTAGCAAGAGTCTTCTTTTTCTGAAGAAAAAGAAGCAAAAAGACTTTTGTTAGCTTGCGCGCGTGCCAGTTGCGCAGCGGAGTGACAAAAGTTTTTTGGTTCTTTTTTTCAAAAAAGAACATCCTTGCTTTGAACTTTTGCGATGCCAGCTGCCGACATGGTTTGCCACGCGGCGGCCAGCGAGTTGTTCAGGTCGATGGCGCGGCAGGCGTCTTCGACGACAGCGGTTTCGAAGCCGGCGCGGCGGGCGTCCAGCGCGGACCAGGCGACGCAGTAGTCGGTGGCGAGGCCGGCGAGGACCACGTTCGTGATGCCGCGGGCGCGGAGCCAGGCGGCGAGGCCGGTGGTGGTGCCGTCGGCTTCGGTGAAGGCGGAGTAGCTGTCCACCTGGGGGTTGCAGCCCTTGCGCAGGATGAGGGTGGCGTGGGGGATATCGAGGCCCGGGGCGAGGGCGGCGCCTGGGGTGGCCTGGAGGCAGTGGTCGGGCCAGAGGGTTTGGTCGCCGTAGGGGAGGCGGATGGTCTCGAAGGGGGCGCGGCCGGGGTGGGCGGAGGCGAAGGAGCGGTGGCCGGGCGGGTGCCAGTCCTGGGTGAGGACGACGGTGGCGTAGTGGCGGGCGAGGCGGTTGGCCAGCGGGATGATTTCGTCGCCGTGCGGGACGGCCAGGGCGCCGCCGGGGAGGAAATCGGGCTGGAGGTCGATGAGCAGGAGGGCGGTTTGGGGCATGGGTTGCATCCTGGCCGTGGGACGGCACCATGGTGGCACGAGTTGGAGAAATGGGCATGAGCGGGTCGGTGAGCGAGGGGCGGCAGTGGGTGCGGCTGATGGCGCTGGCGGAGATTGGCGGGTTCGCGGTGCCGGGGACGGAGGATGTGGGCGTGAACCGGCCCTGCCTTTCGGCGCTGGACCGGCAGGCGCGGCGGCTGATGATCGGCTGGGCGCGGGAGATCGGGTGCGAGGTGACGGTGGATGAGGCCGCCAACCTGTTCTTCCGGCGCGAGGGGACGGAGCCCGCGTTGACGCCGGTGCTGACCGGGAGCCACATGGACACGCAGCCGGAGGGCGGGCGGTTCGATGGGATCTGGGGGGTGGTGGCGGGGCTGGAGGCGCTGAACGCGCTGCATGATGCCGGGGTGCGGACGCGGCGGCCGATCGAGCTGGTGGCGTGGACGAACGAGGAGGGCGGGCGGTTCCGGCCTGGCTGCACGGGGAGCATGAGCTGGGCGGGGCATACCAGGCCGGAGGCGTTCCGGGGGATCCTGGATGGGGATGGCGTGGCGTATGGCGATGCGCTGGATGAGCAGCTGGCGCTGGAGGCGGATATTCCGCGGCGCGGGTTGGGGAGCGTTCCGCATGCCTATGTGGAGGCGCATATCGAGCAGGGGCCGATCCTGGAGGCGGAGGGGTTCGATATCGGGGTGGTGACGGGCATCCAGGGCAGCCGGTGGTTCACGGTGACGCTGACAGGCGCGACGGCGCATGCCGGGACGGCGCCGCTGCGGGGGCGCCGCGACGCGGTGCAGGACATGGTGCGGGCGATCACCGCGCTGAATGCGCTGACGGCGGATGCGACGGATACGCTGCGGTTCACGGTGGCGCGGGTGGAGGTTTCGCCGAATACGTCCAACTCCGTGGCGAACCGGGTGCGGTTCACGATCGACCTGCGGCATCCCGATGAGGCGGTGCTGCGGGCGAAGGGGGATGCGATCCTGGCGACGATCCAGGGGGCGGTGCGCGATTGCGACGTGGCGCTGGAGGAGAATTTCCATGCCATGCCGGTGGTGTTCGATCCGCTGGTGACCGGCACGGTGGCGGCGGCGGCGGCCGAGGAGGGGTTGCGGGCGCGGGCGATCCCGTCCGGCGCGTTCCATGACGCGCAGTTCGTGGTGCCGATCTGCCCGACGGGGATGATCTTCGTGCCGTCGCGGCGGGGGATCAGCCACAACCCGGCGGAGTATTCCTCGCCGGCGCATTTGGCGGCGGGGGCGCGGGTGCTGATGCGCACGCTGGCGGCGCTGGCGGAGTAGGCCGGCCGTGACCAAGGGCACAGTGCTGGTGGCGGGCGCCACCGGGGCGGCGGCGAGCCGGCTGGTGGCGCAGGCGGCCGCGGATGGCTGGCAGGTGGTGGGGCTGTGCCGAACGCCCCGGCCCCCTGCCCCATCGGTGCGGTATGTGGCGGCTGATCTGGCCGATGCGTCCGCCTGCCGGGCGGCGGTGCGGGAGGCGGCGCCGGGGGGCGTGACGCATGCGGTGTATGCGGCGCGGGCGGCGTTCGGGGAGGGGGGCGTGGAGGATGTGCCGGCCAACCTGGCCATGCTGGATGGGCTGATCGCGGCGGCCGAGGGGAAGGCGCTGCGGCATGTGCACCTGGTGGAGGGGACCAAGTGGTACGGGATGCATATCGGCCCCTACCCGACCCCGGCGCAGGAGGACGACCCGCGGCACATGCCGCCGAATTTCTACTATGACCAGCAGGACCTGCTGGCGGCGCGGGCGGCTGCCGGCGGGTGGGCGTGGTCGGCGAGCCGGCCCTCGTTCATCGTGGATGTGGCGCCGGGGCGGGCGCGGAACTTGGCCTCCACGCTGGGGGCCTATGCGGCGATCTGCCGGGCGTTGGGGGTGGCGCTGGATTTTCCGGGCAGTGCGGCGTCGTTCCGGTCGTTGACCGAGGTGACGGATGCGGGGCTGCTGGGGCGGGCGGTGCTGTGGATGCTGGAGGCGCCGGCGGCCGCGAACCGGGCGTTCAATGTGACGAACGGGGATGTGTTCCGGTGGGAGCGGCTGTGGCCCCTTCTGGCCGAGGCGTTCGGGGTGCGCTGCGGGATCGTGCGGCCGATGAAGCTCTCGGCGTGGATGGCGGACAAGGGCGACGTGTGGGCGCGGATGGGGGGCAGGTTGCCGCTGGCGGAGGTGGCGCGGTGGGATTTCGCCGATTTCGTGTTCGGGCTGGAGCACGACCTGTTCGCCGCCACCACGCGGCTGCGGCAGGCGGGGTTTGGGGAGTGCCTGGACAGTGTGGAGCTGCTGCTGGGGCAGATTGGGGTGTATCGGGCGGCTTGGGAGATCAAGGAAGAGGTTCTTTTTTGAAAAAAAGAACCAAAAAACTTTTGTTCGTTTGATGCGGGAAGAACGGAATTCTCCGCATCAAACGAATGAAGTCTTTTTTGCTTCTTTTTTCTTCAGAAAAAAGAAGACGCTTAAATCACCCTTCCGTCCTCCATCGCCACGATCCGGTCGGCGATATCGAGGATGCGCGGGTCGTGGGTGACCAGCAGGATGGGCACGCCGCGCTGGCGGGCGAGGTCGGTGAGCAGGCGGACGACATCCTGGCCTGACTGGCGATCGAGGGCTGCGGTGGGTTCGTCGGCCAGCACGAGTCCGGGGCGGGCGGCCAGGGCGCGGGCGACGGCGACGCGTTGGCGTTGGCCGCCGGAGAGCTGGCCGGGGAGGCTTTCGGCCTTGGCCCCGAGGCCGACGGCTTCGAGCATCTCGCCGGCGCGGGCGAGGCGGCCCTGTTCGGTGGTGCCGGGTTCCAGTTCCAGGGCCATGGCGACGTTCTGGCGCGCGGTGAGGAAGCCGAGCAGGTTGTGCTGCTGGAAGATGAAGCCGATGCGGCGGCGCAGCGCCACGCGCTGGGATTCGGTGGCGCCCATGAGCTGCTGGCCGAGGACGGTGCAGGTGCCGGATTGCAGGGCGCGCAGGGCGCCGACCAGGGTGAGCAGCGTGGTCTTGCCGCTGCCGGAGGGGCCGGTGAGCAGGACGATCTCGCCTTCGGCGATGGCGAGATCGACGTCTCGCAAGACCGGGCGGTCGCCTTTTTCGTAGGTGTAGGAGACGCCGGCGAGGGTGATGGGAGGGGGCATCTAGAACATGTCGGCGGGGTTGGCCTCGCCCAGCTTGCGCATGGCGAGCAGGCCGGCGATGGCGCACATGGCGAAGATCATGCCGAAGACGGAAAGGGCGCGGGCGGCTTCCATGCCGAGGGGGAGGAGCGTGGCTTTGGCGACGACGCTGTAGAGGGCGGTGGAGCCGAGGAAGCCGGGGATGAAGCCGAAGACGGCGAGCATCAGGGCGGCACCCATGACCACCAGGCGGAGGTAGTGGTTGGAATAGCCGATGGCCTTCAGCGTGGCGTATTCCTTGAGGTGGGTGGCGATGTCGCTGAACAGGATCTGGTAGACGATCACCATGCCGACGATGAGGCCCATCAGGCTGCCGAAGCTGAAGATGAAGCCGATGGGGGTGCCGTTCTCCCAGTAGCTGCGCTCCCAGGCGATCAGTTCCGTGCCGGTGAGGACGGTGACATCGGGGGGCAGGATGGCGGCGAGGCGCTGCTTCACCGCCTGGGCGTCCGTGCCGGGCTTGAGGCGGATGGCGACGAGGTCGGTCTTGCTCGGCTGGCGTTCCTTGACGATGCGGCGGAAGTTGGTCTCGGTCATCACCGCGTTGCCGTCGGCGCCGAAGCTGGTGCCGAGCGAGACGGCGCCGACGATGAGCATGGCGCGGCCGCCCACCTCCACCTCGAACGGGCCGGATTGCTCCAGGCGCGCGGCGATGGGGCCGAATTCGGGGCGGGAGCGGCGGTCGAAGGCGATGGTGTCGATGCGCTTGAGGGCGTTGGTGAGGGATTCGAGGCCCTGGAAGCTGACGGCGCCGGCTTCCGGGTCGAAGCCGATGAGCTGGATGGTGCGCTGGCGGCCGGTGTCGGGGTTCCGGAACTTGGTTTGGGCCAGGTAGATCGGCACGGCGAGGGCGACGTCGGGGTCGGCGAGGACCTGGCTGGCGCGGACGCGGGCGATGGGTTCCGGGCGGAACATGACCAAGGTGAGCGGGTTGACCAGGAACAGCTCCCCTTGCAGCGCGCGGGGGAGGTTGGAGGCGCTTTCGAACAGGGCGGCGCGGAAGCCGAGCTGCATGAAGACGAGCACGCAGGCGAAGGTGACGCCGGCGATGGCCGAGACGAGACGGGCGCGGTTGCTGAGCAGCTGGCGCCAGGCGAGGCGGGCGGCGAGGGCGGCGATCATGGCGCCCCCTCTATTGCGGCGAGGCGGGCGGGATGGCGACCTGGACCTGCATGTTGACGCGGCGCATGAGGGCGCGGCGGCCCTCCTCGGAGAGGGTGAGGCGGACTTCCACCGTGCGGGCATCGGTGGCGGCGACGGGGTCTGTGCCCGCCTGGGTGGTGCGGCGGACCTGCCAGCCGATTTCGCGCACCGTGGCGGCGTAGCGGGTGGCGGTGCCGGGTACGATGATTTCGGCCTGGGCGCCGAGGCGCAGGCGGGGGATGTCGGTTTCGTAGACGTCGGCGACGACATCGAGCGCATCGAGGTCGGCGAGGTCGAGCAGGCCGTCGGCGCCCAGCTGGTCTCCCGGTCGGGCGTGGATGCGCAGGATGGTGCCGGCGATGGGGGCAGCGATGCGGGCCAGGGCGGCATCGGCACGGGCCTTGGCCAGCGCGGCCTCGGCACTGGCGCGGCGGGCCTGGGCGATGGCGAGGTCTTCGGCGCGGGGGGATTCCAGGGTTTCGAGCACGGCTTCGGCCTCGCGGCGGGTGGCGCTGGCGCGGTCGGCGGCGAAGCGGGCGCGCTCGGCGCCGGCGCGGGTGCCGGCACCGCCGGGGACAAGGGTTTCCTGGCGGGCGGCGTCGCGGCGGGCGTTCTCCTCGTCGGCGCGCAGGGCGGCGATGCGGGCCTGCTGGGCGGTGATCTCGCTGTTCCGTCCGCCGGCGGCGACGCGGGTGAGGTTGGCCTGGGCCTCCGCCAGGGCAGCCTCGGCCTGGGCCTGGGTGGCGTCTTTCTGGGCGGCGTCGGCGAAGGTGGCGAGGAGCTGGCCGGCGGCGACGCGGTCGCCTTCAGCCACCAGCAGGGATTCGATGCGGGTGACGGCCATGCCGCCGGGATGGGTGAGGCGGCGGACGCGCGAGGCGGGCTCGATGCGGCCGAGGGCGCCGACGCCCATGGGGGTGGCGATGGCGGCTGGCGTGGCGGGGGCGGTGGGGGCGGGGCGGGCGAGGGCCCACCAGGCACCGGCGGCGAGGAGCGGCAGGATGAGCAGCAGCAGGACGACGCGACGCTGGGTCATGGGCCAGGATGTGGCCAGACTTGGCCGGGCTTCAATCCCGCTTGAGGCCGCGGCGGCGGCGCAGCAGGGCGAGGCCGGCCGCGCCGGTGGCGAGCAGGGCGAGGCTGGCGGGCTCCGGCACCGTGGTGGTGAAGCTGTTCAGCAGGGTGCTGCTGCCGGTGAAGGGGCGATAGTGGAGTTCGCCGTTGCCGTTGTAGCTCTTGGCGAAGAGCCCGCCTTCGATCGGGTTTTCGTTGGTGACGGCGGCCAGGGGGGCGATGACGGTGCCCTGGATGCCGGTGGCGCCGAAGTTGAGGCTGGTGGCGTTCTCGAAGTTCCAGATCACCTTGTCGCGCCAGGCGGCGCCGTTCTGCCAGTTGGGCTGGGCGCTGTAGTTGCCGGTGACGTTGATGATGACGGTGCCGGCACCGTTGGGGTTGACCGAGAGCGAAGGGTAGGAGCCGAGCAGGCTGGCCGAGATGTCGATGACGGCGACGTTGGCCACGCCGTTCACGGTGGCCGGGGTGGCAGTGATGACGGCGTTGTTGCTGCCGGGGGCGGGGAAGGAGCCAGGCGCGGTGGTGGGGGCGAGGTTGGCAAGCCCGGTGGAGAGGGTGGTGATCTGGCCCCACATCGCGCCGGCGGTGGCGGGGAAGTTGGCGTTGTAGGTCACGCTGGCAGCCCCCGAGAAGCTGCCGCCGCTGGCGGCCCCCACGCGGATGTTGAGGCCGTTGGCGTTGTAGGTGGCGCCGGCGGCGCTGCCATAGACATTGACGGAGCCGAAGCCGGAGAGCGTGACGCCGAGCGGGACGCCGAGGCTGAACACCGAACCGCTGCCGGAGAGATTGCCGCCGACGACGAAGGGCCCTTCCACGTCGTGAAGGGTGGAGAAGTTGCCCTGGGTGAAGGCGTTGAAGCCGGAGATGATGGCCGAGGCCGAGGGGGTCGGTTGGGCCTGGGCGGCAGCCGGCAGCGCGAGCGATGCGGCGAGGAAGGCGGCGAGGGCGAGGCGCATGGTGGGAAATGTCCCGGTGAGCGGATGAAATGCCTGGGTCGGTCTGCGATCGGCTTGGCGGCATCTAACGCGGCGGTCGTAGGCGGTCCATGAGATTATCGAGATGGATGGTTACAATCTGGTGAGCAGCGTTAAATCCGGCCGGACTTGCCTTGGCGGCCGGGTTGGGCCATATGCCGCCCCGCCGGTGGCGTGGCTGCCGGTAATTCGCACGCGGGGCACCTTTCCACCCTTCACCAAGGGCCGGAATCCGGTGCCGCAAGGCATTGCCCCGCGGAGGTTCAACCGGATACGAGGAAAGGAGCACGCCGATGGCGATGCCCGAATTCACCCTGCGCCAGCTGCTTGAGGCCGGCGTTCACTTCGGCCACCACACCCGCCGCTGGAACCCCGCCATGGGGCCCTACATCTTCGGCATCCGCAACCAGGTGCACATCCTGGACCTGCAGCAGACCGTGCCGATGCTGGATCGTGCGCTGCGCGCGCTGCGCGACGTGACCGCGGCTGGCGGGCGCGTGCTGTTCGTGGGCACCAAGCGGGCCGCGGCGGAATACATCGCCGATTCCGCCACGCGCTGCGGCCAGTACTACGTGAACCACCGCTGGCTGGGCGGCATGCTGACCAACTGGAAGACCATCACGGGCAGCATCAAGCGCCTGCGCCAGATGGAGGAGCAACTGGGCGGCAACATCGAGGGCCTCACCAAGAAGGAGGTGCTCGACATGACCCGTGACCGCGAGAAGCTTGAGCGCTCGCTGGGCGGGATCAAGGAGATGGGCGGGCTGCCGGACATCCTGTTCATCATCGACACCAACAAGGAGAAGCTGGCGGTTGAGGAAGCCAACAAGCTGGGCATCCCGGTGATCGCCATCCTGGACAGCAACTCCGACCCCAAGGGCGTGACCTACCCGATCCCCGGCAACGACGACGCGATCCGCGCCATCACCATGTACTGCGACCTGGCCGCGGGCGCGGTGCTGGACGGGATCAGCGCCGAGATGATGGCCTCTGGCCGCGACATCGGCGCCTCTGAGGACCTGCCGATCGAGGCGATGCCCGCTGAGGCTGTTGGTGCAGCCGAAGTGGCCGCGCCGGCCGCCGACTGACCCTTTTCGGGCCGGCGGGGTGCCGCCGGCCCGGACTGTCATGGAAGTGCGCTTGATCGCGCGGCGCCGGCATGGCGCCTGTGGCGGTCGCGCGAAGACCGAGGAGATATCGAGATGGCCGAGATCACCGCCGCCCTGGTGAAGGATCTGCGCGAGCGCACCGGCGCCGGCATGATGGATTGCAAGAAGGCCCTGGTTGAGAACGGCGCCGACATGGAAGCCGCGATCGACTGGCTGCGCAAGAAGGGCCTGTCCAACGCCGCCAAGAAGTCTGGCCGCGTGGCGTCTGAGGGCCTGGTGGGCGTGGCCTCCGGCGCGAACCGCGCCGCGATGGTGGAGGTGAACGCCGAGACCGACTTCGTGGCGCGCAACGACACGTTCCAGGCTTTCGTCGCCGAAGTGGCCCGCGTGGCGCTGGCGGTGGGCGAGGATATCGAGGCGATCAAGGCCGCGCCGTTCCCCGGCACCGGGCGCAACGTGGGCGAGGAGCTGACGCACCTGGTGGCCACGATCGGCGAGAACATGAACATCCGCCGCGCCTGCGTGCTGACGGTGAGCCAGGGTGCGGTGGCGACCTACATGCACTCCGCGGTGAAGCCGGGGCTGGGCAAGATCGGCGTGCTGGCGGCGGTGCAGGGCCCGGGCGAGATCGCGGTGCTGGAGACGCTGGGCCGGCAGATCGGCATGCACGTGGCGGCCACCAGCCCGGAGGCGCTGGACACCAGCGCCGTGGACCCGGCAGCCCTGGAGCGCGAGAAGGCGGTGCTGACCGAACAGGCGCGCGCTTCCGGCAAGCCGGACAACATCATCGAGAAGATGGTGGAGGGCCGCATCCGCAAGTACTACGAGGAAGTGGTGCTGCTGGAGCAGGTGTGGGTGCATGACGGCGAGAGCCGGGTGAAGGCCGTGGTGAAGAAGGCCGGCGCCGAGCTGGTCGGCTTTGCCCGCTTCAAGCTGGGCGAGGGCATCGAGAAGGCCGCAGGCGACTTCGCCGCCGATGTGAAGGCCGCCGCCGGGGTGGGCTGACGCCCCCTGCCCCTGCGGCCTTGTTCAAGGCCGCAGGCGAGCCTAGCCTTTGCCGAGACTGAATACGCCGCCGAGTCGGCCCCCCGCCAGGATTGCTCCGGTCTGGAGTTGCTCCAGGGGGCGCCCGGCGGCGTCTTCTTGCGGCCGCTTTGCCACCGACAGGACGCACCGAGGACCGACGATGAGCCATCCCCTCACCTACAAGCGTGTCCTGCTCAAGGTGTCGGGCGAGGCGTTGATGGGCGGCCGCGAGTTCGGGCTGGACAACGACACCGTGGCGGCGATCGCCGCCGATATCGCCGCCGTGGTGGAGATGGGTGCGGAGGTGTGCCTGGTGATCGGCGGCGGGAACATCTTCCGCGGCATCTCCGGCGCGTCCCAGGGCATGGACGCGGCCCAGGCGCACTACATGGGCATGCTAGCGACCGTGATGAACGCGCTGGCGATGCAGGCGGCGCTGGAGAAGATCGGGGTTGCGACCCGGGTGCAGAGCGCCATCCCGATGGCCAGCGTGTGCGAGCCGTATATCCGCAGGCGGGCGATGCGGCACATGGAGAAGGGCCGCGTGGTGATCTTCGCCGCCGGCACGGGCAACCCGTTCTTCACCACCGATACCGGGGCGGCGCTGCGCGCGGTGGAGATGGGGTGCAACGCGCTGCTGAAGGGCACGCAGGTGGATGGGGTGTATTCCGCCGATCCGCGCAAGGTATCGGGCGCGGAGCGGTTCGACACGCTGACCTACCACGACGTGCTGGCGAAGGACCTCAAGTTCATGGACGCGGCGGCGATCAGCCTGGCGCGGGAGAACGGGGTGCCGATCATCATCTTCAACATCCGTGCGCCGGGCGCCTTCGCGGCGGTGATGCGCGGCGAGGGCAAGTTCACCACCGTGGTGGAGCCGCGCTGAGGCGCGCCGTGGGCTGGGGTGCCCCACTGGTGCGCATGCCACTGGTGCATACTGGGCTCGCGGTGATAGAGCGTAGCCGGTTAGCAGATTGATTTGTCGGGGGCATCCCCGGGGAGGATGGCGTGGCGACCGATCTGAACGAGCTGAAGCAGGACCTGACGCGACGCATGGACGGCGCGCTGGAAACACTGCGACGCGATTTCGCCGGGCTGCGCACCGGGCGGGCAAGCCCCGCGCTGCTGGAGCCGGTGCGCGTGGAGGCCTATGGCAACGAGATCCCGCTGACCCAGTGCGGCACGATCTCGGTGCCGGAGGCGCGCATGCTGACGGTGCAGGTGTGGGACCGCGGCCTGGTGAACAACGTGGTGAAGGCGATCCGCGATGCCGGGCTGGGGCTGAACCCGGCCAATGACGGGCAGATCGTGCGCGTGCCGATCCCGATGCTGACCGGCGAGCGGCGCACGGAGCTGGCCAAGCTGGCGGCCAAGTATGGCGAGAACGCCAAGGTGGCGGTGCGCGGCGTGCGGCGCGACGGGATGGAGCAGATCAAGGCGCTGGAGAAGAAGGCCGTGATCAGCAAGGACGACGAGAAGCGCTGGTCGGACGAGGTGCAGAAGCTCACCGACGACTATGTGAAGCGCATCGACGTTTCCCTGTTGGACAAGGACAAAGAGATCAAGCAGGTCTGAGGCGCATCGCGATGGTCATGCGCACGCCGCTTTCGGGAAGCGCGGCCGAGGCCGCCGAGACGGCGCCGCGCGCGGCCGGGGCGGTGGTGCCGGCGCACGTGGCCATCATCATGGACGGCAACGGGCGTTGGGCGTCCCGCCGCGCATTGCCGAAGGTGGCCGGGCACCGGGCCGGGGTGGAGGCGGTGCGGCGCACGATCCGCTGCGCGATGGAGGCCGGCGTGGGCTGGCTCACGCTCTATGCCTTCAGCAGCGAGAACTGGCGCCGGCCGGCCGGCGAGGTTTCGGACCTCACGGGCCTGCTGCGGCATTTCCTGCGCAACGAGGTGGCGGAGCTGGACCAGGCCGGGGTGCGGCTGCGGGTGATCGGCGACCGGGCGCGGTTCGACCGCGACATCCAGGTGGAATTGGAGGCGGCGGAGCGGCGCACGGCGGGGAACGCCAAGCTGACGCTGGTGGTGGCCCTTTCCTATGGCGGCCGGGCCGAGATCGTCGCCGCGGCGCGGGCTGTGGCGGAGGCCGCACTGGCCGGGCGGCTGGACCCGGCGGCGTTGACCGAGGAGGGATTCGCGGGGCTGCTTTCCACCACGGGGGTTCCCGATCCGGACCTGATCATCCGGACCTCCGGCGAGCAGCGGCTGTCGAACTTCCTGCTGTGGCAATCGGCCTATGCCGAGCTGGTGTTCCTGGACGTGCTGTGGCCGGATTTCGCGGCGGCGCATTTCGACGAGGCGCTGGCGGAGTTCAACCGCCGGGAGCGGCGGTTCGGTGCGCGCCCTGGCTGAGCCGATGCCCCCGGTGCGGCCGACGGCTGGCGGGTCCCGCTGGGCCGACCTGGGGCCGCGGGCGTTGTCGGCGGCGGTGATGCTGCCGCTGGCGCTGTACTGCCTGTTCGCCGGCGGCTGGGCGTGGAACGCGATGGTGCTGGCGGCGACCGTGGCGCTGCTGTGGGAATGGTGGCGGATGTGGCGGCTGCGGCCGGGCGGGCGCCCTGCCCTCTCGCTGCTGGGCGGCTGGGCCTACATGCTGGCCGGCGCTGCCTCCCTGCACTGGCTGCGGGCGGACAGCGCGGTGGGGCTGATGGATGTGCTGTTCCTGCTGGCGGTGGTGTGGAGCAGCGATATCGGCGCCTATGTGGCCGGGCGGGTGATCGGCGGGCCGAAGCTGGCGCCGCGGATTTCGCCGGGCAAGACCTGGTCCGGCGCGCTGGGCGGGCTGGCGGCGGCGATGCTGGTGGGGCTGCTGGTGTCGCGCCAGTTCGCGCCGGGGCCGCTTTCGCATGTGCTGCTGGTGGCTGGCGTGCTCTCCGTGGCATCCATGCTCGGCGACCTGCTGGAGAGCGCCTGCAAGCGGCATTACGGGGTGAAGGATTCAAGCCGGCTGATCCCCGGCCATGGCGGGGTGTTCGACCGGCTGGACGGGGTGCTGGGCGCGGCGCCGGTGGCGGTGGCCGTGGCATTGGCGCTGGGGCCGGGGGTGGAGCTGTGGCGGTGACGGCAATCCGCTCCGTTTCGGTACTGGGCAGCACCGGCAGCATCGGCACGCAGACGATCGACCTGCTGGCGGCCGAGCCCGGGCGCTATCGCGTGGTGGCGCTGGCGGCGGGGCGCAACGCGGCGCTGCTGGCCGCCCAGGCGAAGCAACTGGGCGCGGAGGTGGCGGTGCTCGCCGACCCCGCGGGCTATGCCGAACTGCGCGCGGCGCTGGCCGGCACGGGAATCCGCGCCGAGTGCGGACCGGAGGCGGTGGCCGCGGCGGGCGCGCTGGGGGCCGACTGGACGATGGCGGCGATCACCGGGGCGGCGGGGCTGGCGTCCACCCTGGCGGCGATCCGCCGCGGCGGCGTGGTGGCGCTGGCCAACAAGGAGGCGCTGGTCTGCGCCGGCGAGGTGATGCTGGCGGCGGTGCGCGCGCATGGTGCCACGCTGCTGCCGGTGGACAGCGAGCACAACGCGATCTTCCAGAGCATGGCCGACGGCAATCGCGGCGGGATCGAGAAGATCGTGCTGACCGCCAGCGGCGGGCCGTTCCGCACCGCCAGCCGCGAGGAGATGGCGCGCGCCACCCCGGAAGTGGCGCTGCGCCACCCCGTGTGGTCCATGGGCGCCAAGATCAGCATCGACAGCGCCACGATGATGAACAAGGCGCTGGAGGTGATCGAGGCGGCGCGGCTGTTCGGGCTGCCGAGCGAGCGGATCGAGGTGCTGGTGCATCCGCAATCCGTGGTGCACGGGCTGGTGCATTACAGCGACGGCAGCGTGCTGGCGCAGCTTGGCTCGCCGGACATGCGGGTGCCGATCGCGCATACGCTGGCCTGGCCCGGGCGGATCGCCACCCATGCGCCGCGGCTGGACCTCACGGCCGTGGGGCGGCTGGAATTCTCCGCCCCCGACGCCGAGCGCTTCCCGGCGCTGCGGCTGGCGCGCGAGGCGCTGGCGGCGGGCGGGGGGGCCTCGGCGATCATGTCGGCCGCCAACGAGGTGGCGGTGGAGGCGTTCCTGGGGCGGCGGATCGGCTTCCTGGACATCGCGGCCGTGGTGGAGCAGGTGATGCAGGAGATGGGCGCCCCGCCGGCGGAGACGCTGGAGGCGGTGGTGGCGCTGGATGAAGCGGCGCGCGATCGGGCCGAGCGCTGCGCGGCTGCGCGTCCGGCGGCGTAGGCGTGCCGCTTCCGGCCTTGCCAAGAATTCAGTAGGCAAGGCCCCCGCGCTGCGGCACATGCCGCGGATCGGCCTTTGGCCTTCGAGGAGTTGCCGTGTTCGAGCTTTTGCCCCCGCCGATCGACTCGATCCTGGCCTTCCTGGTGGTGCTGGGCGTGCTGGTGTTCATCCATGAGCTGGGCCACTACTTGGCCGCGCGGATGGTGGGCGTGCACGTGGAGACCTTCTCGATCGGGTTCGGAAAGGCCATCGCCAGCTGGACCGACCGGCAGGGCACGGTGTGGAAGCTCGCCTGGCTGCCGCTGGGCGGCTACGTGAAGCTGCACGGGCAGGAACGCCCGGAAGACGTGACCAGCGACGTGCAGGCGCTGTGGCAGGAAGGCCGGACCTTCCACGAGAAGCAGGTGGCCGCACGCGCCTTCGTGGTGGCGGCGGGGCCGCTGGCGAATTTCCTGCTCGCGGCCGTGCTGTTCGCCGGGCTCTACGCCACGCTGGGCAAGCCGGTGGCGCCGGAGCGGACGGATCCGCCGGCGGTGATCGGCGAGGTCGTGGCCAATTCGGCGGCGTTCAAGGCCGGGCTGAAGGTGGGCGACCGCATCCTGTCGATCGAGGGCAAGCCGATCGAGCGCTTCAGCGAGTTGCAGGCCGCCGTCTCGACGGCGCCGGGGCAGACGCTGGCGATGCGGGTGTTGCGTGGCAACAGCGAAATCTCGGCCACCGCGACGGTTGAGGCGCGCGGGGCCACGGGCATCCTGGGCGTGCGCAGCGCGGCGCCGCCGCCGGTGTTCGAGCCGGTGGGGCTCGGCGCCTCCCTGGTGGGCGGCGTGGTGCGGACCTGGGATGTCTCGGCGCAGACGCTGGCCGGCCTGTGGCAGATGATCACGGCGCAGCGCGGCACGGAGGAGTTGGGCGGGCCGCTGCGGATCGCGCAGCTTTCGGGCCAGGTGGCGCAGCTGGGGGTGGCGAGCCTGGTGTCGTTCATCGCCGTGCTGTCGGTGAACCTGGCGCTGATCAACCTGTTCCCGATCCCGATCCTGGATGGCGGGCACCTGCTGTTCTACCTGGCGGAGGCGATCCGCGGGAAGCCGCTGCCGCCGCGGGCGCAGGAATACGGGATGCGGGCGGGGCTGGCGGTGATCCTGGCGCTGTTCGTGTTCGCAACCTGGAACGACCTGGGACATCTGGGCCTGTTCCGCTGGGTCGCCGGCTTGCGCGGCTGACGCCCGGCGGGGCTGCGCCGGGCTGCGGGTAGCGCGGGGGCGGGCGGAAGGGTATACCGGATGCCGGCCCTGGTTCGACTGCCCCGTCTGGTTGGGGTGGCGCCGCATGGGAGGATTCCTGCTTTGACCGTCATGCGCTGTGCCCTGGTTGTTTCGGCAATTCTGCTGGCTGTGCCTGCATCGTTTCAGGCCGAGGCGCAGCCCGCGCGCCAGCGCGGCCGACCGGCGGCCGCTTCCCCCGCAGCCGTTCCGGCCGGGGCCATCGCCTCGATTCGCGTGACCGGCAACCAGCGCATCGAGGAAGGGACCATCCGTTCCTACATGCTGGTGCAGCCCGGCGATGCCTTCGACCCGGAGGCGGTGGACCGCAGCCTGAAGGCGCTCTACGCCACCGGGCTGTTCGCCGACGTGCAGCTGCGCCGCGACGGCAGCGTGCTGGTGGTGGCGGTGGCCGAGAACCCGATCGTGAACCGCATCGCGCTGGAGGGGAACAAGAAGGTCACCGACGAGCAGCTGCGGCCCGAATTGCAGCTGCGCTCGCGCGTGGTGTTCACGCCCGCGCTGGCGGCGGCGGACCGGCAGCGCATCCTGGACCTGTACGCGCGCCGCGGGCGGTTCGCCGCGCGGGTGGAGCCCAAGATCATCCCGCTGGACCAGAACCGCGTGGACGTGGTGTTCGAGATCGCCGAGGGCGACACCACGCTGATCAGCCGGATCGCCTTCGTGGGCAACAAGGCGTTCAGCGAGAGCCGGCTGAAGGAAGTGGTGAATTCGCGCGAGGAAGCGTGGTACCGCTTCATGTCCAGCAGCGACACCTATGACCCCGACCGGCTGCAGTTCGACCGCGAGCTGCTGCGCCGCTTCTACCTGCGGCAGGGCTATGCCGACGTGGAGATCATGGGCGCGAGTGCGGAGCTGGCGCCGGACCGTTCGTCGTTCTTCGTGACCTACCAGGTGAACGAGGGCGAGCGGTACCGCATCAGCGACACTTCGGTGAACGCGACGCTGAAGGACATCGACGGCGACGAACTGCGGCGCAAGCTGCGGGTGGGCGCCGGGGACTGGTACGACGGCGACGCGGTGGAGCGCGACACCCAGCAGCTGAGCACCGAGGTGCAGAACCGCGGCTACGCCTTCGTGGACGTGAAGCCGCGCGTGCGCCGCGACCAGGACGCCAAGACGATCGAGATCGTGTACGACGTGGGCGAGGGCCCGCGGGTATACGTGGAGCGGATCGACATCGTCGGCAACCAGCGCACCAAGGACAAGGTGGTGCGGCGCGAGTTCCGGCTGGCCGAGGGCGACGCGTTCAGCGCCTCCCTGCTGCGCCGGTCGCGCCAGCGCATCCAGGACCTGGACTTCTTCAACAACGTGGCGGTGAACGCCTCCCCCGGCTCGGCGCCGGACCGTTCGGTGGTGACGGCGAACGTGGAGGAGCGGGCCACGGGCGAGCTGACGCTGGGCGGCGGCTTCTCCACCGATATCGGTCCGCTGCTGACCGCGGGCCTGCGCGAGCGCAACATGGTGGGCACCGGCATCGATGCCGGGATCAGCGGCATCCTGGCGGCCAAGCAGAGCCAGGTGACGCTGTCGGTGACCGACCCGTATTTCCTGGACCGCAACCTGGTGGCCGGGTTCGACATCTTCCACATCCAGAACATCCTGCAGGACCTGGCGCAGTACAATGAGCGCCGGACCGGTATCAGCGTGCGGCTGGGCTACGAGTTCAGCGAGCATCTGCGCCAGGTCTGGACCTATTCGCTGATCCAGCGCTCGGTGTACGACGTGGGGCCGCTGGCCAGCATCTACGTGAAGGATTCGGCGGGTAACTCCCTGCTGTCGCAGATCGGCCAGACCATCACGGTGGACTACCGCGACAGCCGCGTGGACCCGCGCGAGGGCTTCGTGGTCCGGCTCGGCACCGACTATGCCGGGCTGGGCGGCGATGCGAAGTTCATCCGCACCAAGGTGGACAGCACCTACTACATCCCGCTGGAACGCCTGGTGAACGACCCGGACTGGACGATCGCGCTGTCGGCCGGCGTGGGCTACCTGGTGTCGCAGGGAGGCGCGCGCGAGAAGATCATCGACCGCTTCTTCCTGGGCGGCGACAACCTGCGCGGCTTCGCCGTGGGCGGCGCCGGGCCGCATGCGCAGCTCTCCGGCAACAACAGCATCGGTGGCCGGGTGATGTGGACGCAAAGCTCCGAGCTGCGCTTCCCGCTGCCGGTCTCCGCCGATCTGGGCCTGCGCGGGCGCGTGTTCGTGGATGTCGGCTCGCTGTCCGGCGTGAACCCGCTGCGGCAGAACGGGGTGCTGGTGCCGATCACCGACGATGCCGCGCCGCGCGTCTCGGCCGGGTTCGGCGTTTCCTGGCGCACGCCGTTCGGCCTGCTGAACATCGACATCGCCCAGCCGATCGTGAAGAAGCGGTTCGATCAGGCTCAGCTGCTCCGCTTTGGCTTCGGCACGAGGTTCTAGCCCATGCTCCGCACTTCCTTCCTCGGCACCGTGACGGCTTGCCTGCTTGGCGTGGCGCTTCTGGCAGGTGCCGCCCAGGCGCAGTCCCAGGATTTCTTCATCCCCGGCCAGGGCCGTGGTGGCGCGGCGCCGGCGCCGGGCGCACGGCCGCCGGCTGGACAGCCGGCCCGCCCCCCGGCCGCCGCCCAGCAGCCCCCGCGTGCCGCGGAGCCGCAGCAATCGGCCGACCTCGATGAAGCCCCGCTTGGCCAGATCCCCGTGCCGCCGGTGCCCGAGCTGCCGGCGCTGCCCAAGGGCACGGCGCCGCCCGCGGCCGCAATCGGCGTGATCGGCCTGCCGGAGGTGATGCGCGCCTCCCTGGCCGCACAGCATGCCGACAAGATCATCGGCGAGCGGCGCGAGAAGCTGAACGAGGACGCGCAGAAGGAGCAGCTGCTGTGGCGCGACATGCAGCAGGCCCTGGCCCGCGACCGCGCGAGGCTGACCCCGGACCAGATCCGTGCCCGCGAGCGCGAGCTGCAGGAGCGCATCACGGCGGCGCAGCGCAGCTTCCGCGACCGCAACCGGATCATCCAGGAAGCGGCGCAGTTCGCGATCAACCAGGTGCAGGCCTCGCTGGTGGCGGTGATCCGCCAGGTGTCTGAAAGCCGCGGCATCAACCTGGTGCTGCATCGCAGCCAGGTGGCGCTGAACGTGAACGAGTTCGACATCAGCGAGCAGGTGGCCGAGGAGCTGAACAAGATCCTGCCCACGGTGAACGTGCCGCCCGACGGGGTTTCCCCGGCCGTGCCGCCGACGCCGCCGGCCGCCGCGCTGCCGCCGCCGCCCGCCATCGCAGCCCCCGCGGCCGCGCCGGCGAATCGCTGAGGCGCCAGGGCCGGCCATGACCCGCGCTGCCGCACTGCCGGGGGACCCGCGCTTCTTCGCCCGCACCGGGCCGCATGCGCTGGCCGCCGTGGTGGCGGCGGCAGGCGGCGATGCGGCCGCCGAGGGCGACAGGCTGCTGCACGCGATTGCGCCGCTGCAGGCCGCGACGCCGGAGACGGTGAGCTTTCTCGACAACCGCCGCTACGTGGATGCGCTGAAGGCAACCCAGGCCGGCGCGGTGCTGGTGCACCCTGCCCTGGCGTCCCACGTGCCGGCCGGCACGATCGCGATCCGCACCACCCAGCCCTATCTGGCCTGGGCGCGGGTGGCCGCGCTGTTCCACCCGATGCCGCCGGCGCGGCCGGGCATTCATCCCTCCGCCGTGGTTGATCCCGGCGCGGTGGTGGACCCTTCCGCCGAGATCGGGCCTCTGGCGGTGGTGGAGGCGGGTGCCGAGATCGGCCCGCGCTGCCGCATCGGGCCGCTTTCGGTGATCGGTGCCGGCGTGGTGCTGGGGCCGGATTGCCGCGTGGGCGCCGGATGCAGCGTGAGCCACGCGCTGGTGGGCGCGCGCTGCAGCTTCTATCCCGGCAGCCGGATCGGGCAGGACGGGTTCGGCTTCGCCACCGGGCCCACCGGCTTCACCAGCGTGCCGCAACTCGGCCGGGTGCTGATCGGCGATGACGTGGAGATCGGCGCCAACACCACGGTAGACCGCGGCTCCAGCCAGGACACGGTGATCGGCGCGGGCTGCCGGATCGACAATCTGGTGCAGATCGGCCACAACGTGCGCCTCGGGCGCTGCTGCGTGATCGTCGGGCAGGCCGGGATCTCCGGTTCCACCGTGCTGGGCGACTTCGTGCAGCTCGGCGGGCAGGCGGGGATCACCGGGCATCTGGCAATCGGCGACGCGGCGCGGATCGGGGCCAAGTCTGGCGTGATGGCGGATGTGCCGGCGAAGGCCGAGGTGGTGGGTGCGCCCGCCATGCCGGCGCGACAGTTCTTCCGTGAGTATGCGACAATGCGGCGGATCGTGGCGCGCGAACAGGCCGCGCGCGGTGCCGGGCAGGATGGTGCGCCCCAGGATGGCGGCGCAGGGGCGGACAGGGATCGGGGCTGAGACCGGGATGGACGACAGCAACCAACAGGCGCAGCAGCAGGGCGAGACCGTCGGCACCGTCGACATCGCCCGCATCATGAAGCTGATCCCGCACCGCTACCCGTTCCTGCTGATCGACCGGGTGGTGGGCCTGGTTCGCAACCAGTCGGCCACCGGGATCAAGAACGTCACGGCCAACGAGAACTTCTTCCAGGGCCACTTCCCCGGCCACCCGGTGATGCCGGGCGTGCTGATCATCGAAAGCATGGCGCAGACCGCGGCCGTGCTGGTGGTGGAGACGCTGGGCGAGGAATCCGCCGGGCGGGTGGTGTATTTCATGTCGATCGAGGGGGCGAAGTTCCGCCGCCCGGTGGTCCCTGGCGACCAGGTGCGCATCCACATCGTCAAGGAACGCAGCCGCGGCAATGTGTGGAAGTTCCACGCCGTGGCCAAGGTGGATGGCGTGGCGGTGGCTGAGGCCACCTATGCCGCGATGATCATGGAGCGCACCGCGGAGCACTGAGGTGCACAGCTCCGCCATGGTTTTGCCATTTTCTCGCCAAAACAGGCACTTGGCGGGCGTTGTGGAGAAATATGCGGCAACAATGATTGTTTAGCCGCGGCGCGTCGCAGAGCCTAGGTTGCAGGTGCGAGATACCCCTGGGCTGCGAAAGTTCGTTCGATGGATGCATTCCCTGTCCACACCACTGCGGCCGACCTGGCAGCCTCTGGCGCCGGCGATGTCGGCCTCATGCGCGGTGTGCGTATCCATCCGATGGCGGTGGTGGACCCCGCGGCGCAGCTGGGCATGAACGTGGAGATCGGGCCGTTCTGCACCGTGGGCCCCGATGTGGAGATCGAGGACGGCGCACGGCTGATCTCCCACGCGGTGATCGACGGGAATACGCGCATCGGGGCCGATGCGGTGATCTACCCCTACGTGACCGTGGGCATGGCGCCGCAGGACCTGAAGTATCGCGGCGAGCCGACCCGCACCGAAGTGGGCGCGCGCTGCCAGATCCGCGAGCAGGTGACGATCCACCGCGGCACCGCGCATGGCCGGGGCATCACCCGCGTCGGCACGGACTGCATGCTGATGGTGGCGAGCCATGTGGCGCATGACTGCACGCTGGGCAACGGCGTGGTGGTTTCCAACAACGTGGTGATGGGTGGCCATGTGAGCATCGGCGACTTCGCCGTGATCGGCGGGGCCGCTGCGATCCACCAGTTCGTGCGCATCGGGCGCGGCGCCATGATCGGCGGCGTTTCCGGCGTGGAAGCCGATGTGATTCCGTTCGGCACCGTGCTGGGCAACCGGGCGCGGCTGGCCAGCCTCAACATGATCGGGCTGCGGCGCCGCGGCTTCAGCAAGACCCAGGTGGCCCAGCTGCGCGCGGCCTTCCGGCTGATGTTCCGCGGCGAGGGCGTGATGGCCGAGCGCATCGAGCAGGCCCGCGCGCAGTATGGCGAGGACCCGCTGGTGGCCGAGGTGCTGGCGTTCATGGAAGCGCCGAGCCGCCGCGGGCTGATCCGGGCCGCCGGCGTGGGGGCGGACGCCGACATTTCCTGATCCCGCCAAACGGTCCGGCCGACGACAAATTTCTAAGCACCGCGTATTGCGCAGAGGCGGTATGCAAACCAAGTAGCTCCCAAACAACAAAATGGGAGCTCCTTCATGTCGCTGAGCCGCAGAAGCCTTCTGACATCAGCCGCCGCGGGGGCGGGTGCGCTGGCCATGCCCAGCATCACCCAGGCCCAGGGGGCGCGCGAGCTGCGGTTCATGCCGCATGCCGACCCGATCTCGCTGGACCCGGTGTGGACCACGGCCGACATCACGCGCAACCACGGCAACCTGGTGTACGATCAGCTGTTCGGCGTGGACGAGGATTTCCGCCCGCACCCGCAAATGGTGGGCGGCGTGAACACCTCCGCCGACGGCAAGATCTGGGAACTGACCCTCCGCGACGGGCTGAAATTCCATGACGGGGAGCCGGTGCGCGCGATCGATTGCGTGACCTCGATCCGGCGCTGGTGGGCGCGCGACAGCTACGGCACCGTGCTGCAGGCCCGGACGGACGAGATCTCGGCCGTGAACGACAAGACCATCCGCATCCGGCTGAAGGCCCCGTTCGGGCTGCTGCCCGAGGCGCTGGCCCAGCCCGCCTGCGTGATGATGCCCGAGCGCATCGCCAAGACCGAGCCGACGGTGCAGATCACCGACCCCACCGGCAGCGGGCCGTTCCGCTTCAAGCCCGACGAGCGCGTGGCGGGCAGCCGGGTGGTGTATGAGCGCTTCCGCGACTACGTGCCGCGCGCCAATGGGCAGACCAGCTTCCTGGCCGGGCCGAAGGTGGCGCATTTCGATCGCGTGGTGTGGACCTTCCAGCCCGACCCGGCCACGGCGGCGGCGGCGATGCAGAAGAACGAGTTCGACTGGCTGGAAGGCCCGTCGGTGGACCTGATCACGCTGCTGCGGCGCGACAAGGACCTTGTTCTGCGCATCATCAACCGCATGGGCGGCATCGGCTGCATCCGCTTCAACCACCTGCACCCGCCCTTCGACAACCCGGCGATCCGCCGCCTGGTGATGGCCTGCGTGAACCAGAAGGATTTCGCCGAGGCGGTCTCCGGCGCGGAGCCGGAGCTCTACGCCACCGATGTCGGCCTGTTCACCCCGGGCATGCCGATGGCGACCAATGCCGGCGTGAAGGCGATTGCCGGGCGCACCGATTTCGACAAGGTCAAGCAGGAACTGACCGCCGCCGGCTACAAGGGCGAAAAGGTGGTGCTGCTGGGGCCGTCCACCATTCCCTCCCTGCATGCGCAGTCGCTGGTGGCCAGCGACATGCTGCGGCGGATGGGCTTCAACCTCGATTACCTGTCGCTGGAATGGGGCACGGTGGTGCAGCGGCGGGCGAGCAAGGAGGCGATCGACAAGGGCGGCTGGAGCATCTTCATCACCAACCTGACCAGCCTGAACAACGTGTTCGTGCCGGCGCAGATCGGCATCCGCTCCGGCCCGGCGGCGTGGTTCGGCTGGCCCGATGCGCCGAAGCTGGAGGAACTGCGCGAGCAGTGGCTGGCGGCGCCGGACGTGGCGAGCCAGAAGAAGATCGTGGAGCAACTGCAGCTGCAGGCGTTCCAGGACGTGCCCTATGTGCCGACCGGGTTCTGGACCGGGTTCACGTGCTTCAACAAGTCGATCACCGGGATTCAGAACGGGTGGCCGGTGTTCTGGAACGTGAGGAAAGCATAAGGAAGCGTCTTCTTTTTCTGAAGAAAAAGAAGCAAAAAGACTTTTCGAATTGGGCGCGTGCCGGGTGACTGGCACGCGTGCAAGCGGATAAAAGTTTTTTGGTTCTTTTTTTCAAAAAAGAACCGCTTCCTTTTCCAACACGATATTCCCGTAGCCATCCAGCTTCGCAGCGAAGCCAGGCGGGACGACGCAGGTGGAGCCGTATTCTTCGATGATCACCGGCCCTGCGACGGGGCTGGCGAGGTCGGAGCGGAACAGCACCGGGGTTTCGTGCCAGCCGTGGCGCGGGCCGAAATAGGCGCGGCGGGGGGCGGGGCGGGTGGTTTCCTCCGGCACGGCGACGCGGATGTGGTCTGGCACCGCGGCGCGTTCGGGGATGCCGCGGGCGATGACGGCGAGGCTGATGACGTCGATCGGTTCTTCGGGGCCGGCGCGGTGGCCGTAGGTTTTCTCGTGCTCCTGGCCGAAGGCTTCGCCGAGGGCGGGGAGGTTGAGCGGGCCGTCGGGGACCGGGATGGTGAGTTCGAAGGCCTGGCCGTGGTAGCGAAGGGCGGCGAGGCGTTCCACTTGGCGGCGGGCTTGGGGGAAGCCTTCGGCTTCGAGGAGGGCCAGTACCTCCGCGGCCATGGCGGACCAGGTGGTTTCCATGGCGGCGGCGTTGGTGCCGAGCGGGGCGCGGAAGCTGCGGGAGCGGTGGTGTTCCACTTCGGCGTAGAGCAGGCCGAAGGCGGAGAACAGGCCGGGCGAGGGCGGGATCACCACGCGACTGATGCCGAGCTCGCGGGCCATGGCGGCGCCGAAGACGGGGCCGTTGCCGCCGAAGGCGAAGAGGCCGAAGCGGCGGGGGTCGCGGCCGCGTTCGGTGGAGACGGCGCGGATGGCGCGCATCATGCGGGCGACGGCGATCTCAAAGGCACCGTGGGCGGCGCGTTCCAGGGAGAGGCCGAGCGGGGTGGCGATGCGGTCCTGGAAGACGGCGCGGGCCTTTTCGGCGTTGAGGCGCAGGCGGCCGTTCACGAGGTAGCTGGGGTTGATGTAGCCGAGGGTGAGCACGGCGTCCGTCACGGTGGGCTCGGTGCCGCCGGTGTCGTAGCAGACCGGGCCCGGCGAGGAGGCGGCGCTGTGCGGGCCGATCTGGAGCGAGCCGCCGGCGTCGATCCAGACGATGGAGCCGCCGCCGGCGCCGACCTCGGCGAGGTCGATGGCGGGGACCTTCAGGAGGTAGCCGGCGCCGGTGAGCAGGCGGGATCCCATGATGACGCCGCCGCCGACCTGGTATTCCGGCGAGCGGCTGTAGCGGCCATCCTCGATCAGGGAGGCCTTGGCGGTGGTGCCGCCCATGTCGAAGCTGATCATGTTGGGCAGGCCCAGGCGTTCCGAGACGGCGCGGGCGCCGACGACGCCGGCGGCGGGGCCGGATTCGACGATGTTCATCGGCAGGCGGGCGGCTTCGTTGGCGGTGGTGAGGCCGCCGTTGGATTGCATCAGGCGCAGGGGGGCGGTGATGCCGGCAGTGGCAAGGTCGGCTTGCAGGGTGGCGAGGTAGCGGGCGACGACGGGCAGGACGTAGGTGTTCACCACCGTGGTGGAGGTGCGTTCGTATTCGCCCATCTCCGGCAGCACGTCGCTGGAGAGGCAGCAGGGGAGACCGGGGGCGAGTTGGGCGACGAGGTCGCGCAGGCGGCGTTCGTGGGTGGGGTTGGCGAAG
>JBIKOJ010000371.1:0-2681 GCA_044358135.1 Acetobacteraceae bacterium | reverse complement strand
CTCAGGTCCCTGGCGGGGTCGAGGGGCAGAGCCCCTCGCCTTACTTCCCTACCCGCTCACCACATCATGGAACAGCACGACCCACGAAGCGCGGGCGAAGTGGTAGCCTTTCTTGGCGCTGCGGTAGGCCACGGTCTGCACCTGGTTGTGCACCGGGAACCACAGCGCGCTGTCCATGATGATCTTCTGCGCCTCGGCATAGACGGCGTTGCGCTTCTCCGGGTCGGTGATGGCCCGGCCTTCGGCGAACAGCGCATCCAGCTTCGGGTCGTTCAACTGCATCCAGTTGTAGCGGTACTTGCCGGGGGACGGGATGTTGCTGCTGTGGAAAAGGTTTTCCAGGCACATCGGGTCGGCCTGGATCCAGCGCACCGGCAACAGGTCGAAGGCGTTGTCGAACACCAGCTGCTGGTTGCGGGCGAAGGTGATGGTTTCCACCTTCAGGTCGAAGCCGACGCGCTTGGCCACGGCCTGGATTTCCACGGCGGTGTCCGGCTCCAGCGGCGGCGGCGCGCCGTAGAAGCCAGACAGGCGCTGGCCGTCCTTCACGCGGATCCCGTCCGGCCCCGGCTTCCAGCCGGCCTGGTCAAGCAGGGCGGCGGCGGCGCGCGGGTCCGGCTTGTAGTAGTCTTCCACGCCTTTCCAGTAGCCAGGGGTGTCGGTGGAAAGCGGGCCGTAGGCCGGGTCGATCAGGCCGAAGAACAGGTTCTCGCTGAGCGCCTTGCGGTCGATCGCCATGGCGAAGGCCCGGCGCACGCGCACATCGCTGAAGATGCCCTTGCTGCCGTTCAGCTCCAGCCCGAACGGAATGCCGGCGGCATTGCCGATCATGGTGGCGTAGCCGCGGGTGTCCTTCAGCCGCTTCATGTCCAGGATCGGCGTGATGTCGGAAATGTCGATCTCGCCCGCCTCCAGCGCTGCCACGCGGGTGGAGGCATCGGGGATGAAGCGGGTGACGACGCGCTGCACCTTGGAGGCGCCCTTGTTGGCGAAGAAGCCCGGCGCCCAGTTGTATTTGTCGAACCGCTCCATCACCACCTGGCGGCCCGGCTCCCAGGAGACGAACTTGAACGGCCCAGCACCCACCGGCGCGCGGGCGAAATCCTGGTTGCCCATGCGCTTCACCGCGCTGGGCGAAACCGGCGCCAGCGTGCCCTCCGCGAAGCTGGCCACCGCGGCGCCGAAGGGCTGGGTGTAGTCGATGCGGATCGTGTGGCTGTCGATCACGGTGGAGCCGGCATAGGGGCCGAGCTGGGTGACCGCGCCCTCGCTGGCGGTCTTGGGGTCGGCGATGGTGTCGAAGGTGAACTTCACCGCCTCCGCGTCGAACGGCGTGCCGTCGTGGAAGCCCACATCGGTGCGCAGCTTCAGCGTGACACTCTTGCCGTCCGGCGCGGCCTGCCAGGCGGTGGCCAGGCCCGGCGAGAGCTTGTTGCTGCCGTCGGAGGCCACGAGCGTGTCGAACATCTGCCCGATCACTTGGTACTCGTGGCGCGAGGAGGTCACGCGCGGGTCGTAGGTGCGCGGGCTGGCATCGTCCTCGCCCCAGGTCACGGTGTTGGCGGCCTGGGCAGCGGCGCCGCGGTTGACCATGGGCGCGGCGAGCAGCCCGCCGACAACGGCGCGGCGAGTGACGGAAGCCTTGCGGGCAGACATTGGGCCTCTCCATGGTGCGGTGCAGAAAAGTCAGTCTGCGGTGCTTCGCCGGGATCGCGCAATCGGCATTTTGCCGCTTGTGCGCCGGCCGGGCGGTGCGCATGGTTGCAGCCGTTGTTTCACCAAAATCCGATCAGAGAGGCAGATGAGCGCACGGGCCATCCTGGGGCGCCTGCTGGGCGTGATCCCGACTTTGCTGATCACCTGGACCTTCGTGTTCGGCGCCATGCGGCTGGTGCCGGGCGATCCCGTGCTGCTGATGCTGCAGGGCACGCCGATCAGCGATTCCGCGATGGAGGCGGCGCGCGCCAAGCTCGGCGTCGACCGGCCGCTGGCGGTGCAATACGTGAGCTTCCTGGCCAACGCCGCCGTGGGCGATTTCGGCGACAGCTTCCGCAGCCGCCAGCCGGTGACCAAGATGATCGCCGCCGAGTTCCCGAAAACGCTGGAACTCGCCATCGGCGGCTTCCTGGTCGGCGTGGTGCTGGGCACCGTGCTGGGCGTGATGGCCGGGGTGCGGCCGAATGGCTGGGTGGACACGTTGTGCATGACCACGGCGCTGGTCGGCCTTTCGCTGCCCAGCTTCTGGATCGGCATGATCCTGATCCAGGTGTTTGCCACGCAGCTCGGCTGGGTGCCGGTGCTGGGCAGCGGCTGGGATGCGCTGATCCTGCCCAGCATCACCGTCGGCCTGTTCCTGGCCGGCGGCCTCGCGCGCCTGATGCGCAACTCGATCATCGAGGTGATGGGCCAGGACTACATCCGCACGGCGCGGGCCAAGGGGCTGACCGGCCTGCGCGTGGTGGCCAAGCACGCCATGCGCAACGCGATGATCCCGCCGCTGACCCTGCTGGGCATCCAGTTCGCCCTGCTGATCGGCGGCGCGGTGGTGACAGAGACGGTGTTCGCCCGGCCGGGCATCGGCAAGCTGCTGGTGCAGGCGGTGCTGGAGAAGGATTTCCCGGTGGTGCAGGGGATCGTGGTGCTGACCACGGGGGTGTACGTGCTGGTCAACGTGCTGATCG
>JBIKOJ010000249.1:0-6860 GCA_044358135.1 Acetobacteraceae bacterium | reverse complement strand
ATCATCGACCCCAGGGTGCAGGAATGAGTGCCGCTGTGAATGACGCGGTGCTGCCGCGCCAGCCTTCCTTCATCACCCGGCTGCTGGGCGCGCCCGGCGCGGTGATCGGCACGGTGGTGATCGTGGTGGTGCTGGGTCTGGCGGCCTTCGCGCCGTATCTCGCGCCCTATGACTGGAACGCCACCAGCCAATGCCGCCGGCTGGCGCCGCTCTCGGCCGAGCACTGGTTCGGCTGCGACCTGTTCGGGCGGGACATCTTCAGCCGGGTGATCTACGGCGCGCGCTTCTCGCTGGCCATGGGGCTCACCACCGTGGCGATCAGCCTGGTGTTCGGCGCACTGCTGGGCATCGTGATCGCCTATGGCGGCGGCAAGGTGGACCGGATCGGCGCGCGGGTGATCGATGCCATGCTGTGCTTCCCGCCGATCATCCTGGCGATCCTGATCGTGGCGGTGCTGGGGGTGGGGCTGGTGAACGCCGCACTCGCCGTGGGCATCTCCGGCATTCCGCGCTTCGCCCGCATCACCCGCGCCGCCACCCTCACGCTGGTGGCGCGGGACTTCGTGGAGGCGGCGCGCGCCGTGGGGGCAAACCATGCACGCATCGTGCTGCGCCACTTGCTGCCGAACCTGGCCCCCATCCTGATCGTGATCGCCACGCTCGATCTCGGCAGCGCCGTGCTGTTCACCGCCACGCTGTCCTTCCTCGGCCTGGGCGCGCAGCCGCCCACGCCGGAATGGGGGGCGATGCTGAACGCCGGGCGGGAATACGTGCGCTATGCACCCTGGACGATGATCTTCCCGGGCCTGGCGCTGTTCCTGACCGTGATGGCAGTGAACCTGGTGGGCGACCGGCTCAGCCTGATCCTGGACCCGCGCCAGCGCGATCGAAGCTGATACCCGCGGATTGTCGACATCGGGGTTGCCAGCGCGGCGGGACGGTCGGTAACGTCTGGGCAGGGGGGAGGCGCCGTGTCGGCCGTTTCCTTGAATGTCCGAGAAGACAGCAGAATGCGTCGGCAAGGGAATGACCGCCCACAGGGCGGCGCGGCAGACCGGAACGGGGGGCGCGCATGAGCGATGCGCCGCTGTTGGATGTCCGTGGGCTCGGCATCTCCTTCCTGATCTCAGGCGGCAGCGTGCAGGCCACGCAGGATGTCAGCTTCTCCGTGCAGCCCGGCGAGCGCGTGGGCATCGTGGGCGAAAGCGGCTGCGGCAAGACGATCACGGGGCTTTCGCTGCTGGGCCTGCTGCCGCCGGCCACCACGCGTGTGGCCGGGCAGGCGATGTTCGAGGGCGAGAACCTCGTCGGCCTGCCGCTGTCGCGCATGCGGCATGTGCGCGGGCGCAAGATCAGCATGATCTTCCAGGAGCCGATGAGCGCGCTGGATCCGGTGTTCACCATCGGCCAGCAAATCGGCGAGACGATCCTCACCCACTTCAAGGTGGACAAGAAACAGGCCCGCGAACGCGCGATCGAGGCGCTGGCCAGCGTGGGCATCCCCAGCCCGGCCCGGGTGCACGACAGCTACCCGCACCAGCTGTCCGGCGGCATGCGCCAGCGCGCCATGATCGCCATCGCCCTGGTCTGCGAACCCAAGCTGCTGATCGCCGACGAGCCGACCACGGCGCTGGACGTGACCATCCAGGCGCAGATCATCGACCTGCTGCTGGACCTCTCGGCCAAGCAGGGCACGGCGCTGCTGTTCATCACCCACGACCTCGGCGTGATCGCCGAGACCTGCACGCGCATGATCACCATGTATGCCGGCCAGGTGGTGGAGGATGCGCCGGTGGACAGCGCGCTGGTGCGGCCGCGCCACCCCTATACCTCCGGGCTGCTGCGCTCCCTGCCGCGGCTTTCGGCCCGCGGCGCCGTGCTGCCCTCCATCGCCGGACGGGTGCCGACGCTGCGCGACATGCCCACGGGCTGCCGCTTCGCCGAACGCTGCGCCCACCGGCAGGAGGCCTGCGCCGGCCCGCAGGTGATCGAGCCCGCGGGCGGGCACCTGGTGCGCTGCTGGCGCCACGGCGAACTGGTGCTGCCCGGCGCGCTGACCGACCGCGAGGCCGCGGCATGAGCGCCCCCATCGTGAGCGTGGACGACCTGCGCATCCGCTTCGCCACGCAGGACCGGCGCGAGACGGTGAAGGCGGTGGACGGGGTGAGCTTCGACGTGCTGCCGGGTGAGACCTTCGGCATCATCGGCGAGAGCGGCTCGGGCAAGTCCACGCTGGGCCGCGCCGTGGTGTGCCTGCTGAAGCCGACCGAGGGGCAGGTGAAGCTGGGCGGCATCGATCCGTATTCGCTGCCCTCGGCCGAGCTGCGGCGGCGGCGGCGGGCGTTCCAGATCATCTTCCAGGACCCGAACGCGGCGCTCAATCCGCGCATGAGCGTGCTGGATTCGATCCGCGAGCCGCTGGACATCATCGGCGAGGGCAGCCGGGCGGACCGCACCCGCATCGCGCAGGAGATGCTGGAGCGCGTCGGCCTGCGGCCCGAATTCGGGCTGCGCTATCCGCACGAGCTCTCCGGCGGGCAGAAGCAGCGCATCAACATCGCCCGCGTGCTGACGGTCCGCCCCAGCGTGATCGTGTGCGACGAGGTTGTGGCGGCACTCGACGTTTCGATCCGCGCCGACATCCTGAACCTGTTCGCCGAATTGCAGCGCGAGTTCGGGCTGACCTACCTGTTCATCACCCACGACCTCGGCGTGGTGAGCCATGTCAGCTCGCGCATCGCCGTGATGTACCTGGGCAAGTTCATGGAGCTGGGCCCGGCCGACGAGATCGCCGAACGGCCGCTGCATCCCTATACCCAGGCGCTGCTCTCGGCCGAGCCGATCCCGCTGCCCTCAGGCATGCGCGCGGCACGGCGGATCATCCTGCAGGGCGAGATCCCAAGCCCGACCAACCCGCCCAGCGGCTGCCGCTTCCGCACGCGCTGCCCGTTCGCGCAGGCGGTGTGCGCGAGCGACATGCCGGCGTGGCGCGAGGCCGCCCCCGGGCGGTTCGTGGCCTGCCACTTCGCCGGCGAGGTGACCGGCCATCCCATCGACGCAAACAAGACCAAGGAGGCGATCGCATGAACGCGCCCATCAAGCTGCCCAGCGGCCGGATCGACCGGCGCACCTTCCTGGCCCTCACCGGTGCCGCCGCCATGGCAGGGGGCGAGGCCAAGGCGCAGAAGCGCGGCGGCACGCTGCGGCTTTCGGCGCAGAGCAATCCCTCCAGCCTTGATCCGCAAACCGGCAATTCCGGCTCGGACCACGTGATCCTGTATCCGCTGTACGATTCGCTGGTGGAGTGGGACTACACCACGCTGCAGGCCAAGCCGGGCCTGGCGGAGAAATGGGCCTATCCGGACCCGAGCACGCTGGTGCTGACGATCCGCGACGGCATCACCTTCCACGACGGCACCAAGCTGGATGGCGCCGCGGTGCGCTTCAACCTGATGCGCGCGATGAGCAACGAGCGCTCCAACATCAAGTCCGACCTGGGCACGGTGGCGGAGATCACCGCCTCCGGCCAGACCGTGACGCTGAAGCTGAAGCAGCCGGATTCCGCGCTGCCGCTGATCCTGTCCGACCGCGCCGGCATGATCTCCTCGCCCAAGGCGATGGAGGAGCATGGCCGCGACTACGATCGCCGGCCGGTGGGCACCGGGGCGATGAAGTTCGTCTCCTGGGCGGACAATGAGCGCGTGGTGATGGTGAAGAACGACGCCTATTGGAAGAAGGACCGGCCGCTGCAGGACGGCATGGTGTTCCAGATCATCCCGGAGCTTCCCACGGGCCTGCGCAGCGTCACGGCCGGGCAGAACGACCTGGTGTACTACCTGGTGCCGCAGCAGAAGCAGCTGATCGACCGGGCGCGCAACCTGGGCTCCGCCGTCGGCCCCTCGCTGCTGTGCGTGCATGCCTATTTCAACTACGGCCGCGCGCCGCTGGACAATCTGAAGGTGCGCCAGGCGCTGAACTACGCGGTGGACCGCGAGGAGTTCAACAAGGCCACCCATGGCGGCATCGCCGAGACCACCTCCACCATCCTGCCGCGGGCGCACTGGGCCTGTGCCACCGAATATTCCGGGACCTTCACCTATGATCCCGACCGCGCCCGCAAGCTGCTGGCGGAGGGCGGCCACCCGAACGGCATCGATATCCTCGGCATCGGCTATGCCGAGCAGTTGCAGGTGCAGCAGCAGGAAGTGCTGATCGAGCAGATGAGGAAGGCCGGCATCCGGCTGCGCTGGGAACGCTACACCGGCCCGCCGACCCCTGCGGCGTTCTTCGCGGAGAAGAAGGGCGACCTGTTGCTGGCACCCTGGACCGGGCGGCCGGATCCGAGCCTGACCTACCAGCTGGTGTTCGGCACCGGCAGCTACTTCAACGCCGGCCGCGGCGAGGGGGCCCCGGGCCTGACCGAGGCGCTGCTGGCCACCCGCGCCTCCGATGATCTCGCCGTGCGCAAGGAGGCGTTCCGCAAGCTGCAGAAGATCGTCACCGAGAACGCGCTGCACCTGCCGCTGCTGTTCCGGCCGGAACTGACCGCCTACAGCGCCAAGGTGAAGGGCTACAAGCCGAACCTGCTGGGCAAGCCCAAGTTTGAGGATGTGTGGCTGGAGGGCTAGGCGACATGCTGTCCAACGCCCCCCGGCTGATGCTGGTGGGGCGCCGGCTGGTGCAGTTCGTGCCGGTGATCGTGCTGGCCACCTTCGTGGTGTTCGGGCTGCTGAAGCTGGTGCCCGGCGACCTCGCGGCCACGCTGGCCGGGGAATACGCCACGGAGGAGCGGATCGCGCAGATCCGTGAGTCCTATGGGCTGAACGACCCGTTCCTGGTGCAGTACGGGCGCTGGCTGTGGAACGCGATGCAGCTGGACCTGTCGCGCTCCTTCCAGTCGAACGAGCCGGTGCTGGAGCAGATCCTGCACCGCTTTCCCACCACCATGCTGCTGGTGGTGGGCGCGCTGCTGGTCTCGCTCGTGGTGGGCGTGCCGCTGGGCATCCTGGCGGCGACCAACGCGGGCTCGCGGCTGGATGTGGCAGTGACGTCCTTGTCCTCCTTCGGGGTGGCGCTGCCGAATTTCTGGCTGGCGATGATCCTGGTGGCGACCTTCTCGCTGTCCTGGGGGTGGTTCCCGGCCACAGGCGCGGTGCGCTTCGGCACCGATCCGGCCGGGGCGATCTGGCATGCGGTGCTGCCCTCGATCGCGCTGGCGGCAGGCGGGATCGCGGAGGTGGTGCGGCAGCTGCGCTCGGCGTTGATCGAGATTCTCTCTTCGCAATACGTGCGCACGCTCTATGCCAAGGGGCTGTCGCCCTCTGCCATCCTGTGGAAGCACGGGCTGAAGAACGTGGCCGTCACGCTGCTGACGGTGATCGGCCTGCTGGCGAGCCGGCTGCTGGGCGGGGCGGTGGTGATCGAGGCGGTGTTCGCCATCCCCGGCATGGGCAGCATGGTGGTGCGCGCGGCGATCGTGAAGGATTTCCCCGTGGTGCAGGGGGTGGTGTTCACGATGGTGATCCTGGTGATCGCCATCAACCTGGTGATCGACCTGCTCTACACCATCGTCGATCCGCGGGTGGCGCTGAAATGAAGAGCCTTCGCGATTGGCTGGGGGGCAACAGTGCGGCGGTGCTGGCGCTGTTCTTCCTGGTGGCGCTGTTCACCCTGGCGCTGATGGCACCGCTGATCGCGCCCTTCCCGCCCACCGCGCAGAACCTGGGCAACACGCTGGCCGAGCCGAGCTGGCAGCACTGGATGGGCACCGACGATCTGGGCCGGGACGTGCTGAGCCGGCTGATCCATGGCGCGCCGGCCTCCCTGTTCGCGAGCCTGCTCGCGGTGGGGGTGGCCACCGCGATCGGGGTGCCGGTGGGGCTGCTGGCCGGGTTCCTGGGCGGCTGGGTGGATGATGCGATCAGCCGGGTGATCGATACGCTGCTGTCCTTCCCCGGGATCGTGCTGGCGATCGGCGTGACCGGGGCGCTGGGCATTGGCCTTACCAACGCCATGCTGGCGGTGGGGATCGTGTTCGCGCCGGGCCTCGCTCGCCTGATGCGGGCGCAGACGCTGGTGGTGAAGCAGGAACTGTACGTGGATGCCTCGCGCTGCTTCGGGGCGAGCCTTGGGCGCATCCTGCTGAAGCATGTGATGCCGAACGCGGTGCAGCCGGTGATCGTGCAGGTGACGCTGCTGCTGGCGGTGGCGCTGCTGGCCGAAGCCAGCCTGTCCTTCCTCGGCCTGGGCGTGCAGCCGCCGCAGCCGAGCTGGGGCGGGATGCTGGCGCGGGCCTACAATTACATGGAGCTGGCGCCGGAGCAGATGTACGCGCCGGGCATCGCCATCCTGCTGACCGCGCTGGCCTTCAACACGCTGGGCGAGGCGTTGCGCCAGGCGCTGGACCCGACGCGCCGGCGGCGCTGAGGGCCCCTGGCACGGATGTTGCCTGGGGTGGCGCCATGCCCCCCTCCCGTTCCGCTGTTCCGCCCGATTTCCCCACGCCCACCGGCGAGACACCGCTGGCCCGAGCGCGCCGGGCGCTGGCCCGCGATGCCGCCGTGGCGGACCCGGCGCTGTGGATCACCCGCCTGCCGGATGAGGCGGTGCTGGCGCGGGCGGCGGCGCTGGAGGCCGGCGAGACGCTGCCGCTGCACGGGCTGACCGTGGCGGTGAAGGACAATATCGACGTGGCCGGCCTACCCACCACGGCGGCCTGCCCCGGCTATGCCTATGCGCCCGAGACCTCCGCCGTGGCGGTGGCGCGGCTGCTGGCGGCCGGCGCCAACGTGATCGGCAAAACCAATTTGGACCAGTTCGCCACCGGGCTGGTGGGGGTGCGCAGCCCCTATGGCATTCCG
>JBIKOJ010000368.1:0-2736 GCA_044358135.1 Acetobacteraceae bacterium | reverse complement strand
AATTCGCCGACGACAAACACCTCCGCCCCGCCTACGTCGCCACCCACCTCACCTTCCTGGACGACCTCTGGGCCACACGCTGACATCCGCCCCGTTCCGCCCTATCTCTATCCCCTCTCCAGGCGAGGACCCCACCCCATGCTCAACCAGGTCGCCCCCCTTCCGCTGAAGGACCCCAGCCTGTTCCGCCAGGCCAACTACATCGACGGCAAGTGGATCGAAGCCGACACCGGCGCCACCCTCACCGTCCGCAACCCCGCCACCGGGGAGCCCATCGGCACCGTCCCCGCCCTCGGCACCGCCGAAACCCGCCGCGCCATCGAAGCCGCACACCGCGCCCAACCCGCCTGGCGCGCCATGCTGGCAAAAGACCGCGCCACCATCCTGCGCCGCCTCTTCGACCTCATGCTCGCCAACACCGACGACCTCGCCGTCATCATGACCGCCGAACAAGGCAAGCCCCTGGCCGAGTCCAAAGGCGAAATCGCCTACGCCGCCAGCTTCATCGAATGGTTCGCCGAGGAAGGAAAGCGCGTCTACGGCGACACCATCCCGCAGAACGCGAAAGGCCGCCGCATCGTCGTCACCAAGGAGCCCATCGGCGTCTTCGCCGCCATCACCCCCTGGAACTTCCCGGCCGCGATGATCACCCGCAAAACCGGCCCCGGCTGGGCCGCCGGCTGCACCGGCGTCATCCGCCCCGCCAGCCAAACCCCCTTCTCGGCGCTGGCCATCGCCGTCCTCGCCGAACGCGCCGGCATGCCGCCGGGCGTCTGCAACGTCATCACCGGCCCCTCCGGCCCCACCGGCCAGGAACTCACCTCCAACCCCCTGGTCCGCAAACTCACCTTCACCGGCTCCACCGAAGTCGGCGCCAAACTCCTCGCCATGTGCGCCCCCACCATCAAAAAAACGAGCATGGAACTCGGCGGCAACGCCCCCTTCATCGTCTTCGACGACGCCGACCTCGACGCCGCCGTCCTCGGCGCCATGGCCAGCAAATACCGCAACACCGGCCAAACCTGCGTCTGCGCCAACCGCATCCTGGTGCAAGACGGCGTCTACGACGCCTTCGCCGCCAAACTCCAAGCCGCCGTCGAAGCCCTGAAGGTCGGCAACGGCATGGAAGAAGGCGTCACCCAAGGCCCCCTCATCAACGCCGACGCCGTCACCAAGGTCGAGGAACACATCGCCGACGCCCTGGCCAAAGGCGCCCGCATCGTCACCGGCGGCGCCCGCCACAGCCGCGGCGGCACCTTCTTCCAACCCACCCTCCTCGCCGACGTCCCCCACGACGCCCTCATCTTCCGCGAAGAAACCTTCGGCCCCGTCGCCCCGTTGTTTCGCTTCAAAACGGAAGAAGAGGCGATCCAGTTGGCCAACGACACCGAATTCGGCCTCGCCAGCTACTTCTACGCCCGAGACATCGGCCGCATCTTCCGCGTCGCCGAAGGCCTCGAATACGGCATGATCGGCATCAACGAAGGCATCATCTCCACCGAAGTCGCCCCCTTCGGCGGCGTAAAATCCTCCGGCCTCGGCCGCGAAGGCTCGCACCAGGGGATCGATGAATACCTCGAAGTCAAATACCTCGCGATCGGGGGCATCGGCACCTAAGCAAGAGGCTCCGCCGGCCAGGGGGCCGAGCCCCCTGGACCCTCAATACTGCGGGAAAGATAAACGCGATGCACGCAACCGACCACGCAGTGGCAACCATCTATTTCGATCTCTTCGTTGATGCCTTTGCCAGCTTCGACGGCGAACGCGTCGCCGACCTCTTCGCCGCCCCAGTAGTCGCACTGCGAAGTGACGGCTCCCTGATCGGTTTAGCCAGCCGAAGTGACGTGGCCGGCTACTATCAAGCCGCACTCGACAAGTATCGTCGTGACGGATGCCGGACTTGCCGTTGGTCTGAGCTGTCCGTGACAGCGATGGGACGGGCCGCCCTTCTGGCGGCGGTGACCTGGGATTTGTTGCGAGAGGACGGAACGGTTGTCACCCGCTGGCGGCAGTCCTACGGCCTCACCCTTTCCGGTGATGATGGCGCTAAGGCATTTTCAGCCGTGAGCCACGCGGCTGGCTGATCCATAGGGCCCTCACCGTCTCGCGCCGCAGGTTCACTCCGAAGGTTTCTCGGTGAATGGAAATGTAACACTCCGGGACTTTAGAGACTCGGATGCCGAAGCACTGAATCGTGTCGCCTCTAAGGCATTTGATCAATTCAAGGAAAACTACAGTGATTGGCCCGCCTTGTTGCGCGGAATTTCGGCAATGTCCGATCTGAGCGTAAATGGTGAAATCATTGTCGCTGAAGTTGACGACCATATGGTCGGTGGTGTCGCCTACATTCCACCGGACAAGCCGAAGGCTGCTTTCTTTGAACAATCCTGGCCAGTGATGCGTATGCTGGTCGTCGATCCGGCTGCTCGTGGGCTTGGTATTGGCAAAACCCTGACGTTGGAGTGCATACGGCGTGCCCGCCGGGACAACTCGGCCGTAATAGCGTTGCATACAACTCCTATCATGTCGGTAGTGCTGCCAATGTATCTTCGTATGGGCTTTAGTTTTCTGTGCGACGCTCCGGAAATTTATGGGGCTCCCTACGCTGTCTATACGATGAACTTGGATGACGTCTGAGCGGTGGGCGACCAACGCAGGGATTGAACCGAGTTTCACCTAGTCCACAAGAATTGGGGTCTGGGGCCGCCGGCCCCAGCGGGTCCAGGGCAGAGCCCT
>JBIKOJ010000156.1:0-12737 GCA_044358135.1 Acetobacteraceae bacterium | reverse complement strand
CTTCGAGCTGTCGGAAAAAACCCTGGGCATCGTTGGCCTCGGCACCATCGGCAAGAAGGTCACCCGCATCGCCAAGGCCTTCGGCATGCCGGTGCAATACTACGACATCGCCCGCCTCACCGAGGACCAGGAAGACAGCCTCGGCGTCCGCTTCCGCCTGTTCGACGAAATCCTGAAGACCTCCGATTTCGTCAGCCTCCACGTCCCCCTGCTCGCCACCACCCGCCACCTGATCGGCGAACGCGAACTCGGCCTGATGAAGCCCACCGCCTACCTCATCAACACCTGCCGCGGCCCCGTGGTGAACGAAGCCGCCCTCACCACCGCGCTCCAGAACAACACCATCGCCGGCGCCGGCCTGGACGTCTTCGATCAGGAGCCGCCCCCCGCCGACAACCCGCTCTTCAAGCTGGACAACGTGGTCCTCACCCCCCACCTCGCCGGCCCCACCTACGAAAACCGCGCCAAGCGCTTCCGCAACGCCTTCGACAACGTCCAGCGCGTCGCCCGCGGCCAGTCCCCGTTCTGGGTCATCCCGGAGCTGAAGGACATCGTGGGATGAGCGAAGCAACCTGGCACGGCATCATCCACGCCACGCTTAAGGCACACGACGTCAAGCTCGTCACCTACGTGCCCGACAACGTCCTGCGCCCGCTGATCGAGCGCATCCACGCCGATGATTTCTTCACCGCCTTCACCTGCACGCGGGAGGAGGAAGCGGTGGGAATCGTCTCCGGCGCCTGGATGGGCGGCATGCGCGGCGTGGTGCTGATGCAAACCAGCGGCTTCGCCACCCTGCCCAACGTCCTCGCCTCGCTGCCCGTGCCGTTCCAGATCCCCGTCCTGATGATCGTCAGCGAACGCGGCACCTTGGGTGAATTCAACATCGGCCAGGCCATGGTCGCCCGCACCATGCGCCCGGTGCTCGACAGCATCGCCATGGAGCACCACACGCTCTCAAGGCTGGACGAGGTGGAATTCATCACCGACCGCTCGATCCGCCAGGCCGTTGCCACCCAGCAGCCCGCCTGCCTGATCCTCTCCCCGCTGCTCACCGGCGGAAAGGTGTTCAAGTGAACAATCAACCCGCCACCCGCGATACCGCCAAAGCGGTCGCCCGCTTCGACATCACCCAGCGCCTCGTGGCGAAACTCCACAACGAGGAAGCCGTCATCGGCGGCATCGGCCACACCAATTTCGACCTCTGGGCCGCCGGCCGCCGCCCGCAGAATTTCTACATGCTCGGCAGCATGGGCCTCGCCATCCCCATCGCCCTCGGCGTCGCCATCGCCCAGCCCGCCCGCAAGGTGATCGCGCTCGAAGGCGACGGCTCCCTGCTCATGATGCTCGGCTGCCTCGCCACCGTCGGCGCCCGCCAGCCGAAGAACCTGATCATGGTGATCATGGACAACGGCGCCTACGAGATCACCGGCGGCCAGGCCACCGCGTCATCGCAAGGCACCGACTTCGCCGCCATCGCCCGCGCCACCGGCATCGCCAGTGCGAACTGGGCCGCCGACGAAGCCCATTTCGAAACCCTGATCGACGAAGCCCTGGCCACCCCCGGCCCCCACCTGATCGCCGCCCGCCTGACCAGCGCCAAACCCGCCGGCCAAACCGAACGCGACCCCGCCCAGATCCGCGACCGCTTCATGCGCGGCCTAGGCACGAAACGCTAGGGAGCGTCCTTCAGATACCGCTCGGCCAGCTCCACATAGTGGCTGGCCGTGCGGCCATACTTCGCCTGATCCTCGGCCGACAGCACCCGCCACAGCTTGGCCGGCGACCCGGACCAGATCTCGCCGGCCCCGATCCGCTTGCCCGGCGTCAGCAACCCGCCGGCCGCCAGCATGCCGCCTTCCTCGATCACCGCGCCATCCAGCACGGTGGCCCCCATGCCAACGAAGGCCCGATCCTTCAGCGTGCAGGCATGGATGATGCAGGCATGCCCGACGGTCACGTCCTCGCCGATGATCGTCGGCATCGTGCCGGCGTTCACGTGCACGATCGTGCCGTCCTGGATGTTGCTGCGCGCGCCGACGCGGATGAAGTTGGTGTCCCCGCGCAGCACGCAGTGGAACCAGATGCCCGCCTTGGCGCCGATCGTCACCTGCCCGATCAGGGCCGCGGTGGGGGCAATGAACGCGTCGGGCGCCACCTGTGGGGTGGCGCCCTCGAACGGAAAGATCGGCCCAGCCATCAGGCCGTCGCCATCTCGCGCAGTGCGTTGCCGGGGTGCGGCAGGCCGAGCATCAGCGCGATGTTCTGCACCGCCGCCCCGGAGGCACCCTTGCCGAGATTGTCGAGCCTTGCCACCAGCAGTGCCTGGCCGTGCGTGTCGTTGGCATAGACCCGCAGTTCCAGCATGTCGGTGTCGTTCAGGTCCTCCGCCGTCAACCGGTCGCCCGGCTTCGTCGGCATCACCTTCACCAATCCGCTGCCACGGAAATGCGCCTCCAGGATCGCCTGCAGGTCCGCACCCCGCGGCTTGCCGTCCAGCGCATCCAGGTGCAGCGGCACGCTCACCAGCATGCCCTGGCGGAAATGCCCCACCGAGGGAATGAAGATCGGTCGGCGCGACAGCCCGGAATACAGCTGCGTCTCCGGCACATGCTTGTGCTCGAAGCCCATGCCATACAGCTCGAAGCTCGGCCCGCCCGAGGTCTCATGCGCCTCGATCATCGACTTGCCACCGCCGGAATAACCGCTGACGGCATTGATGGTCACCGGATAATCGGCCGGCATCACGCCCGCATCCACCAGCGGCCGGATCAGCGCGATGGCGCCGGTGGGGTAGCAGCCAGGATTGGCCACCTTGCGCGCGGCAGCGACCTTGGCCGCCTGCTCGGCCTCCATCTCCGGGAAGCCATAGGCCCAGCCCGGGTTCACCCGGTGCGCGGTGGAGGCATCCAGCAGTTTCGGAGCCCGGTCACCCAGCGCATCGGCCAGCGCGGTGCTTTCCTTGGCCGCGTCGTCCGGCAGGCACAGCACCACCAGGTCCACGTCGCGCATCATCTCCTGGCGCTCCGCGGGGTCCTTTCGTCGGTCGCCGGTCAGGCTCTTCAGCTGCACGGCAGGAAACGCCTCCAGGCGCTGGCGAATGCCCAGCCCCGTGGTTCCTGCCTCGCCGTCGATGAAGACCGTGGCCGTCTGTGCCATGCGAAATTCTCCTTCCAGCTTCATGCTTTGCCGCACGCGGCGGCGAAGGCAAGCGAAACAACGCTGCCGGCCTGCCTGCCTTCCATGCAGAAATGCGCGGGCACGCGTGCGGGCCGGCACAAGGGGGTTCGCATCTGCACAATATCGGGCATGCTGCACCGCACGGGCAGCGGGACTTCAGGTGTGGCATCGGATGGCGTAACGGCGAAGGCGGCCCCCAAGGGCTCGCTGGGACTTTTCGACCGCGGGTTGCTGCTGGGCATCCTGTTCATCTGCCTCTCCGGCATCGTGTTCCCGGTGATGAACGGCTTCGCCAAGATGCTGGGGGCGGAATACTCCACCCTGCAGGTAAGCTGGGCGCGCGCCTTCGGGCACTTCGTGTTCCTGCTGATCGCCTTCCTGCCGCGCCATGGCCTGGCGTTACTGAAGACCAAGCGGCCGATGATCCAGTTCGGCCGGGCGCTGATGCTCTACATCTCCAACATCTGCTTCTTCTTCGCCGTGGTATTCATCCCGATCGCCGATGCCGCCGCGATCAGCATGACCTCGCCGCTGGTGGTGGCGCTGCTCGCCTGGCCGCTGCTGGGGGAGCGCACCAACGCCCGTCGCCTGATCGCGCTCGCCATCGGCTTCTCCGGCGTACTGATCGTGATCCGACCGGGCACCGACCTGTTCCACTGGGCCTCCCTGTTCGTGGTGGCAAGTTCGGTCTGCTACGGCCTGTATCAGCTTCTCACCCGCAAGGTGGCCGGGATCGACTCGCCGGAAACCTCGGCGGTGTATGCCCCGATCATCGGCGCCATCGGCATGCTGCTGGTGATGCCCTTCGTGTGGCGCACGCCGGCGACGCTGCTGGACCTCGGCATGTTCATCGGCCTCGGCGTGCTCGGCGCGGCCGGGCATTACTTCGTGGCGCGCGCGTTGACGCTGGCACCGGCCAACCTCGTCTCGCCGTTCCAGTATTTCCAGCTCTTTGCCTCGGTGATCGTCGGCTACCTGTTCTTCGCCGCCCTGCCGGATGCGGCGACCTGGATCGGGGCCGGGATCATCATGGTCTCCGGGCTGTATATCGGCTGGACCCAGACACGGGTCGCCAAATAGGGGGGGCGCAACATGGGCGCATTGGCGGGCAAGGTCGCGCTGGTGACCGGGGCAGGCAAGAATATCGGGCGCGCCATCGCGCTGACCCTGGCGCGCGACGGCGCCGCGGTGGCGGTGAACGGGCGCAGCGATGCCGCCGCGGTGGAGGAGGTGGTGGCCACCATCCGCGCCGCCGGCGGCACCGCGGTGGCGGTGATGGGCGACGTATCGGACCACGAGCAAGCGCGCGGCGTGGTGGGCGCGGCGGTGCAGGCGCTGGGCGCGCTCGATATCCTGGTGAGCAATGCCGGGCTGCGGCGGCAGACGCCCTACCTGGAAATCTCGCTGGCCGAGTGGCGGGATATCATGTCGGTGGCGCTCGATGGCGCCTTCTTTCTCTCCCAGGCCGCGATCCCGCACATGCTGCGGCGCGGCGGGGGCGCGATCGTGGCGATGTCCGGCATGTCCAACCATGTCGGCACGCCGAACCGGGCGCATGTCTCGGCCAGCAAGGCGGCGCTGGAAGGGCTGATGCGCTCGCTGGCGGTGGAGTTCGGCGGGCAGAACATCCGGGCGAACTGCATCGCCCCCGGCGCGATCGACACGGTGCGTGGGGCCTCCGCGGGGCCACTGCCCGGCACGCTGACGCTGGAAGGCACGCCGCTGGGGCGCCGAGGCACGGTGGACGAGATCGCCGGTACGGTGCGGCTGCTGGTGGGGCCGGAAGGGGGTTACATCACCGGGCAGACCATTCATGTGAATGGTGGGGTGTATCTGACGTAAGCAAGACGTTCTTTTTTGAAAAAAAGAACCAAAAAACTTTCATCCGTTTGCTGGCACGGGCGCAAACGGATGAAGTCTTTTTTGCTTCTTTTTTCTTCAGAAAAAAGAAGAGTCCTTACTTCGACTTCTCCTTCAACTCCGCCAGCTGCTGCTTCGCGGCCGCCATCATGCAGGAGATGTCGGAGGTGACCATCACCATGTCGAACCCGCGCTTGATCGCGCCCGCGGCGAAGTCGGCGCCGGCGCAGTGCATCACGCACTTGATGCCGTGCTTGTGGGCGGTTTCGCGGATCTTGTCGCAGGTGGCCATGTGCAGCGGGTGCGGATTGTCGCCGCGCGGCTCCAGGCCCAGGGCGAAGGAGAGGTCGGCCGGGCCGATATAGACGGCATCCAGGCCCGGGGTGGCGCAGATGGCATCCAGGTTGGCCAGGCCTTCCTTGGTCTCGATCATGGCGAAGACGAGGATTTCGTCGTTGGCCTTGGCCACGTAGTCCGGCCCGCCGTACTGCACGGCGCGGATGGGGCCGGAGGAGCGGTAGCCGATGGGCGGGTAGCGGCAGGCGGCCACGGCCTGGGCGGCTTCCTCGGCATTGTTCACCAGCGGCACGATGATGCCGTAGGCGCCGAGATCGAGCGCGCGCATGATGGCGGCCGGCTCGTTCCACTTCACGCGGACGAAGGGCGTGGTGTCGGTCTGTGAGATGGCGGCGAGCAGCGGGCCGACATCGGTCATCTCGTTGAGGCCGTGCTGGAGGTCGACGCAGAGCGCATCGAAGCCGGTGCGGGCCATCACCTCGGCGGTGAACCAGTTGTTGATGGAGACCCAGGCCAGGTTGGGCTGCTTTCCCTCGCGCCACATCTGCTTGATCTTGTTCGGTCGCATCCGCGTTCCTCCGGTGTCGTTGCTCGGTGGCGCGATCGTGGCCGCGGGCCGCAGACGCGTCAAACGTCAGGCGGCCATGGGCAGGGCTGCGACAAGGGCGTCCACGCGCAGGTTGACGGCGGCGGATTCGGCGAAGGTCACGGCGGTGACGTCATCGTCGTGACGGGCGACGCGCACGGCGAGGTGCACATCCTCGCCGAAATGCAGCGTGACGTTGGCGCCGATGGCCACGGCGATGGGCGGCGAGAAGCGGGCGCCGTTGCGCGACAGGTCGGTCAGCGTGACCTCCTGCTCCCGCCCGTCGGCCAGCACCGCGCGGGCCGGAAGGCGGCAGGGATGGCGTTCGAAATTGCGCTGCTCGGCGGCGCCGGCCATGGCGTGGAGGAAGGCATCGACCTCCGCGCGCAGGTCGGCGGAGCGGGTGGCGAGTTCGTCGGCCACCGTCTGCACCGAGCTCGCGTCGCGGGAGACCAGGACGGAGAGTTCGGCAACCTCTTCGACAGCCGCCGCACTTTCGCCGGTGCCGGCGCTGGCGAGCTGGATGTTGCGCACGATCTCCTGCACCGCCACGGCCTGTTCGTCGATGGCGCGCGCGATGGTCTCCGCGATGCGGTCGACAGTGGAGACGACCTGGCCGACCGAAGCGACGGCGGCCACCGCGGCACCGGTCGTGTCCTGGATGGTGCGGATGCGCTCGCTGATCTCGGTGGTGGCGCGGGCGGTTTGGGCGGCAAGGGCCTTGACCTCGCTGGCGACCACCGCGAAGCCCTTGCCGGCCTCGCCGGCGCGGGCGGCCTCGATGGTGGCGTTCAGTGCCAGCAGGTTGGTCTGGCTGGCGATCTGGTCGATGAGCTGCACGACCGCGCCGATCTGCTGGGCGGCGCCGCCGAGGCTGTCGACCAGGCCACGCGCGTTGCTGCTGACCTGCACGGCGTCTGAGGAGACGGTGGCCGCCTGGCCGACCTGGTCGCGGATCTCCTGGATGGAGGCGACCATCTCCTCGGCGGCGGCGGCCACGGCGGCAAGGCCGTTGGCGGAGCCGGTGGTGGCGGCACGCACCTGGTGCATGCGCTCCACCGTCTGGTGGGCGGAGGCGTCGACCGACTGGGCGGCGGTGCGCATGCCGCTGGCGGAATTGGCCAGCGCGCCGAGCACGCCGGAGACGGCGCTGCTGAAATCGGCGGTGTAGCTCTTCATGGCACCGGCCTGGCGCTCGCGGCGGGCAGCGGCGGCGCGCTCGGCCTCGGTCATCGCGCGCACGCGCAGCATGCTGTCGCGGAACACGTCGACAGCACGGGCGATGCGGCCGATCTCGTCGCGGCGGGTGCGGCCCTCGGGCTCGGCATCCGTATCCCCCTCGGCAAGCCGGCCCATGATGGCGGTGATACGGCCGATGGGGCGCGAGACGCCGGCGATCAGGCTCAAGGCGACGCCAGCGAGAATGAACAGGGCGGCGCCGGAGAGGGCGACGAGGAGCACGGTGGTGCGCTCGGCGGCTTCGATATCGACCGCGAGGCGGGCATGGATGTGGGAGTCGAGTTCCTTGGTTACCTGCTGCGACAGCTTGCGCAGCGCGGCGGCAATCTCAAGCCAGGAGTCGAAGACGTCATCGAGCGGGCGGGAGGCGCGCAGCGTGGCCTCCATGCCGGGGGCTAGGGTGGCCAGCGCCGCGACGGCGGCCTCCGCCTCTGGCCAGGCGGCGGTACGCTCGGCGACCGGAAGCGTGGCCGACAGGGCCTGCCAGTCCGCCTGCACGGCGGCGACCAGGGTGCGGGTGCGGTCGGCGGAACCAGGGCTGGAATAGACCTTGGCCATGACGCCGAGCAGCCGCATGTTGAGCTGCTCGGCATTGGTGGAGAGGCGGGAGATGGCCTCGCGGTTGCGCAGGTCGCGCGTGGCGAGGTCTTCCAGGAAGGCCATGCTGCTGCGGCTGCCCAGATGGGCGACGGTGGAAACCGCCACGACCATAATGGCGACCACGACCATCAGCGCCGGGATGCGGATGGCGATGCGGTCGAGCCGGGCGGGCAGCCAGGGACCGCGGAGGCGTGCGAGCAGCCGCATGACGGGACCCTACTGCTCGACCGGCAGGCCTGCGCCCGACCATTCGACCCAGCCGCCGCGCAGCCAGTGGACGTTGCGGTAGCCGGCCGCCACGGCGGTCTTCACAGCGTCGACGGCGGACCAGCCGTCGGAGCCGTGGCCGTAGACCAGCAGCACGGCATCCTTGTTGGCACCGAAGACCGCGGGGTCGAAGCTGTTGGTGGCGGACGAGCGCGCAAGGCCCTTGGCCTTTGGCACGCGGCCTTCGAGATAGGCGGCCTTGCGCCGCACGTCGAACACCGCGGCCCCCTTCTCGACCAGGGCGCGGGCATCCGCAGCGGAGACGGTGCGGGCACCATCGAGGGAGGGCGGGGTTTCGCCGGTGTTGGCCACCGCCGTGCCGACGCCGGCCATCAGCAGGAGGGCGGCGACCAGTATCCTGATCGTGTGCATGGGACCTCGCAAAGGGAACAACAAAACGGGCCGGGGATGCTCTCCCCGGCCCGATCCGTATGCACTTGCAAGGTTATAATCGCATGAATCTCCCCGGCGATGGCCGGGGAAATGCAGGTGGCCTCAGCGCTTGGAGAACTGGAAGCTGCGGCGGGCCTTGGCGCGGCCGTACTTCTTGCGTTCCACCGCGCGGCTGTCGCGGGTGAGGAAGCCGGCGATCTTCAGGATGCTGCGCAGCTCCGGCTCATAGAGCGTGAGCGCGCGGCTGATGCCGTGGCGCAGCGCGCCGGCCTGGCCGGAGAGGCCGCCGCCCTTGACGGTGCAGTACACGTCGAACTGGTTGTAGCGATCGGCAACCAGGAAGGGCTGGGTGATCAGCATGCGCAGCACGGGGCGGGCGAAATACTGGCCGACCTTCTTGCCGTTGACGGAGATCTCGCCCTTGCCGGGCTTGATCCACACGCGGGCCTGGGCGTTCTTGCGGCGGCCGGTGGCGTAGCTGCGGCCGAACTGGTCACGCTTCGGCTCACGCTTCGGCGCATCGGTGGCGGCGGCGACAACCTGGGAGACCGCGAGGTCCTTGAGGTCGGCGAGGGTACGGGTGGTGGCGGACATGCGCTCAGCCCCTCTTGTTCTTGGGGTTCAGGGCGGCGACGTCAAACGGCGTGGGCTGCTGGCCCGCGTGCGGGTGCTCCGGGCCACCATAGACGTGCAGGTGCTTCATCTGCTTGCGCTGCAGCGGGCCGCGCGTGATCATGCGCTCCACGGCCTTTTCCAGCACGCGCTCCGGATGGGCGGAGGCGAGGCGCTGGCCCTGGGTGCGGCCCTTGATGCCGCCGGGATAGCCGGTGTGGTAGTAGAACACCGACTGGTCGGCCTTGTTGCCGGTGATCTTCACCTTGGCGGCGTTGATGACGATGATGTTGTCGCCACAATCAACGTGCGGGGTGAAGGTGGCCTTGTGCTTGCCGCGAAGACGGTTGGCGATGATCGCGGCGAGGCGGCCGAGCACAACGCCTTCCGCATCGATCAGCAGCCAATCCTTCTTGACCTCCGCGGGCTTGAGCGAGAGGGTGGTCTTGAGCATGGGTGTCCCCTTGAAGAGGCGCGCGTTATCGCGCCATAGCCGTGCTGCGTCAAGGGGTTGCGTATGTGGTATCAGGATGCCACATGATTGCCCCGGTGCCACCGGCCCCCTATCCTTGCGGCTGTGAGCCAGGTTCATGTGATTGGCGCCTCGGGGCGCTCGGGTCTTGCGCTGTGCCGGGCGCTGATGGCCCGTGGCGTGGATGTTGTGCCGGTGGTGCGCGATGCCGGCAAGTTTGGGGCCTCCGGACTGCCCTTCGTGCCGCGGCAGGCGGATCTGGGCGATGCGGCGACCCTGGCGGCGACGCTGGCCGATGCCACGCGAATCGCCAGTGCGGCGCATGCCCGCCATGCCGGTGCGATCATCGCCGCGGCGCCGGCGCAGGCGCGGCTGGTGCTGATGGGCAGCACGCGGCGGTTCACGCGCTGGCCGGATGAGCACGGTGGCGGCGTGATCGCGGGCGAGACGGCGCTGCTGGGCTCCGGCCGCGCCGGGGTGATCCTGCATCCCACCATGATCTACGGCGCCGAGGGCGAGGACAATGTGCGCCGGCTGGCCGCGCTGATGCGGCGGCTGCCGGTGCTGCCGCTGCCGGGTGGCGGGGGCAACCTGGTGCAGCCGATCCACCAGGACGACGTGACCGCCTGCCTGGTGGCGGCGCTGGAGCATCCGTGGACCGGGCCTGAGGCGATGGTGATCGCTGGGCCTGAGCCGGTGAGCTATTCGGCGTTCCTGCGCGCCATCGCCCGCGCCGCCGGTCTGCCCTCGCCCCGCATCCTGCCGGTGCCGGCCTGGGCGCTGATGGCTGCGAGCCCGCTGACGCGGCTGCCCGGGCTGCCGCGCATCCGCCCGGCGGAGATCCGGCGGCTGCTGGAGGACAAGGCGTTTCCCGCCGACGCGATGCGCACGGTGCTGGGCGTGGTGCCGGTCTCGCTGGAGGCGGGGCTGGCGCGGACCTTCGGGGCGATCAGACGCTGAGGTGTTCCGGCTGCGCCGTTTCCACCATCGGCACGCCGGAGACGAAGTATTCGCGCGGGAACTCCTGCTGCAGACGCTGCGCCATTGCGGCCACCTGGGCATCGAGCGGGGCATCCGGCGCGATGCCGAGGGCGGCCAGGGCCTTGCGCGACCTGGGGCCGATGGCGCCGTCCATGCTGCCGATCTCCTGGCCGAGGCGGATCAGGCCGGATTGCAGGTAGCCGGTGCGGGGATCCTCGCCCAGCGCATCCACGCGCTGGCCGGTGGAGACGATCGCGCTGGCGGCCATGGCGGTATAGGCCTGGGTGAAGTTGGTGCCCTTGCCGGCGCGGTAGTAGGTGTAGATGCGGTCGTGGCTGCCGCGGCAGTCGAAATGCCAGGCCTCGCTGATGCCGGTGTCGGGCTTGGCGATGATGGGCGAGATGCCTTCGGCGCGGGCCAGCGCCCAGAAGGCGGCGAGGCCGGGGGTTTTGATGCGGCTGAGATCGAGGTCGAAGGCGCGCCCGGCTTCATGCATGCTGCCGCCGGGGGGCGGGCTGAAGGCCTTCTTCTTGCCGCTGGTGTAGTCCAGGTTCGCCTGGAGCTGCATGTCGTAGGAGCGGTAGAGGTCGCTGAGCACCAGCGCGCCGCCGGAAGCCGCGACGGATTTCTGCAGCTTCATCAGCGCGGCGTACAGGTCCGCGGTGCACCTGGCCATGCGCCTGGGCATGTCGCCGCCATAGATGGACGGGAACGCGATCGGCAGCAGGGGCGCGAACATGGCCTGTCCTCTCGGGATGAAGCCCGAGAGTGCGGGTTGTTACGATTTGCTGTCAATTGCCTCGGCGCGTCAATTCTACGGGAGGTCTGTTTCCGGGCGCCAAACCACCGGGACGAAGGCATAGGCGCCGCCGGCACGGACGACATGGCCGAAGGCGGGGAAATCGAGGTGCATGCCGGCCACCAGCAGGCGATCGGTGGCGGCCATGTCCAGGGCCTTGGCGCGGGTGGTGCGGGCCTGGTCGCTGTCGGTGTCGAAGGCGAGGCCGGCTTGCGGCAGGGCGAACTGGATGCCGGGCAGGTGGACCACGTCGCCCCAGATCAGCAGGCTGTCGCTGCCGGAGGCGATCAGCCAGCCGGAATGGCCCGGCGTGTGGCCGGGCAGGTGGTGGCAGGTGATGCCGGGCAGGCCTTCCTTGCCGTGGGAAACGGTGCGGGTGCGCGCGGCGTAGGGGCGCAGCGCGCCCTGGGCGGTGGCGAAGGCGCCCTTCGCGGCCTCCGGCGCGGCGGCGGCGGTGGCGTCGTTCAGCCAGAAATCGGTCTCCGCGCCGTTGATGACGATTTCGGCGTTGGGGTACCAGGGCTTGCCCTCGCCATCCACCAGGCCGCTGACGTGGTCCACATGGGCGTGGGTGACGAGGATGGTGGAGATGTCGGCGGGGGTGAGGCCGAGGGCATCCAATTTGCCGCGGGCGCGGCCCATGGCGGGGCCGAAAGCGGTGCCGCAGCCGGTATCCACCAGGACCTTCCTGCCGCCGGTTTCCAGCAGGAAGGAGGAGATGGTGATGCGCGGCGGCAGCACCCGGAAGGCGGCGGCTTCGGCAGCGGCGGCCTGGTCCTCCGTCACGCCGTTGAGGATGGCGGTGGAGGCCTGGAACTGGCCGTCGTTCAGCGCGGTGACGGTGACGTCGCCGATGCGGATGCTGTGGATGCCGGAGTGCTGCATGGAACGTCCTTGGTGGTCAGGCGGAGGCGCGGGCCGGGGTGCGGCGCAGCGCGCCCATGATGCTGCCGAGGATGCCCTGCGGCAGGAAGATGATGAAGACCACCAGCAGCAGGCCATAGATCAGGTTGTCCCAGCCCACCGCGGCGGGGCCGAAGCCGATGCGTAGCGCCTCGCCCAGCAGGATGGTAATGACCGCGCCGATGGTGGGCCCGAGCGCCACGTAGAGCCCGCCGACGACGACGGCGAAGACCATCTGCAGCGAGACCGCGATGCCGCTGACCGTGTCGGGCGAGACGAACATCTGGTACTGGCAGTAGAGCGCGCCGGACAGGGCCGTCATCATCGCGGAGATCACGGTGATCTTGAGCTTCTCGGCGGTGACGTTCACGCCGGCGGCGGCGGCGGCATCCTCGTCCTCGCTGATCGCCTCCAGCGCATAGCGCATCATGCTGCGCTCGACGGCGTACCAGATGGCCAGCCCGGCGGCCCAGACCGCCAGGGCGATCAGGTACCAGGTGGCCTTGTCGGTGAACTGGAAGGCGATGATCGAGGTGCCGCCGGGCACG
>JBIKOJ010000102.1:0-19175 GCA_044358135.1 Acetobacteraceae bacterium | reverse complement strand
CACGCGATCGGGCGTGTAGCCGAGCGAGCCGCCGGTGAGGCCGCGGGTGGCGACGATCACCTGCAGCACGATGCCGGAGAGTGCCAGGGTGACCAGGGCGAAGTAGTGGCCGGTGATGCGGAAGCGGAAGCAGGGCCAGGCGACGACCAGCGCGAGCGCGGCCGCGCAGAGCAGGCCGAGCGGGATGCCGAGCCAGGGCGACAAGCCCAGATTGTTCCAGGCCAGCGCGGTGACATAGGCGCCCACGCCCATGAAACCGCCATGGCCGAGCGAGACCAGGCCGAAGCGGCCCATCATGCTCCAGGAGGTGTAGGCGAACGACCAGATCAGGATGGTGATCATGATGTGCATCGGGTAGGGCGCACCCCACGCGAGCGGCAGGATCACCAGGGCCGCGGCGGCGGCGGCCCAGAGGCCGGCCTTGCCCTTCGGGATGGCGTTCATGAGCGCCTCGCCAGCAGGCCCTCGGGCCGGACGAACATCATCGCGATGAAGAACACGAAGGCGAACACGTAGCCCCATTCGAGATCGAGGTAGAGGCCGCCGACCGAGATGATCTCGGCGAAAATGAAGGCGGCGATGAAGCCGCCTATCATGTTGCCCAGCCCGCCCATCACGCAGATCATGAAGGTGATCGGGCCGAAGGAGAGGCCGACAAAGGGGTGCACGTCGTATTGCAGCACCAGCAGGCAGGCGGCCAGGCCGGCCAGCGCGCCGCCGACGGCCGAGGTGATGACATAGATGCGCCGGGTATCGACGCCCATCAGCGCCATGATCTGGCGATCCTGCGAGATGGCGCGGATGGCGGTGCCGACATAGGTGCGGGTGAGGAAGAGATACAGCGCCACCATGCCCACCAGCGCCGCGCCGAAGGCGAGCAGGCGGGCGTAGCTGACGAACACCTCCGCCACCTCCAGCGTGGGCAGGCGGATGCCGAGGTTGCGGAAGTCGATGCCGAACATCACGGTTGCGAGCGACTGCAGGAAGAACAGCACGCCGCCGGTGGCGAGAAGCTGGTTGATCGGCGCGGAGGCCAGCAGCGGCGAGATCACCAGCAGGTGCAGGGCCACGCCCATCAGGCCGACGCCGGCGATGGCGAGCGGGGCCGCCACCCAGTAGCCCAGGCCGTACACGACCGCGAAGTAGTACATCGCATACATGCCGAACATCACCAGCTCGGCGTAGCAGATCCAGGCCACGTCGATCACGCCGAAGATGAGGTTGAGGCCGAGCGCCAGCAGCGCCAGCACGCCGCCCAGCAGAAGGCCGTTGACCAGCGCCTCCACCAGGAAGATGTCGAGGAAGCCCATTGCCGATGCTCCTGGTTCAGACGCCGAGATAGGCTTCGCGGATGGTGTCGCTGGCCGCCAGCTCCGCCGACGTGCCGCTCATGCGGATGCTGCCGGCTTCCAGCAGGTAGGCGCGGTCGACCACCTTCAGCACCTGCTGCACGTTCTGCTCCACGATCAGCACGGTGAGGCCGCTTTCGCGGATGCGGCGCACCAGCTCGAACACCTGCTGGACAATCACGGGGGCGAGGCCGGCGCTGGGCTCGTCCATCAGCAGGATCTTCGGGTCGCTCATCAGGGCGCGGCCGATGGCGCACATCTGCTGCTCGCCGCCGGACATGGTGCCGGCAAGCTGGTTGCGGCGTTCCTTCATGCGCGGGAACAGGCCGTAGACGAATTCCAGCCGCTGGGCGAACTTGGGCCGCGCGGCGGGCATGAAGGCGCCCATGCGCAGATTGTCCTCCACCGTCATGCGCGGGAACAGGCGGCGGTTTTCCGGCACGTGGGCGATGCCCAGTTCCACGATGCGATGGGCCGGCACGGTGGCAAGATCAGTGCCGTTCCACAGGATCTGGCCGCCGCGCGGGCGGATGAGGCCGGAGATGACGCGCATCAGCGTGGTCTTGCCGGCGCCGTTGGGGCCGATCACGCCCACGGCCTCGCCCAGGCGAACCTCCAGCGAGGCGCCGAACAGCGCCTGGAAGGTGCCGTAGCCGGCATCGACGTTCTTCAGTTCGAGCATGGCGGTCCCTTACGCCCGTGCGGCAGAGGCAACCGCATGCGCGGCGTCGGCATCGGTGCCGAGATAGACCTCGATCACGCGGGGGTCGCGCACCACGTCGGTGGGCAGGCCCTCGGCGATCTTTTCGCCGTGATCGAGCACCATCACGCGGTCCACCACGCGCATCAGCACGCCCATGATGTGTTCGACCCAGATGATGGTGATGCCGAGCTCGGCGCGGATGCGGCGCAGCATGTCGGCCGCCTGGTCCATCTCGTGCTCGTCCAGCCCACCCAGGCTCTCGTCGGCGAGCAAAAGCTTGGGCCGTGTGGCCAGCGCCTTGGCGAGTTCGAGCTTCTTGAGCCCGGCGGCGCCGAGGCCGTCGACACGGGTATGCGGGTCGCTCGGCAGGCCGACCATGGCCAGCGCCTCGCGGGCGGAGGCCTCGGCATCGCTGCGCGAGGCACTGCCCTGGCCGTAATAGCCGGCCAGCACCGCGTTCTCCAGGATCGACAGCCGGCGGAACGGGCGCGGGATCTGGAAGGTCCGGCCGATCCCGCTGCTGATGATGGCGTGCGGCGCGGTGCCGCCGATCTGGCGCCCCCCGAAGCGGATGGTGCCGCCGCTGGGGGCCAGCGTGCCGGAGAGCATGTTGAAGATCGTGCTCTTGCCGGACCCGTTGGGGCCGATGAGGCCGAGAATCTCGCCCTCATCGACCTTGAACGACACGTTGTTGACCGCGGTGAAGCCGCCGAACCGTTTGGTCAGCCCTTCGACGACGAGCATCAGCGCGTCGTGTACGGGTTGCCGGCGGGAAGCGGCAGGGTGGGGGCGCGCTTGGCCTGGGATTTCGGCCACACCACGTCGGCGCCATCGGCGGTGTATTCGATCACCACCGGGGCGGCGCGCTCGTTCTGGCCGGCCATCGGCCCGTCGCCGGCAAACTTCACGCCGAAGCCGAGCATGGTGCCACCTTCGGGGAAGTCCAGCTCCAGGGCCGCCTTGCGCAGCGCCTCGGCGCTGGTGCCGCCATGCGCCTTGATGGCGCGCGGCAGCACGTGCTGCAGGAACAGGTAGACGTTGCTGGCGGCCATGCCGACATGCGGCGAACGCTGGTTGCCCGGCTGCGCCTTGTCGTACGCCTCGCCCACCATCTTCACGATCGGCGGCAGGTCGGGTGTGAGGGCCGCCTGGTTGGTCTGCCAGATCGAGATCGGGTCGATGTTGAAGAAGCCGACGAGATCCTTGCCCAGCGCCTCGCGCAGCTTCTCCGGCACGCCGTAGCCGGCGCCGTGGCCGATCAGGGCGCCGAACTTCAGCCCGCCTTCGCGCGCCTGGCGCAGGAACAGCGAGATGTCCGGGTTGTAGCCGGTGTGCAGGATCACGTCCGGCCGGGCGCGGCGCAGCTTGGTGACCAGCGCCGAGAGATCGGGCGCGGTGGCGGCGTAGCCTTCCTTCAGCACCACGTTCAGGCCGTGCTTCTTGGCGCCGGCCTCGTTGCCGCGGGCCACGTCCACGCCGTAGGCACCGTCCTCGTGGATGATCGCCACGCGAAGATCCTTCGGCTCCTTGCCGAACTTCTCCTTGGAGTAGGACGCGATCATGTCGGTGGCGGTCATGCCGAAATGCTGGCCCATCGCCTGCGGGCGGAAGACGTTCTTGTAGTTGCGGTTCTCCAGCACGGCGGTGGAGATGCAGGTGGTGATCCACATGAACTTGCCGAGCTGCTCCACCCGGCCGGCCACCGGCACGCACTGGGCGGAGGAGAAGAAGCCGAGCAGCATGTCCACCTTTTCCTGCTCGATCAGGCGGACGGCTTCGTTGATGGCGACCTCGGGCTTGCTCTGCGCGTCGGCGTAGATCGCCTCGATCGCGTAGCCCTCCACAGGGCCCTTGGCGATGAAGTGGTCGATCATGATCTTGGCGCCGAGCCCGTGCAGGCTGGAGCCGCCGCCGGCGAGCGGGCCGGAATAGTCGTAGATCACGCCGATCTTGAACTTCTTCTCCTGGGCCTCGGCCCCGAAGGCCAAGCCGAACGCTGCCGCCGCTGCGAGGCCAAGCCCCGCCAGTCTCCGACCGAGACGCATCCTGGTTCCCCCCTGCTGCCCGGAATCCGGGCGCGGTTGTTATGGCCGCAGCCTCCGCCATGGCCAGGGGGCACGTCAAGCATGCAATGTTCGCAAGGCAAAGTTAGATGATGGCGGCGCGCACCCGGGCCGAGACCCACTCCGAAACGGCGACCGTGCAGAGGATGGCCACGAACATCACCGTCACTTCCGGCCAGGCGAGGCGGGAGACGGAGGCGTTCAATTGCAGCCCGATGCCGCCGGCGCCGACGAGGCCCAGCACGGTCGATTCGCGGATGTTGATGTCCCACCGATAGACGGAGATGCCGGCGAAGGTGGGCATGATCTGCGGCACAAAGCCGTAGGCGATGCGCTGCGGGCCGCTGGCACCGGTGGCGGTGATCGCCTCGATCTGCTTCGCGTCCGTCTCCTCCAACGCCTCGTACAGAAGCTTGCCGATGAAGCCGATGGAGCGGAGCGCGATGGCGATGATGCCGGCCAGCACGCCGGGGCCCATGACGGTAACGAGCAGCAACGCCCAGATCAGCGAGTTGATGGAGCGCGAGGAGACGATGACCAGCAGCGCGATCGGGCGGGCGATGGCCATGCTGGGCGTGGTGGTGCGCGCGGCCAGGAAGGCCACGGGCACGCCGAGCACGACGCCGAGCGCGGTGCCCAGGGTGGCCATGTTCAGCGTGTCCCACAGCGGCCACCACAGCTTGTCCAGCACGGACCAGCGCGGCGGCCACATGCGGCCCAGCAGGTCGCCGGCCTGGGTGGGGGCGTCGTAGACGAATTCCCAGATCGTGTCGGCGTTCATGATCTCCCAGCACTGCACCACCAGCAGCACGCCAAGGAGCCAGCCGAACCAGCGCAGCAGCACCGCCCGCGGCGTGCGGCGGCGCCAAGTGAGGTGGCCGGAAGGGAGGGAGTGGGTGGGCATTCAGGGGGTACCGGAAGGGAGGAAGGATTCTTCTTTTTCTGAAGAAAAAGAAGCAAAAAGACTTTTATGAATTTGCACCAGGAGGAACGGGCGAGCCGGAGTGCAAACGATCAAAAGTTTTTTGGTTCTTTTTTCAAAAAAGAACTCTTTCTCACTGAAGTCGCTTACGAATAATGCCCGACGCGTATTCGGCGGCCATGACGATGGCGATGATCAGGATCAGGATCGCCGCCGAGGTGCCGAATTCGTAGCGGTCGAACGAGGTGTTCAGCGTGGCACCGATGCCGCCGGCGCCGACGATGCCGATGACGGCACTCTCGCGGAAGTTGATGTCCAGCCGATAGACCGAAAGCCCGATGAAGCGCGGCAGCACCTGGGGCTGCACGGCATAGACCATCATCTGCGGCCATGAGGCGCCGGCGGCGCGGATCGCCTCCACCTGCGCCTCGTCGATGTCCTCCAGGTCCTCGGCCAGCAACTTGGCCATGAAGCCGATGGTGGCGAAGGCCAGCGTGACCATGCCGGCGAGCGGGCCGAAGCCGAACATCTTCACGAACAGGATCGCGACGATGATCTCCGGGAAGGAACGCGAGGCGGCGATAATCCCGCGGCAGACGAGATAGACCGGCAGCGGGGCGAGGTTGCGCGCCGCGCCGAGGCCGACGGGGAGCGAGAGGGCCACGCCGAGCACGGTGGAGACCACCGTCATCGTCAGGCTCTCGATCATGCCTTCCTGGATCTCGGCCCAGCGGGAGGTGAAGTCCGGGCTGCCGAAGGCGGCGATGAAGGCCCAGCCGCGCACCAGGCCCTCGGCCACGCGCGCCCAGTTCACCTGCAGCGTGCCGAGGGCGAGTGCCAGGTACAGCGCCGTGCCGCCATAGAGGGCGAGGCGCAGCCAGGGATTGGCGATGAAGGGCGGCGGGCGCCAGCGCCGGCCCGCGGTGGTGGCGCTCATCGTGCCTCGGCCGCCAGGCGCGTGGCGATGGCGCGGGCCTGGGCTTCGTCCTCCTCGTCCTCCTCGGTGGGGCGGCTGGCGTTCCAGTCCTCCTCGCCATAGATCGAGGTCAGCGTCTCGGTGGAGAGCGCATCGGGCGGGCCGTCGAACACGATGCGGCCGGCGCGCAGGCCGACGATGCGCTGCACGAACATCTGCGCCAGCGCCACGTCGTGGATGTTCACGATGGCGGCGAGGTTGCGCTCCGCGCACAGCTCCACCAGCAGGCGCATCACCTGGCGCGAGGTCTTGGGGTCGAGGCTGGCGGTGGGCTCGTCGACCAGAAGCAAAGCGGGGTCCTGGATCAGGGCGCGGCAAATGCCCACGCGCTGGCGCTGGCCGCCGGAGAGCTGGTCCGCCCGCTTGTCGTGCATGCCGCCGAGGCCGCAGCGCTCGATCAGGCGGAAGGCCTCATCCACATCGGCCTGGGGGTAGCGCCGCATCCAGCTGGCCCAGAAGCCGACGTAGCCGAGCCGGCCGGAGAGCACGTTCTCCATCACCGTCAGGCGTTCCACCAGGGCGTATTCCTGGAAGATCATGCCCATGCGGCGCCGGGCCGCCCGCAGCGCGCCGCCGCCGAGGCCGGTGACGGGGCTGCCATCCACCACCACCTCGCCGCCGGTCGGCTCCACCAGGCGGTTGACGCAGCGGATCAGCGTGGACTTGCCGGCGCCGGAAGGGCCGATCAGCGCCATGAGCTGGCCGCGCGGCACATCGAGGTCCACGCCGTCCAGCGCCTTGTCGCCGCCGCGGTAGGTCTTGGTGAGGCCCCGCACGCGCAGCATGGGGGCGGCGATGGGTTGGTTCACTTGCAGGCGTAGGAGACGTTCATCGCCGCATCGATGTCACGCACCACCTGCCAGTGCTGCTTGTAGGTGATGGGCATGAACTTCTGCTGCGGCGGGTTCGACTTCTCGAACTCCTTCAGCAGGGCCGTGCCTTTCCAGTTGAAGGTGAAGAACGCCTCGCGCACCTTGGCCGCCAGCTCCGGCTTCAGGTTGTAGGCGTGGCCGTAGCCGGTGGTGGGGAAGGTCTGGGACTTGTAGATCGAGCGCAGCTTGGCGCCGTCCACCGCCTTGCGCTCCACCATGCGCACCATCACCGAATTGGCGATGGCGGCCGCGTCGTAATCCTTGTTGGCCACGCCGATCACGGAGTTGTCGTGCTTGCCGGAGAAGGCGGACTTGAAGTCCTTGCCGGCCTCCAGGTTGTACTGCGCCTTCAGCAGGGCGGACGGAGCCTTGAAGCCGGAGTTGGAATTCGGGTCGGTGAAGGCAACCGTGCGGCCCTTCAGGTCCTCGATCTTACGGATCGGGCCATCGGCCTGCACGATGATCTCCATCTCGTAGCCGAACTCGTTGTTCTTGCTGGCCATCATGGCAAACGGCACGAAGCCGGCGCAGTTCACCGCGATGGGGTTGGAGCCGGTGTTGAAGCCGGCCACGTGCAGGCGCCCGGCGCGCATCGCCTCGATCTGGGCGGCGTTGGACTGCACGGGGAAGAAGATCACGCGCTTGCCGGTGGTCTTAGAGAGGTGGGCGAGGAAGTCGTCCCATACCTTGCGATACACCTCGGGGTCTTCCACCGGGGTGTAGGCGAAGATAAGCGTGGCGGGATCGACCCACTGCTTGGGATCGGCCGGTGCATCGGCCACGAGGTCGCCATCGGCATCGGTGTAGCGGCTGTCCAGCGCCTGGGCGGGGCCAGTGCCCCATAGCGCGGCGAGCGCGGCGACGGCGGCAGTCAGGAAGCGGCGGCGCATGTTCATTCTCCCCGGATCGGCGTTTACACGCCCTGCGCCTCAAATCGCATGCGGGGGCGCGGAGTCAAGGACGGCGGGAAAATTCACCCAAACGCAACACGCCCGGCCTGGGGGGCCGGGCGTGCCTTGGTCGTGCGGAAAACGCCGCTCTCAGTCGGCGCGGGCGGTGGCGTTGCCCGTCATCACTTCCTTGCCGTCCTGGTTCACGGTGGAAAGCGTGAGGTCCACCAGCTTCACCCCGCCTTCCTCGCGGATGGCGGCGACGGTGGCGGAGGCATCCAGCGTATCGCCCGGCCACACCTGGTTGGTGAAACGCACGCCGAACTTGGTCAGGCGGCCATCGCCCACGTAGTTGGTGAGCATCTTGCCGGTGAGGCCCATGGTGAGCATGCCGTGCGCGAACACGCTGGGGTAGCCGGCCACCTGGGTGGTGTAGACCTCATCGGTGTGCAGCGGGTTGTAGTCGCCGGAGGTGCCGGCGTACTGCACGATCTGGGTGCGCGAGAGGTTGTCCACCACGCGCTCGGAATAGGTGTCGCCCACCTTCAGGGCGGAAGCCTTGAGTGCCATGTTCGTTCTCCTCAGCCCTGGGAAACCGGGCGCTCGGTGGTCACGCCCACGCTGCGGGCGGTGATCACGAGATTGCCGTTCTGGTCGCGGTATTCGGTGATGCTCTCGCGGAACATCAGCTTGCCGGCGCGCTTGCTCTCCTTTTCCCAGGAGGCGCCGGGCTTGGTTTCCACCGTCAGCACGTCACCCGGGCCAATATGGCGGTGGAACTCGAAATGCTGTTCGGCATGCAGCCCGCCCGAGGAGCTGGCCTTGCCTTCCACGCCGGACGGGGTCTTGCCGCTGCCGAACCAGGGCTGGCCGGGCTTGGGGCGCAGGAAGTAGTCCGGGTTGAACTGCGCCACCGACTGGGCGAACGAGGGCGGGGCGATGATGCCGCCGGCCTCGGTCTTCTTGGCCGCCTCGGCGTCGTGGTACACGGGGTTGGTGTCGCCGATCGAGCGCGCGAACATCATGATGTGCGACGCCTCGACGGGGAATGTGATCTTGGCCAAGGGTGTCCTCCGGTTCTTGCCGCCCTCTGGTGAGGTGTCTAAGGGGGGCGTTGAGCAAGCTTAGCCTTCCCCGCATCGATGACAAGGTTGACCATGGCCGAACCCACTCTGCCGAAACGCGGCCCGACCTCGCGCACCTTCTTCAGCCAGCGGCTGCGGCTGCACTATGTGGATTGGGGCAACGAGGGCGCGCCGCCGCTGCTGCTGGTGCATGGCGGGCAGGACCACTGCCGCAACTGGGATTGGGTGGCCGAGGACCTGCGCCACGACTACCACGTGATCTGCCCGGATCTGCGCGGCCATGGCGACAGCGCCTGGGCGGCGGACGGCAACTACACCATGGCGGGCTATGTAGCGGACCTCGCCCAGCTGATCCACCAGCAGAAGCTGGCGCCGGTGACGATTATCGCCCACTCGCTCGGCGGCAATATTTCCCTCCGCTACACCGGCATCTATCCCGAGAACGTGAAGAAGCTGGTGGCCATCGAAGGGCTGGGCCCGTCGCCGCGCAGCCAGGCCAAGCGCGAGAGCAAGCCGGTGGACGAACGCATGCGCGACTGGATCGACGAGCGGCGCGCGCTGTCGGCCCGCAGCCCGCGCCGGTATCCCTCGATCGAGGAAGCGCTGGCCCGCATGCAGGAGCAGAACAAGCACCTCTCCCCGGCCCAGGCGCGCCACCTGACGGTGCAGGGCGTGAGCCAGAACGAGGACGGCACCTATAGCTGGAAGTTCGACAACTACGTGCGCGGCTGGCCGCCGGTGGACATGACCTACCGCGAGGTGGAGCAGCTGTGGGAACGCATCACCTGCCCCACCCTGCTGGTGTACGGCAAGGAGAGCTGGGCCTCCAACCCGGCCGAGGACGGGCGGATCAAGTTCTTCAAGACCGCGCGGGTGGCCTCGTTCGAGCGGGCGGGCCACTGGGTGCAGCACGACCGGCTGGAGGCGTTCCTGGCCGAGGTGCGGGGGTTCCTGGCGGAGTAGCGGGCCGCGTCACCGGCGGCAGGAACAGCATGAAGCGCGCCAGCGGCCGGCGGAACAGCAGCAGGTAGCCGACATGGGCGCCGACGGTGAGCAGCATGAGGTTGGCGAGCACCTCGTGCGCCTCCTTCAGCGCCTTCTCGGCCAGGCTGCGCGGCGGACGGTTGCCGCGGCCCTCGCTGGCCACCGCCGGGGCCACGACGGTCTCCACCGCCAGGCCCAGCGCGTGGCCGCGGTCCATGGCGATGCCGGTGGCGGTGGCCCCGATCACGCTGGCCGCGATCGCGGCGATCAGCACGCGGCTCACGGCCGGGTGGGACAGCGCATTGTCGAAGCGCAGCCCGGCGAAGTGCGGGTAGAAGCGTTGCAGCCCCAGGGTCCAGATGCCGGCGACCCGCCCGGTGAGGGCGGCCAACAGGCGCAGCAGCACCACCGCCGCCACGCCGTAGCCGAGCCAGGCATGCACGGCGCCGAAATCTTCCGTCAGGTAGGCAAGCCCTGCCAGCACCGCCAGGGCGGCATGCAGGGCGCGGATAAGCTGCATTGCGAAATCTCCAGGACCTCGCGAGCCTGACACGTTACCCGGCGTTACGCCTTGATCCCGCGCAACACGGTGTCGTCAGCTTCCCACCTTCAGCGTGCTCACCAGCCCGCGCAGGCACGCCAGCACCGAGAGCGGGGTGAGCTTGCCGGTGCGCGGGTTGCTCTCGCTGGGCACGTTCTCCACCGTCATGGTCAGGCGGGCGGCGGCCGCCTCCACCTTGATGGTGTGGATGTTGCGGTCCACGCCCGGGTCGGCCCAGAGGCGGACGGTGGTGCGCTCCGGCCCGATGCCGGCCAGGGCCAGGGCGGCGGCGACGTTCACGTTGGCGGGGAAGCCGGCGGCGGCATCGTAGGCATTGCCCTCGAAGATCACGGTGGGGGTGTTGAAGCCGCTGGGATCGATCTTGTGCTTCACCAGGTAGGGCGCGCCGGCCCAGCCGCGCGGGTGCTTGCGGCTTTCGATGGTCACGCTGCTCACCTCACCCTCGGCGGCGGCGCGCACGGCATCCAGCCCCAGCAGGGCGCCAGTGGGCACCACGATTCGCGCGCCATGCTGCTTGGCCAGCTCCACCAGGTGCATGCGCGGCAACAGCGCGCCGACGGAGCTGGGGATGAAGATGCGCCCGGCGGTGAGCGCCGGCACCGCGATCGCCTCGAACACCGCCGCCGGGGCGGCTTCCACCACGATGTCGGCGCGGGCGAGGTCCTCCAGCTCCAGCACCTCCGGCGGATTTGCGAAGCCGGCAACGTTGGCGCGGGCCTTGTCCTTGTCCCGCGCGCTGACGGCGACGAGCTTCAGCCCGTCGATCCCCTGGTCCAGGGACTTGGCGAGGGCGAGGCCGATGGCCCCCAAACCGCCGATGGCGACCGTGAGGGTCATGCTGCATGTCCTACGAAAGGGAAACTGGGGCGAACGACGGGGCTCGAACCCGCGACATCCAAGACCACAACCTGGCGCTCTACCAGCTGAGCTACGTCCGCCATCGAGGGGAGACCCCCGAATTCCAGAGCGCGGCGTTTACGCCGATGCCGCGGGGGGCGTCAATGCCGCTGTCGTGGCAGCGGCCCCGCGCGTGCCGAAAAGCTTCTCCAGCCGGGCCAGCGCCTCCAGCAACACCTCGTCGCGTTTGCAGAAGGCGAAGCGGGCGAAATGGGTGGGGGCATCGGGCGCGTCGTAGAAGGCGGTGACGGGAACGGCCGTCACTTTCGCCGCCTCGGTGATGTGGCGGCAGAATGCCATGTCGTCGCCGTTGAAGCCCAGCGGGCGGAAATCGGCGGAGATGAAGTAGCTGCCGTGCGTGGGCAGCACGCCGAAGCCGATGCGCGCCAGGCCCTCGGCCATCAGGTTGCGCTTGCGCTCCAGCTCCCCGGCCAGGCCGGCGAAATACGAATCGTCCTTGCCCAGCCCCACCGCCACCGCCCGCTGCAGGTTCGGCGCGCTGGTGAAGGTCAGGTTCTGGTGCGCCTTAGTCGCCACGCCGGCCAGGCGCTTGTCGGCGCTGATGTAGCCGATCTTCCAGCCGGTGAGGCTGAAGGTCTTGCCGGCGCTGCCGATGCGCAGGCAGCGCTCGCGCATGCCCGGCAGGGTCATCAGCGGAATATGCTGCAGGCCGTCGAACACCAGGTGCTCGTACACCTCGTCGCACACGGCATAGGCGTCGTGCTTCTGCAGCAGGCCGGCGATGAACTCCAGCTCCGCCCGGGTGAAGATCTTGCCGGTGGGGTTCATCGGCGTGTTGAGCAGGATCGCCTTGGTCTTGGGCCCGAAGGCGGCGGCAAGCTCCGCGCGCGGCAGGTCCCAGTTCGGCGGGCTGAGGCGCACCAGCTTCGGGACGGCACCCAGCAGGCGCACCACGGGCACGTAGGTGTCGTACAGCGGCTCGATCAGCACCACTTCGTCGCCGGGGTTGATCAGCGCCATCAGGCTGGCGGTGATCGCCTCCGTGGCGCCGGAGGTCACCACCACCTCCGTGTTGGGGTCGATCTCCAGCCCGTAGAAGCGGCGGTTGGCGGCGGCGACGGCCTGGCGCAGCTCCGGCACGCCGGTCATCGGCGGGTACTGGTTGCGGCCGTCGCGCAGCGCATCGGCGGCGGCCTGGAGCACGTCGTCCGGCCCGTCCGTGTCGGGAAACCCCTGGCCGAGGTTGATGGAGCCGTGCTCGACAGCCAGGGCCGACATCACCGTGAAGATGGTGGTGCCAAGGCCGGCAAGCTGGTGGTTCAGGTCCTTCACCGCGGAAGCCTCCGATGGTCGGCCCGGCGGCCGGAATGGAAAGGGGCGGCAGTATGGATGGCGCGCCGCGCGGGTCAACGTGGCGCCCCCCGGCCGGCGCCGCAAGGCCGCGCCGCTGGCCCGCACGCGGGAGTGCCACGCGGGATCGGCAGACTGCCCTGCCCTGCGGCAGCGCGCGCCCGCAAATGAGGCATCGGCACCGCCCAATTTGCAGGCATCCCCCGGAATCCCGGCCGATTTGAAGGTTGGCACGCATCGTGCAACCCTGTTGTTCCGCCTCCCTGCCATCGGGGATGCGCGGTCCCTGATGGAATGAGGAGGCGCCCGGCCAGGCCGGGCTCGCACGCATGAAAAAGATCGAGGCAATCATCAAGCCGTTCAAGCTCGACGAGGTGAAGGAGGCGCTGCACGAGGTCGGACTGCAGGGCATCACCGTGGTGGAGGCAAAGGGCTTCGGGCGCCAGAAGGGCCACACGGAGCTCTACCGCGGCGCCGAGTACGTGGTCGATTTCCTGCCGAAGGTGAAGATCGAGGTGGTCTGCGAGGATTCCGTGGTGGAGCGCGCGGTGGAGGCGATCGTCAACGCCGCCCGCACCGGCCGCATCGGCGACGGCAAGATCTTCGTCAGCACCATCGAGGAGGTGGTGCGCATCCGCACCGGCGAGCGCGGCGAGGAGGCGATCTAACGACGCAGGAACCGATTCCGCTTTCAACCCGGCGCCCGCCAAGCTACGAGGCGCCCCACGCTTGAGCATTCCGCGGGCCACCGCCCGGCCCGCGGGCAAAAGACCACCCGGCCGCCCCGCCGCACAGGCAGGGCGGGGCCACAACAGGGAAAGAAGGACGACGATGGCGAAGAAGGCTTCCGGCGCCGCCGCAACCAGCGGCGTGGCGAAGGTGATGGAGCTCATCAAGGAGCATTCCGTCGAGTACGTGGACCTGCGGTTCACCGACCCCCGCGGCAAGTGGCAGCACACCGCCCAGCACGTCTCCACCATGGGCGAGGATGCGTTCCGTGACGGGATCATGTTCGACGGCTCCTCGATCGCCGGCTGGAAGGCGATCAACGAGTCCGACATGATCCTGATGCCGGATGCCAGCACCGCGGTGATGGACCCGTTCGCGGCCAAGCCGTCGCTGATCATCTTCTGCGACATCTTCGAGCCCTCGACCGGCCAGTCCTACAACCGCGACCCGCGCTCCACCGCGAAGAAGGTCGAAGCCTACCTGAAGTCCACCGGCATCGGCGATTCGCTGTCCGTGGGCGCCGAGGCCGAGTTCTTCATCTTCGACAGCGTTCGCTTCGGCACCGGCGGCAACTTCGGCACCTACCAGATCGAGAGCATCGAGGGGCCGGGTTCCAACCTGAAGGAATACCCCGAGGGCAACATGGGCCACCGCCCGGTTGTGAAGGGTGGCTACTTTCCGGTCCCGCCGGTGGACAGCGAAAGCGACCTGCGCGCCGAGATGCTGTCGACCATGGGCGAGATGGGCCTGCCGATCGAGAAGCACCATCACGAGGTGGCGCAGAGCCAGCATGAGCTCGGCACCCGCTTCGGCAGCCTGGTGACGATGGCCGACCACATGCAGATCTACAAGTACTGCGTGCACAACGTCGCCCACAGCTACGGCAAGACGGCGACCTTCATGCCGAAGCCGATCTACGGCGATAACGGCACCGGCATGCACACCCACATGTCGATCTGGAAGAACGCCAAGCCGCTGTTTGCCGGCAATGGCTATGCCGACCTGTCGGAGATGTGCCTCTACTTCATCGGCGGCGTGATCAAGCATGCCAAGGCGCTGAATGCCTTCACCAACCCCAGCACCAACAGCTACAAGCGCCTGATCCCGGGCTTCGAGGCCCCCGTGCTGCTCGCCTACTCCGCGCGCAACCGCTCCGCCTCCTGCCGCATCCCCTACACCACCAACCCGAAGGCCAAGCGGGTGGAAGTTCGCTTCCCCGATCCGTCGGCCAACCCGTACCTCGCGTTCTCCGCGCTGGCGATGGCGGGCCTGGACGGGATCAAGAACAAGATCCACCCCGGCGACCCGATGGACAAGGACCTCTACGACCTGCCCCCGGAAGAGCTGAAGGGCATCCCGACGGTGTGCGGCTCGCTCCGCGAAGCCCTCGGTGCGCTCGCCGCCGACCACGACTTCCTGCTCGCCGGGGACGTGTTCAGCGCCGACCAGATCGAGAGCTACATCGAGCTGAAGTGGAACGAGGTGTACCGCTTCGAACACACCCCGCACCCGGTTGAGTTCGAGATGTACTACTCCGTCTGATCCCCTCGGGATCGGTCGAACGGAACGCCCCGCGGCAGCGATGCCGCGGGGTTTTTCGTATCAGCCGCCGGCAACCGGCACCGCCACCTCGTTGCGCCGCAGCCATGGCAGCGTCCAAGGCGGATCGTAGAACCAGGCCACCGGCTCGCCACGCGGCATCCAGGCGGTGCCGGCCAGCCCGCGCAGCAGCTCGGCTTGGCGCGCCGCCACCGCGGCAGCACCGCGGTCGCCAGTGAAGCGCAGCACGGCCATGGTCTCGCCGGGCACCTCCACCAGCCGCACCGCAGGATCGTTCGGCACCGGCAGCGTGGCCAGGGTCCATTGGGCCGGCATGAAGAACCGCACCGTCCAGCGGCCGGGCCCGGCGGCGGCCTGGGACACCGGCGCGGTCATCGCGATGCGCTCGCTGGCCGCCGCTTGCGCCACGGGGGCTGTCATGGCGATCTTCGCGGCCGCGCGGTTGCCGCCGAAGATGTAGCCGGCCACCCGGCGGAAACCATCGTTGCGCGCCGTCTCGGCATCGCCTTCCAGGTCGGTTTCGGCGGCGATCCGTGGCGCATAGCGGCGGATCTCGGTCGCCCCTGCCCGGCCCAGCACATCGAAGGCAGGCTCTTCCGTGCCCCGGCGGTCACCCACCACGGAGCAGGCGGCGACGGCCAAACCGGCGGCCAGGGCAGTCATTCGGGCGAGCATCTCGGTATCCCATCATCCAGCGGCGGCACCGGATATGGGATGGGGGGTGCGGCTTGGCCATGGCAGCACCGATCACCGCGGCGGCATCCACACCGTCGCCTCGGTCCAGCCGAGGGCGGCGAATTCGTCCGCACGCAGCGGCGCCTCCCCGGCGGAATAGAACTCGTCCAGCTGCGGGGGCTTCACCGCGGTGCCGTAGAGCATCCCGTGCGCCTGGCCGCGATGGTGGGTCTGGTGCAGGAACAGGTGCAGCAGCAGCCGGTCGCGCCGTTCCGCCTGGAAACGGGTGCCGCGATGCACGCGCACCTCGGTGGCGAGGGCAGCGTCATCCAGGCTGTCGCAATGCGCGATCAGCCGCCCATCCACCTCCGCCTGCGCCGCCTGCAGCGCGGCCACCGTGGCGCAGGGCTCCTGGTCCTGCCACGCGGCAGGGCCAAGCGAGCCACCCTCCAGCGCATCGACGTAGAAGCGGTCGATGATCAGGATATGGTTCAGCGTCTTGCGCAGGCTGGGGAAGAAACCGGTGCGCGGCGCCTCGAACGCCGCCTGGTCCAGCTGCGCCACCGCCGCCAGCAGGCGGTGGTTGCACCAAGCGTTGTTGCGCGCCATGGCGCGGAAAGTGCCGGCAAGGGTGGGCAGCATCGACGCATCTCCACTGGATGCGCCGATGCTGCCACGCCGAGGCCGGCCGTAGAAGTCAGCGGCGCGGCGCGGCCTCACGCCACAGCGGCGTGTTCAGGATGCCCACGCGATCGGCCTCGGTCAGGCCGACATCCTGCATCTCGCGCGCATCGAAGCTGGCCAGCTGGGCCTTCTCCTGGGACCGGCGGCGCCAGGTGCGCAGCAGCGCGAACAGGCCGGGCTTGGCCGCGATGTCGTGCTGGGGGGTGGAAAGGGAGCCAGGAAGGAAGCCAGCGAGGGGGCCGGCAAAGGACTGGGCCATCGGGGAAACTCCTTGTCCAGGAAGATCGGGCAGCAATGTTGCCGCATTCATCCCACCGCATTATGCTGCATCGCAGCAAATGATCATTTCTCACGCACCGCATGAATTTCCTTCATGATGGGTAGGCCATGACCCAGCCCCTGCCCCCCCTGAACGGCCTGCGCGCCTTCGAGGCAGCCGCGCGCCACGGCAGCTTCACCCGTGCCGCCGACGAACTGCACGTGACGCAGACCGCGATCAGCCACCAGATCCGCAAGCTGGAAGAGCAGCTCGGCGTGCGCCTGTTCGTCCGCACGCCCGGCGCCGTGCACCTCACCGCCTCCGCCCAGACCTATCTCGCTGCGGTGCATGATGCCTTCGAGCATCTACGCACCGCCACGGCGAAGCTGCAGGGCACGGACGGAAGGCGCGCCCTGCGCGTTTCCACCACTCCCTCCTTCGCCAGCACCTGGCTGGTGCCGCGCCTGGCCGGCTTCCAGGCGGAGCATCCGGAGATCGACGTGGAGGTCAGCACCTCCATGGCGCTGGTCGATTTCCGGCGCGAGGAGGTGGACATGGCGATCCGCTACGGCCGCGGCAGCTGGCCCGGGCTGCGCGCCACCTGGCTGCTGTCGGACGACATCTTCCCGGTCTGCACCCCCACCCTGGCCGCGCGGCTGCACACGCCCTCCGACCTCGCCGGAGAGCGCCTGATCGCCATCTCCACCTACCGCGACATGTGGCATCGCTGGCTCACCGCCGCCGGCCAGCCGTCCGAACTGGCCGACCACGCCACGGTGTTCGACATGCCGATCCTGGCGATCCAGGCCGCCCTCGGCGGCATGGGCGTGGCCCTCGTGCAGGGCCCGCTGGTGGAGACGGAGCTGGCCTCCGGCCGCCTCGTGGTCCCCTTCGGCCTGCAGCTCCCGTCCGAAATGGGCTTCTACATCGTCGCCCCGGAGCCCCATGCCGACCGGCCGGAGATCGCCCTGCTGCGCGCCTGGCTGCTGGACCACGCGCACGCCTAGCGCCATGCTGCCCCCGCAACGGGAGCAAACGACCATGGCCGCACCCCTCCGCTACGGCATCCTCGGTGCCGCCAACATCGCGCGCCAGTTCACCCGCGGCGTGGCCGGCTCGGCGCTTGCCACGGTGGACGTGGTCGCCAGCCGCGATGCCGCCAAGGCCGCCGCCTTCGCCGCGGAATGCGGCATCCCGCGCCACCACGCCAGCTATGAGGCGCTGCTGGCCGATCCCGCGATCGAGGCGATCTACATCCCGCTGCCCAACGATATGCACCACGACTGGGCGATCCGCTGCGTGCAGGCCGGCAAGCATGTGCTGTGCGAGAAGCCGCTGGCCATGAACGCCGCCGAAGCCCAGCGCATGTACGACGCGGCGCGAAAGGCCGGCGTGCATCTGGTGGAAGCCTATCCCTACATGTCCCAGCCACAGACCCTGCGGGTGCGCGAATTGCTGGCGCAGAACACTGTGGGCCGCATCCAGCTGATCACCGCCGCCTTCGGCTTCGCGCTGGTGGCACCCGACGGCAGCCCGCTGCGCGACCCCAACAACATCCGCCTGCTGCCGGCGCGCGGCGGCGGCGGGCTGCTGGATGCCGGCACCTATTCCATGAGCATGGCCCGCATCATCGCCGGCGAGCGCCCCACCCGCGCCTTTGCCGCCGGCCGCAACACGCAATCCGGCGTGGACCAGACCATCGCCGCCATCCTGGAATTCCCTTCCGGCGCCATCGCCCAGGTCAGCAGCTCCATGTCCGCCGCGCAGCACCGCCACGCCATCATCGTGGGCGAGTCCGGCGTGATCGAAACCAGCTACAGCAACCACAAGCCGCCCGAGGCCGAGCTCACCCTGCGCATCAAGCGCGGCGTGCCCGCCACCGTGCCGTTCGAGACCGAAACACTGCCCGGCGGCGACGGCTTCCGGCTGGAGGCGGAGAGCTTCGCGCGCATGGTGCGCGAGGGCGCGCAGGCCTGGAACGGCTGCACCGAAGCGGAATCGATTGACACCGCCCTCGCCCTTGCCGCCATTGCCCGTAGCGCCCGCGAGGGCGGCTGGGTGAATGTCTGACGCACAGGGAGAAACACCATGAAACGCCGCAGCCTGCTGAAGGCCGCCATTGCCACGGCCGCAGCACCACTCGCCGCCCCCGCCCTGGCGCAGCCCGTGCCCACGCTGCGCTTCATCCCGCAGGCCAACCTCACCGCGCTCGATCCGATCTGGACCACGGCCACGGTCACCTTCAACCACGCCTATTACGTGTTCGACGTGCTCTACGCCACCGACAGCAAGGGCGCCCACCGTCCGCAGATGGCCGAGGGCCATACCGTTTCGGACGATGGCCGAACCTGGCGCTTCCCGCTGCGCGCCGGCCTGTTCTTCCACGATGGCGAACCCGTCCGCGCGCAGGATTGCGCGGCCTCCCTCGCCCGCTGGGCCAAGCGCGACCCGTTCGGCCAGATCCTGGAGAAGTCGGTCGAGAGCTGGGGCGCGGCCGATGACCGCACCGTGGAGATCAAGCTGAAGCGGCCCTTCCCGCTGCTGCTCGCCGCCATCGCCAAGGCCGAGGGCCCGCCCTTCATCATGCCGGAGCGCCTGGCCAAGACGGATGCCAACACCGCAGTGCGCGAAGTGGTCGGCTCCGGCCCGTTCCG
>JBIKOJ010000202.1:0-9710 GCA_044358135.1 Acetobacteraceae bacterium | reverse complement strand
TCGCCGGGTCCAGGGACCTCAGGTCCCTGGTGGGGTCCAGGGGCAAAGCCCCTGGCCTTGCTCCCTTTGCCGTCCCGCACCGTGTCAGCCGCGCACGAGCTTGGCTTCGATGCGGTCCCAGATGGCGCTGGCGAGGTCGGTGCCGTCGAAGCGGGCGATTTCCTGCAGGCCGGTGGGGGAGGTGACGTTGATTTCGGTCAGGTAGTCGCCGATCACGTCGATGCCCACGAAGATCAGGCCTTGTTCGCGCAGCAGCGGGCCGATGGCGTCGCAGATTTCCTTGTCACGCGGGGAGAGGCCGATTTTCTCCGGCCGGCCGCCCACGTGCATGTTGCTGCGCGCTTCGCCGGCGGCGGGCACGCGGTTGATGGCGCCCATCGGTTCGCCGTCCACCAGGATGATCCGCTTGTCCCCTTGGCGCACGGCGGGTTCATAGCGCTGGATCATCAGCGGCTCGCGGGAGCGGGCGAAGTGCATTTCCAGCAGGGAGTTGAGGTTTTCGTCGTCGTGCTTGATGCGGAACACGCCGGCGCCGCCGTTGCCGAACAGCGGCTTCACGATGATGTCCTTGTGCGTGGCGCGGAAGCCGCGGATCGCGTCCGGGTCCCAGGTCACCAGCGTCGGCGGCATCAGGTGCGGGAAGTGCGTCACCAGCAGCTTCTCGGGCGCGTTGCGGACGCTGACGGGATTGTTCACCACCAGCGTGCCGGTGCCGTCGCTTTTGTGGATGTGCTCCAGCATGTGGGTTGCGGTGATGTAGGCCATGTCGAACGGCGGATCCTGGCGCATCTGGATCACGTCCATCGTGCCGAGGTCGAGGATCTCCTCCGGCCCGAAGCTGTAGTGGTTGTTGCGCACGCGCTGCACCGTCACCGGCCGGGCGCGGGCGAACAGCCGCTCCTCCCGCACCCCGGGCTTCAGCATGCCTTCGCGCAGCGACATGTGGCGCACCTCGTAGTGCCACAGCCTGTGCCCGCGCGCCTGGGCGGTCAGCATGAGCTGGAAGGAGGAATCACCGTCGATGTTGATGGTCTCGATCGGGTCCATCTGGACCGCGACCTTCAGGGGGCCGGCCATGGCATCGCTCCTCCGCAGGGTGGCTGGCCCCTGGCATGGCGCAAACCGCGCCGGGCTGCAATGCCCGCCTGCGTGTGCCGTTGACCGTGCGGCGCCTGCTCCGGTATGCCCGGGCCCGGATGTTCCGGGGTAGGGCGCATGGCGCTGCGCGTGGCGGTGGTGACCGACTCGATCTCCGACCAGTTCTTCTTCCCGCTCTGGCGCCGCTATTATGGCGGGCTGTTCGGCGAGCAGGCGCTGCATGTGGTGGCCTATGAGGGCGGGGCGCGCTTTGCCGATCCGGCGCTGGGCGGCGTGCTGCGCCTGCCCGCGGGCTATGAGGACGGGCTGCGCGCCCGGGTGATCAGCGACGTCGTGGCCGTGCTGCTGCACACGCACGACGTGGTGGTGCGCGTGGACGTGGACGAGTTCCTGGTGCCAGACCCGCGCGAATTCGCCTCGCTGCGCCACCTGATCGAGGCGAGCGACGCGCCGCTGCTGACCGCGCGCGGGTTCGACGTGTTCCAGACCATGGCGGAGCCGCCGCTGCAGCCCGGGCCGGTGCTGGCGCAGCGGCAATGGGCCTACCCCAACTCCGCCCTGAACAAGACCTGCATCGTGCGCCGCCCGCGGCGCTGGGACATCGGCTTTCACTGGTGCGATGCCGCGCCGGTGTTCGGGCCGCTCTTCATGCTGCATCTCAAGCGCGCGGACATGGGATCGCAACTGCGCTGGGGCGCGGCCATGACCGGCAATATCGGCGGCAACCCGCGCGTGACGCCGGATATCCACGCCTATTACCGCCCGGACGAGGAGGCGGCGATCCACTTCCACCTGGGTGTCAGCGGGCGCCCGAAGCTGAAGGGGATCGATGCCTGGTATCGCGATCGATTCCAGCAGGAATTCGTGGACTCGATCGCCCTGAACCCGGCCAACGGGCTGTACATGGGCCAGTTCAGCAACGAGGAGGTGCTGTGCGAGATTCCCGCGGGCTGGCGGGAGCTCCTGTAGCATGGGCGCATCGCCGGAGATCGAGGGCGTGGTGGAGGCCCTCACGCCGCAGGGCGAGTTGCACGGCTGGGCCCGCGCCGCGGATGGCACGCCGCTTGGCATCCTCGTGCTCCGCCAGGGCACCGTGCTCGCCCAGGGCGCGCCCTCGGTGCCGCGCCCGGATCTTGGCGGGCCGCACGGCTATGTGGTGCCGGTATCGGCCCCGCTGCAGGCGATCGAGCTGCTGGGCGGCCTGGCGCAGGTCTTCGCGATGCGCCCGGGCCGGCCGCCGCACCTTCTGCCGGTGGTGGGCGGCCTGCTGACGGGCACGCTGCACGCGCTGCTGCAGGAATCGCTGCCGCACCTGGCCGCCGATGGGGCCGAAGCCCTGGCCCAGCACCTGCGCAGCCATCCTGCCCTGGCCGCCCGCTTCCGGGAGCCGCAGCCCACCACGCCCGAAGCCGTCGCCACCGGCGCCATGCTGGCCACCCTGCCGCCGAATCCGCAGCGCGGTGCGGCGGGCATCTGCCAGGTGGGCGTGCCGGTGAGCCTCGTCTCCCCCGATGGCGCCGTGGTGGCGGGCCATGCGGGGCAGCTCTTCCTGGTGGGCGGCAGCAACGGCCTGGCCCAGCAGTACCGGGAGAATGAGGCCGGCGCCGGCGTGCAGGCCGTGGCGGCGGGCTGGCATCGCGTGCTCGCCGCCCGTGCCGCGGCCTGCGCCGCCGCCGGCCGCGGCTTCCTGCAACTGCTGATCCCGGACAAGTCCAGCAGCCTGCCGCAGCTCTTCCCCCGCGAGCAGGGCGTGCCGACCCCCTATTGGCGCGCACTGGCAGCCCGCGTGGCCGCCGACGCCACGCTGCCCCCGCGCGTGATGTTCCTGCTGCCGCACATGGCAGCCCTCGGCCCTGCCGCCTGGCCGCGCACCGACACGCACCTCTCAGCCCGCGGCTGCCATGCCGTTCTCCTGGCCGCCTGCGCCGCCATGGGCCTGCAGCCGCCCTTCGCGGACGCATGCTTCGACCGCACCGACATCTCCTCCGGCGACGTGGCCGGCCGCCATTTTCCCGGCGTCACGCTGCTGGAGGAAACCTTCGAGCCACGGGCCGAGCAGGTCGCAGCCTGGCCCGCGCCGGACCTGGTGGAAGAGGTCGATCCCGGCCGCCATCTCGGCCGCCGCATGGTCTGGCGCACGCCGGCGGCGCCGATCCGCGCGCGCATCGTGGTGTTCGGCAATTCGTATTTCGAGCGCGGCCTGGCTCCGCGCTCCATCAGCTGGTGGTTCGCCCGCGCCTTCAGCGAGTTCCATTTCTGCTGGCTGCCGGAGCTGGACGAGGACTACGTCCGCGCCGTGCAGCCGGATTGGGTGGTGTGCCAGACGGTGGAGCGCTTCCTGCCGCAGGTGCCGGCGCGCTAGAGCGAGAGCCGACCTGACAGGCGGTCGGCCATCGCTCTAGCTCTTTGTTTGAGCGAGCAACTTTAGCCCACCAGACGATTCCGTCTGATGGGCTGTTGCTCTAGTTCAACCGCGTCCGCAGCGCCGCCATCGTCGTGCGCATCCCGTCGGCCGCCTCGCCCTGGGGCACCAGGGCCAGGAACGCCTCGCCGCAGCGCAGCGCATCGGCCAGCCGGCCCAGGCGCTGGTGCATCACGGCGGCGTCGCGCCACTGGCTCGCCTCGTCCGGCGCGATGCGCAGCATGTCCTCGGTGCAGGCAACCGCCCTTTCCAGGTCGCCCGCCTGCAGCCGGCGCAGCTTGATGTTGTTCTGCAGCCGCAGCAGCACCGCGCGCTGGCTCATCGGCCGCAGCACGCCGGGGCGCAGCTCCGCCTCCGGCCCCTCCACGCCCTTGATCAGCCGGCGCAGCGCCCGGGCATCCACCGGGGCGCCGCCGTTGAACACGTCCACCACCATCTGCGCGCCGTCATGCGCCACGGCCAGCAGGAAATGGCCGGGGAAATCCACCCCGTGCCCCTCCCACCCCGCCGCGCGGATGCAATGCAGCCACAAAACCCCCAGCGCCACCGGCAGCCCGCGCCGCCGCTCGGTCACGCGGATCAGGTTGGCATTGGCCATGTCGTCGTAGCTCTGCGTGTCGCCGGCATAGCCATGCATCTCGCCCAGCAGCCGTGCCAGCCCGATCGCCTGGCCCAGCACATCCTGCCGATCCACCGTGCCGGCCAGCGCCACCGCGCCGCGCGCCAGCTCCGACAGGTGGGCGCGCGCCGCCTCCGCATCCGCCCGCGGCGCATCCACCCGCGCCAGCTGCAGCGCCGCCTCGGCGATGGCGATCTCCCCGTCCGGCAACTGGCCGATCGCTTCCAGCGCGGCGCGAACCCTGTCCATCGTGCTCTCCCTCGGGGTCCGCACCGGTTGCCGACATGCACCGATTTCCAGCCCGGCGCCGCCGCGCCTGAGCTGCGCCCACCCGTCTGCCGTGCCGAGGAAGAATGCCATGCGCATCCCCTTCGATCCAGCGTCGCCCGCCCGGCGGCGCCATCATACCCTACGAGCCCGGCTGGCATGGGCCTGCGGACCTGTTGGATCTGAAACGCGATTAGAGCGGCAGGAAGCGGTTCTTTTTTGAAAAAAGAACCAAAAAACTTTTCATGCTTTGCGCCAAGGATAATCTCGGCCAAATTGATCAAAGTCTTTTTGCTTCTTTTTCTTCAGAAAAAGAAGATTCCTTCCTTACGGCCCCACCCGCATCAACCTTGGCCCTTCATCGCGCAGCCAGGCGACGGCCGCGCGCGTATGCGGCGTCAGCGTATCGACGAACGCCCAGAAGCGTGGCCCATGGTTCATGTGCCGCAGATGCGCCACCTCGTGCGCCACCACGTAGTCCTGCACGAAGTGCGGCGCCATCACCAGCCGCCAGGAGAAGGCCAGCGCCCGGCTGGTGGCGCAGCTGCCCCAGCGCGTGCGCGTGTCCTTCACCGTGATCCGGCTGGGCCGCAGGCCGGAGGCGGCCGCCTTTGCCGCCACCAGCACCGACAGCCGCCGCCGCGCCTCCGCGCGCAGGAAATCCGCCACGCGGCGCTCCAGGAAAACGGGGTCGCCGGCCACGCGCAACTCGCCCTCCTCCAGCCAGGCGGTGCCGCGCCGCCCGCCCAGCGTGCCGGGCGGCATGTGGCGGATGCGGTGCTCCACCCCTTCCACCGGCACCAGCGCGCCATCCTCGAACGCCACCGCGCCGGGCAGGGCGGCCAGGCGGCGCGCCACCCAATCGGCATGGTCCATCAGCAGGGACATTCCGGCCGGCCGCCCGGCGCGCAGCGGCAGCGTCACCACCACCGCCCCGTCGCGCGGATCGATGCGCAGGCTCACGCGCCGCGCCCGCGCGCTGCGCCGCCACTGCACCCGTGCCACGCCGCCGGCGAGCGGGACGATTTCCGAGAGGGCCTGATCCATGGGCCATGTTTGGCAGATTCCGCGGTGCCGGCACAACCGCCGCGACGCGGCTGCAACCGCAGTGTACCACCGCATGCCCTTCCGGCCGGCGTGCGGCTTCGGTAGGTTGGGGCCATGCGCATCCTCGCCCTCGACGCCGCCCTGGCCCGCTGCTCCGTGGCGGTGCTGGAGGGAACCACCGTGCTGGCCCACGAAGCCGCCCCCGGCGCGCGCGGCCAACCCGCCCTGCTGGCGCCGATGACGCAGCGTGTGCTCGCGGCCAGCGGCATGGCCGCCTCGGCGCTGGACGGCATTGCCGTAACGGTCGGCCCTGGCAGCTTCGCCGGGCTGCGCAGCGCCATCGCCCTGGCCCAGGGGCTCGCCCTGGCCGCCGGCAAGCCGGTGGTGGGCGTGCGCGTGGCTGAGGCGTTGGCCGCCACCCTCGCCCTGCCGCCCGGCCGCGCGCTGTGGGTGGCGATCGACAGCCGCCGCGGCCGCGTCTTCCTGGACCGTGACGGCAGCATCGCCCCCGTGCCGCTGGATGCCCTGCCGCGCCCCCCAGGCCCCATCGCCCTGGCCGGCGATGCCGCGATGGAGGTCGCCTGCCGCCTCGCCGCCCGCGGCGAGAACGTGATGCTCACCGAGGCCCGCCTGCCCGATGCCGTGGCCGTCGCCCACGTGGGCGCCCTGCGCCTGGCCGGCACCCTGCCGCCGCTGGCCGCGCAGCCGCTCTACATCGATCCGCCGGAGGCCAAGCTCCCGGCCGGCGGGCTGCGGCCCGCGCCGGTGCCATGATCGAGCGTGCGGGCCCGGCCCATGCCGAAGCCCTGGCCGCCATCCACCACGCCGCCTTCCCGCCGGGCCAGCGCTGGGGGCGGGATGCGATGGTGCTGCAACTGGAACTGCCCGGCGTCTTCGTGCTGTACGACGCCCGGGGCGCCATGGTGATGGCCCGCGTCGCCGCCGACGAGGCGGAAATCCTTACCCTGGCCGTGCTGCCGGAACAGCGCCGCCACGGCCTCGCCCGCGCCCTGCTGGAGGAAGCCACGCGACAGTGCGCGGCCCTCGGCGCCGGCACGCTGTTCCTGGAAGTCGCCACCCGCAACACCGCCGCCCGCGCCCTTTATGCCGCACAGGGCTTCGAGGAGATCGGCCGCCGCCGCGGCTACTACGCCGATGGCGACGATGCGTTGGTGATGCGCCGGATGCTTACGCCCGCGCCCTGAAATCCCGGGTGATCGTGCCGGCCGCCAGCGCCTCCGCCTCATGGCCCGGCTCGCGCTGCGTCTCCAGCAGTGCCGCGTCGTACCATTCCCGCATCGCCGGCAGGTCCAGCAGGCGCTGCACATAGGAAGCGGCCGGCGCACTCAGCGCCAGCCCGTAGCTTTGCGCCCGGAACGCCACCGGCGCGAAGAACGCATCCACCGCCGTGAACGAGGCACCCGCCAGGAACGGCCCGCCGAACCGTGCCAGCCCCTCGCACCAGATCTCGTCGATCCGCGCCACATCCTGCGCCAGTGCCGGCGAAACCTCGTGCAGCTTCACCCGAATGCCGCAGCTCATGCTGGCGATATTGCGCAACGCGGAGAACCCGCCATGCATCTCCGCCGCCGCGCAGCGCGCCCAGGCCCGCGCGGCGGCATCCGCCGGCCAGACGCCCGGGTGCCGCTCGGCCAGGTATTCCACGATCGCCAACGAGTCCCACACCACCGTGCCGCCGTCATGCAGGCACGGCACGGTCCCGTTCGGCGCGAACGCCTTGAACACCGCCCGGTTGGAGCCCGGCACGAAAAACCGCACCTCCTCCTCGAACCCGATCCCCAGCGTGCGCATCAGCACCCAGGGCCGCAGCGACCAGGAGGAGTAGTTGCGGTTGGCGGTGAACAGGCGATAGGGCATGCGCGCCTACTTCAGGGTTTCGAGATAGGCGATCAGGTCTGCCCGCTGCGTGGCGTTGCGCAGGCCGACATAGGCCATCGTGGTGCCGGGGATCGTCTCCCTCGGGTTCACCAGGTACTTGTCCAGCACCTCCGGCGTCCAGGTCAGCTTCGCATCCTTGTTGGGGGCGGAATAGCGGAACCCCTCCACCGTGCCGGAGACGCGGCCGACGATGCCGAACATGCTCGGCCCCACCCGGTTCTTGCCCGCCTCCACCACGTGGCAGGCGCCGCATTGGGTGCGGAACACCCGCGCGCCGGCTTCGGCATCGGCGGCCCAGGCCACCCCACCCGGCAGCACGGCCGCAGCAAGGGCAGCAATCGCGAAAAGACGCATCTGAAGGCTCCTGTGACGGAAACGAACCCTTCGAAAATAGGCCCTCAGAGGGATTCCGCCAGCATGCACTCCACGCTGCGCCCATGCACCGTTCGCGCAGCCTGCTGCACGCTGCGGCAGGAGTCCTGCGCCACCGGGCAACGCGGATGGAAACGGCAGCCCGGCGGCACATTGGCGGGGTCGGGGTAGGAATCCCCCAGCCCCACATCGGGAATGCCCAGGCCGGGCTCCGGCGTCAGCACGGAGGCGAGTAGCGCGCGCGTATAGGGATGCGCCGGGCGGCTGAACAAATCGTCCGTCTCCGCCCGCTCCACCACGCGGCCGAGATACATCACCGCCACCTCGTCGCAGATATGCTCCACCACGGCCAGGTTGTGGCTGATGAACACCAGCGTCAGGCCCAGGTCGCGCCGCAGCTCCGCCAGCAGGTTCAAAATCTGCGCCTGCACGCTTACGTCCAGCGCGCTGGTCGGCTCGTCGCACACCACGATGCGCGGCCGCAGCACCAGGGCGCGCGCGATCGCCACGCGCTGCCGCTGCCCGCCCGAAAGCTGCGCCGGCAACCGCCCGCCCTGCTCCGCCGTCAGCCCCACGCGCGCCAGCATCTCCTGCACGCGCTTCGTGCGCTCCGCCTCGCCCACGCCCTGTGCGGCCAACGGCATGCCGACGATATCGGCCACCGAACGCCGCGGGTTCAACGACGAGAACGGGTCCTGGAACACCGGCTGGATCAGCCGCGCCCGCTCGCGCCGATGCATGCCGGAGAGCTTGCGCCCATCCACCAGGATGTCCCCGCCCGTCGCCGGGTGCAGCCCCAGGATCAGCCGCGCCAGGGTGGACTTGCCGCACCCGCTCTCGCCGACGATGCCGAAGCACCCGCCCGGCGGCACCGAGAACGAAACCCCATCCACCGCCCGCACGAAACGCGGGGCGGAGAACATGCCGGTGCCCTGGCGGAACACCTTCTCCACATTGCGAACTTCAATGGCGGGCGTCATGCCGCGGCCTCCGCCGCCAGCCGTGCGGTCCAGTCCGCCGGCAAATGGCATTCGTAGCGATGCTCCGCCCCGGCCTCCCGCCCCGGCACATCCCCCGCCCCGCAGGCCGGCATCGCCTGCGAACACCGCTCCCGGAACGCACACCCGCTGTAGCCCGGCCCGATCTTCGGCACCGTGCCCGGAATGCTGCCCAACGGCTCCCCGCGCGCAATCTTGCCCGGCACCGGCACACACGCCAACAACCCATGCGTGTAGGGATGCGTCGGCTGCCCAAACAGCTCCGCCGCCGGCCCGCTCTCCACCACCCGGCCCGCGTACATCACGCTCACCCGGTGCGCCATCCGCGCCACGATCCCCAGATCATGCGTGATCAGCAGAATCGCCAGCCCCAGCTCCTGCTGCAATTCCTGCAGCAGCCGCAAAATCTGCGCCTGCACCGTCACGTCCAGCGCCGTGGTCGGCTCGTCCGCGATCAGCAGCTTGGGATCGCACATCAGCGCCATCGCGATCATCACCCGCTGCCGCAACCCGCCCGACAACTGGTGCGGATACTGCGCCAGGCGCATCCCCGGCGCCGTGATCCCCACCCGCCCCAACAAATGCGCCGCCCGGTCCAACGCCGCCGCCTTCGACCCGCCGCGATGCCGCACATACACCTCGGCCATCTGCGACCCCACCGTGTAGGCGGGGTTCAGGCTCGTCATCGGCTCCTGGAAGATCATCGCCATCGCGTCGCCGCGCAGCTTGCCCATGTCCCGCTCCGACAGGCCGGCAATCTCCCGCCCCTCGAACCTGATCCCGTCGGCCGTCCGAACCGCCCCCCGCGCCAGCAAATTCATCACCGCCAGCGAGGTCACGCTCTTCCCGCAACCACTCTCCCCCACCAAACAATGCGTCTCGCCGCGCGCCACCGCGATCGAAATCCCCCGCACCGCCTGCGTCCCGTTGCCAAACCCAACGCGCAGGCCCTCGACCTCAAGCAGGGCAGCACTCATGCGACGCCTCG
>JBIKOJ010000367.1:0-2792 GCA_044358135.1 Acetobacteraceae bacterium | reverse complement strand
GTCTGGGGCCTAAGGCCCCAGCGGGTCCAGGGCAGAGCCCTGGCCTTCCTCCCTCACCCGTTCAACACACCCATTGGAACCCATCGATCACGAAGCTTTGGCCGGTGATGAAGTTGGGTTCGACGGTGGCGAGGAAGGCGACGAGTTGGGCGACGTCTTGCGGGGTGCCGAGGCGGCCGAGGGCGATGCCTTTCATGAGTTCGGGGCCGCGGGCCTTGGTGAGGCTGTTGCCGAGTTCGGTTTCGATCACGCCGGGGCAGATGGCGTTGATGGCGATAGTGGGGCCGAGTTCCTTGGCCAGGGCGCGGGTCATGCCCAGGATGCCGGCCTTGGCGGTGGCGTAGCTGAATTTCGACACCGCGCTGGTGACGCCGCCGGAGAAGGCGTTGAGCGAGGACATCGAGACGATGCGCCCGCCGCCACCAGCCTGGATGTGGGGCACGGCGGCGTGGATGTAGTTGAAGCAGCTCTTCAGGTTCACCGCGATGGTGCGGTCGAACTCGTCTTCCGTGATCTCGGTGATGCCCTTGGGGTTGCCGCGGCCGGCGTTGTTCACCAGCACGTCGATGCGGCCATGGGCGGACATGATCTCGGCGACCACGGCGGCGGCGCGGGCGAAATCGGCCACGTCGGCTTCGTGGCAGGTGACGGTGGCGCCCATGGCTTCCAGCTCGGCCTTGGTGCGCTCCATCTCGGCGGGGAGGAGGTCGACGAGGGCGAGGTCGAGGCCCTTTTCGGCGAGGGCGTGGGCACAGCCGCGGCCGATGCCGCGGGCACCTCCGGTGATGATGGCGAGCTTGCGGGGCATGGGGTTCTCCTGCGTGACAGGGGCAGGATGGCGGGGCTTGCCGGTGCGGGCCAGGGGGCGGAAAGTCCGGTCATGTGACGGAGGCTGTGATGGGCGAGCTTGAGACGGATTGGTCGACCGAGGCGATCGTGGCGCGGCGGGACCAGTACTACGCCGCCTCCCAACGGGCGTTCGTGCCGTACAAGACGCCGATGATTTTCCGCCGTGGGCAGGGGCAGTACCTGTGGGACGAGGCGGGCAAGAAATACACCGACCTGCTGGGGATGAATGTTTGCATCTCCGTGGGGCATGCGCATCCGAAGGTGACGGCGGCGGTGCAGGCGCAGGTGGCGGAGCTGCAGCATTGCACGACGATGTTCTACCACCCGGTGCCCGCGCATTTCGCCGAGGAGCTAGCGGCGCGGATGCCGGCGGGGCATGACTGGGTGGTGCACTTTACCAACAGCGGCACCGAGGCGATCGATCTGGCGCTGGTGATGGCGCAGAGCTTCACCGGCAATATCGACATGCTGGCGCTGCGCAATGCGTATCATGGGGCGACGATCGGGGCGCAGTCTCTGACCGGCATTTCCGGGTTTCGGCATCCGATCCCGCTGCTGGGCGGCATTCACCACATGCCGAATCCGGACCCGTTCCGCGGGGTGTTCGGGGACGATACCCAGGCGTACCTGGATGAGATCGACCGGACGATCCAGTTCTCCACCTCGGGCAAGTTGGCCGGGTTCATTGTGGAGCCGATCCAGGGCTATGGCGGGATCGTGGAGTTGCCGGAGGGCTACCTGAAGTCGGCGACCGAGAAGGTGCGGGCGCGGGGTGGGGTGCTGATCGTGGACGAGGTGCAGTCCGGCTTCGGGCGCACCGGGGACCATTTCTGGGGGTTCGAGGCGCATGGGGTGGTGCCGGAGATCGTGGTGATGGCCAAGGGGATCGGCAACGGGTTTCCGCTGGGCGCGGTGGTGGCGCAGCGGCATGTGACGGAGGTGCTTCGGGAGAAGTTCTTCTTCAATACGTATGGGGCGAATCCGGTTTCCTGTGCGGCGGGGCGGGCGGTGTTGCAGGCGATCGACGAGGAGGGGTTGCAGGCGAACGCGAAGACGGTAGGGGCGGCGTTGCGGCAGGTGCTGGAGCGGATGCACCAGAAATACGAGATCGTCGGCGCGGTGCGCGGGCGCGGGCTGATGCAGGCGATCGAGCTGGTGACGGACCGCAAGAGCCGGACGCCGGCGACGGAGGCGACGGCTTCGGTGTTCGAGCGGACGCGGGAGGCGGGGATCGTGGTGAGCAAATCCGGTGCGAACCGGAACATCCTGCGCTTCGTGCCGCCGATGTGCCTTTCGCTGGAGGATCTGCCGGCGGTGGAGGCGGCGCTGGAGTTCTGCCTGCAGGGGCAGGCGTGAGCGAGGGGCTGGAGGCGGTTCTGGCCTTGGTGCCGGTTTCGGACCGGGCCAAGGCGTTGTTGCGGGGGCTGCTGAGGGGGGCGGACCGGCACTATCACGGCACCGCGCATGTGGCACTGCTGTGGGAGCGGCATGTGCGGTTCGGGGGCGGGCTTTCGGTGCAGGAGGCGCCGTGGCACCAGTGGCTGGCCTGCGCGATCTGTTATCACGATGCGATGTATGATGCTTCGCGGAAGGACAACGAGGCGCGGTCGGCGTCGCTGTGGGAGGCGGCGGGGCCGGCGTTGCCGGCGGAGGGGATTGCCTGGGTGACGGGGACGATTCTGGCCACCGCGAACCACCTGGCGGCGGTGCCGGAGGCTGGGATGAGTGACGAGGCGTGGGCGGCGCGGGCGTGGATGCTGGATCTGGATTTGACGCCGCTGGGGGAGGGGCCGGCGGTGTTCGATGCCAATACGGCGGCGTTGCGGTTGGAGTTCGGGCATCTGTCAGATGCGCAGTGGGTGGCGGGGCGGGGGGCGTTCCTGCGGGGGATTTCGAAGGCGGAGCGGCTGTTTCGGACGCCGGTGCTGCATGCGGCGTTCGAG
>JBIKOJ010000366.1:0-2794 GCA_044358135.1 Acetobacteraceae bacterium | reverse complement strand
CAATGACAATTCGAAGACAGAAAGCCACCGGAAATGCAACGCCAGATGGAATTCTTCTTAAATTTGAAGGAACATTGATAGGTAAAATTCTGAAATCTATTGAAGATAGGCCTGACCCCGCGTTCCTTGATTTCGGATTCATGATTCTCCGATTGAGCAGCAATGCGGTTGAGGATCTAGATGTCAGGTTACGGAAAATAGCTAAAGATACCCGGGTCGATGGGAATCATCGTGATTTTAGTGTCCTATACTTAGAAGGAAAAACAGGGATAACGGTCCACTGCAACAATTATCAAGATGATATGGCGATGGATAAGCTTTCTGCGCACTCGACATTCCGGAAATACGCGAGTCGCTCTGAGAGCTGGTTTGGACTGGTGGTTCGACCTCTTGATGGTCTCCCGCGGTTGGGCCTAACTTTGATCTATCCTTGGCACTACGATGCAGCGTTGGATAAAGCCGCAAAAATATCGTCGCTTCGAGGAAATAAATTCACCGCAAAAAAAGCACACCCGCAGCCAAAATATGGTCGAAACTCCATTTGCAATTGCGGTAGCGGAAAGAAATTTAAATATTGCTGCCTATGATTTATCATATACTGCGTTATAATGATCTTTTTTTATTAAAAAACTATCCCATTTGGCTGTTCTTTCCCAACGCCCGCAACGCCGCTTCCGGCTCCCGGTCCAGTATCCGCAGCAACGCCCGCGCCGCCGGATCGGGCGCCACCCGGCCCTGCTCCCAGTTCCGCAGCGTCGCCACCGGCACCCCGATCGCCTGTGCGAACTGCGCCTGCGTCATCCCTAACCGCCGCCGGAGCGTCCCCGGCAACGCCCCCAGCCGCCCGGCTGGCGGCGCCGTCTGCGGGTCCTGCCCGTCTTCCACCATCTGCTGTCGAATCTCGGCCTCGGTGGTCTCTGCCAGTCGCGCCGCATCCAGTTCCACGCCCCGCGCCTTGATCTCGTCCAGTGTCATCCGCGTCGTTGCCATGCCTCGCGCTCCCTTGGGTTCGCTTTCCTCACCGAGATGATCCGCCGCACCTCGTCCCGGTCCGTGTACACCACGTGCAGCACCATCTCCTCCGCCATCCCCACCGCGCGCACGCGAACCTCGCCATACGCCCGGCGCTCATCCAGCCACTCGATCACCGGCCCCGCGAAGATCAGCGCCCCCGCATCGAATCCGATGCCCCGCGCCGCCACAGTCTCCGCGTGCTTGTCGTCGTCCCACTCGAACAGCATGGAATCAAACCCTACGCTTGAAGCGTAGCCCACATCAAGCTAAACAATACGCTCCAAGCGCACCACCCACCCTGGAAATCACCCATGCGCATAACCGCCAAAGGCCGCGTCACCATCCCCGCCGCCCTGCGCGCCCGCGCCGGCCTCCTGCCCAACACCCAAGTCACCATCGAATGGGACGGCACCGCCATCCGCATCGCCCCCATCCCCGCCCCGCCACCGCCCGGCCGCGGCGAAGCCCTCGTCGCCCACCTCCGCCGCCACGCCCACCTCGTCGTCACCCCACCGGAAGCCCCCGCCCGCGATCACGAACCAGAGCCTGAACCGTGACAACGCCCACCGCCGCCCCTACCTTCTCCTAATCCCCCGAGGCAGGAGGCAACCCATGGCAACCGGCTGGGCCCCCGACAGCGCCGTCACCGACCAGATCGACGACACCATCAAGGATGCCGTCACCCGCGCCCGCGCCCATCTCCCCACCGGGGAATCCCCCACCCATTGCGACGAATGCGGGGAGCCCATCCCCGAACGCCGCCGCCAGGCCCTCCCCGGCGTCCGCACCTGCGTCCCCTGCCAGTCGGAACGCGATACCTCCGCCGCCCACAGCCCCTACAACCGCCGCGGCAGCAAAGACAGCCAACTCCGCTAACCCACCCTGCAAAAAACCCCTTGGCGCGGCCACCGCCCTAGGTATAATTGCCCGATCTACCCTGGCGGCCCCTCAACCGGCCCGCCGCCACACCCCAACCCCTCCCACGCGCCCCACCCGCCCGCGCTCCGCGCCGGCGGGCGCACACCCATGTCCAGGAACCCCGCCATGCCTCGCCCCTCTTCCCAGGCTCTCGGCATCATCCGCACCCTCATCGCCTCGGGCCGCCACGATCAGGCCGTGCGCAGCCTCACCCAGCCGCACACCCCGCCCCCGCCGCCGGCCCCCAAATCCCCTGCCGCCACCCCCACCCGGCGGCGCAACCCCACCACCTCCAGCAGCCTCCACGAACCGCCCCCGCCCTCCCCCGCCGGATGGCCCAGGCCCCGCATCTGAGCCACCGCCCACCACGCCCACGCCAGGCCACAAGCGCCCGAGCCACCAGGCCCCGTCCCTACCCCGCGCCCGCCGCCGCCAGCGCCCGCTCCGCCGCCGCCTGGCTCATCGTCATCGTCTGCTCGATATCGCTGTAGAACAGGTCAACATCGCACCCGAACCGGAACACCCCCGCCATCTCCCCCCACGGCGAAACATAGTCCCGGAACAGCCCCCCACTGGCCGCCGCGAAATTCGCCACCTCCACGTAAACCCCGGCATCCGTGCACAGCACCCCGATCCGCATCCGCCCCGCCCCATCCCGCACCACGAACTCCCGCTGCCGCGAACTCCCCGCCGGCACCAGCCGCCCCAACGCCACCCGCAACCCCGCCTCATCCACCATCACGGCCCCATAACTCAAACACGCCGAAGCACCATACGAAGCCCTCTCCCCTTGGGGGAGAGGGTTGGGTGAGGGGTAAACCCACCCCCCAGAATTGGGCGACCCCAACAGCCACCACGCGGC
>JBIKOJ010000365.1:0-2810 GCA_044358135.1 Acetobacteraceae bacterium | reverse complement strand
GCCAGCAAATGAAGTCTTTTTTGCTTCTTTTTTCTTCAGAAAAAAGAAGACGCTTACCCTTTGAGCGGCACCCGCTGGGCGATGGTGAAGGGGGCGCCCGGCGCGGCCTGGGTGAAGAGCGCGATATCGGTGACCCGGCGCGGCTGTTCCAGGATCGGATCGAAGAAATCCGTCGCAGCCGGCAGGTAGAGCTCCTTCTCGGCCGCGGTGAGGCGGCGCGTGAGGGTCATGTGGAAGAAGAACTCGCCGAAGACGTAGGTGTAGCCCCAGCGTTGCAGCAGGGCTTCCTGGGCGGGGGGGAGTTTGCCGTTCTTGCGGCGCTTCGCCAGTTCCGGCTCGGTGAGCGGCGCGCGCAGGTGGTCGACGCCGGCGACGCAGAAATCGGCCAGGGCTTGCAGGGCGTGGCTTTGCTGGGTCTCGCGCAGGGCGAGGAAGCCGTGCAGGTCGTGCACCGCGAGCGGCGGCAGGTCGAAGGGGCGGATGCCGGCGGCGAGGTGTTCGACGGCTTCGACGAAACTGTTCCAGTGCACGCCTTCGGCGAGGCGGAACGGGGCCTTGAGCGTGGCGTGGAAGCCGTAGCCGCGCGCATCCTCGGTGATGGTGGCGATGTTGGGCAGGTCTGGCTGGCGCTTCTTTGCGTTGGTCTCGGCGTCTCGGCCGAGCCAGGTGGAAGCGGCGGCATGGAGCGGATCGTCGATGGGCGGGGCGTAGTAGAGGGCGACGCGCATCTTCAGTTCGCCTCGCGCTTCGCTGCCGGCGTCATGCCACCCTCTCCCCGCCGCGCCAGACCTGCATGACGACCGGGTGGCCTTCGTGCACGCGGACGTGGACGAGGTCGGCGCGCAGGCCGGGTTCGATGCGGCCGCGATCGGGCAGGCGGGACATGCGGGCGGGCTTGTCGGTGATGTAGCCGACGGCCTGCGGCAGGGTGATCCCGGTTTGTTCCACGCAGAGCCAGGCGGATTCGACGAGGGCGGCGGGAACGTAGTCGCTGGCGAAGGCATCGACGCGGCCGGCGCGAACTAGGTCGGCGGCGGCGATGTTGCCGGAGTGGCTGCCGCCGCGGACGATGTTGGGGGCGCCGGCGATGATCTCCATGCCGCCGGCGCGGGCGGCGTTGGCGGCGACCATGCTGACGGGGAATTCGCTGATGCGGATGCCGTCGGCGATGTTCTCGGCGATCTCTTCTTCCGTGCGATCGTCGTGGCTGGCCAGCTCAATGTTGAGATGGGCGACGCGCGTGAGGAGGGCGCGGCGGTTGGGGTCGCGGGTGCGGGCGCGTTGGTCGAGCAGGTGGGTGATGCGGGCCTGGATTTCCTCATCCCGCAGGCCGGCGCGGCGGCGCATGGCCCAGTAGCGGTCCATGTTGGCGTATTGGCCGACGCCGGGGGAGTGATCCATCAGCGAGACCATGCGCACCAGGGGATGGTCGGCGACGGGATCGACCAGCTCCATCATTTCGGTAGCGGGAAGTTCGCAGCGCAGGTGCAGGTAGTGGTCGCTCTTGAGGACGCCGGTGGGGACGAGGGCGTCCAGGTCCACAACGGCGTCGCGGAAGGTCTTCACGCGTTCCTTGTCGAAGCCGAGGTCGCCGAGGCAGAGCGCATCGAGCACGGTAGTGACGCCGGCGGCGGCGCATTGCGCGTCGTGCGCGATCATGGCCGAGCGGGAAGGCCAGCGGGCGCCGGCGCGGGGTTCCACCTGGCGTTCCAGGTTGTCGGTGTGGACATCGACGACGCCGGGCATCACGTGGTCGCCGCCGAGATCGGTGGCGCCCGGGGCATGGCTGCGGCCGGGCTGGATTTCGGCGATGCGGCCGTCGCGAAGGACGATGGTGCCGGCGACGACCTCGGTCGGCAGGATCAGGGTCGCGTTGGTGAGGATGGTCTCGGGGATCATGCGGCGTCCTGCAGGGGGGCGACGTGGAGGAGGCGGTCGGCAACGCGGTTGCGGACTTCGGCATCGTGGAAGATGCCGACGATGGCAACCCCCCGGGCCTTTGCTTCCGTGATCATGGCGATGACGATGTCGGCGTTGGCGGCATCGAGGCTGGCGGTGGGTTCATCGAGCAGCAGGATCGGGTGGCCGCCGATGAAGCCGCGGGCGAGGTTCACGCGCTGCTGTTCGCCGCCGGAGAAGGTGGCGGGCGGGAGGGCGTGCAGGCGGGTGGGGATGTTGAGGCGGTGGAGGAGGGCGGCGGCCTTCTCGGCGCTGCGGTCGGGGGCGGCTTCGGCGACGATATCAAGCGCCGGTACGCGCGGGACGACGCGGAGGAACTGGCTGACATAGCCGAGGGTTTTGGCGCGGACCTGCACGACGGTCCGGGGTGGGGCGCTGGCAATGTCGACCATTCCGCCCTCGTGGCGGATGAGGATGCGGCCGGCATCGGCGCGGTAGTTGCCGTAGAGGCTGCGCAGGAGGGTGGACTTTCCGGCGCCGGACGGGCCGGCCAGCGCCACGCACTCGCCGGCATGGACGGTCAGGTCGACGCCGTGCAGGACCGGCAGCTGCAGGCTGCCACGGAGGTGGAGGGTGAACTGCTTTTCCAGGCCATGGACTTCGAGCATCGGGATCATGCCTGGAGCACCGAACTTACGAGAAGCTGTGTGTAGGCGTGCTGCGGGTCGTCCAGCACCTGGTCGGTGAGGCCGGTTTCCACCACCACGCCGCGCTGCATCACCATGATGCGGTGGGCGAGGAGGCGGGCCACCGCGAGGTCGTGCGTGACCAGCACGACGGCGATGTTCAGGCGTGCAACCAAGGAGCGGATGAGGTCGAGCAGGCGGGCCTGCACCGAGACATCGAGGCCG
>JBIKOJ010000201.1:0-9810 GCA_044358135.1 Acetobacteraceae bacterium | reverse complement strand
GGGCTTTATCCCAACATCTCCTACCAGACCACCAAGGGCGCCATCGTGAACATGACCCGCGCCCTGGCGGTGGAATGGGCCAAGCAGGGCATCCGCGTGAACGCCGTGGCCCCCACCTGGGTGCGCACCGGCTTCATCGCCCCCCTGCTGGGCCAGCCCGACGTGGTGGCGGAGATGGAACGCGTCACCCCCATGGGCCGGCTGGCCGACCCGGAGGATGTCGCCACCGCCATCCTGTTCCTGGCCAGCCCGGCCGCCGGCATGGTCACCGGCCACACCCTGGCCGTGGATGGCGGCTTCCTGGCGCAGTAGCGCCGTAACAGACTGTCCCAGCCCCCCCTGTTCGCGCTATCACGCGCCCGTGACGCAATGGCGCGGCCGCGAAGCCCTGCCGAACAGGAGGCCACGCCGCATGACGCAGCAGGACCCCGCCCAGGCGGTCGTGAACAGCGACGTCGATGACATGGAGTTCGCCTCCGCCCGGCGCGACCTGGCAGGGATCGTCGGCCATGCCTGGCGCGCGCTGGCCGCGGCCTTCGTGTTCTTCCACCTGTGGATCCTGCTGGTGGCGCCGATCGACCCCACCGTGGGCCGGGCCATCCATGTGTTCTTCGGCGCCGCCCTCGGCTTCGCCCTGTTCGCCGCGCGCAGCAGCGCCACCGCCGGCACCCGCATACCGCCGCTCGATTGGGTGCTGATCGCCGCCTCCGTGGCGCTGCCGTTCCACTACATCCTGGATGCCGACGGCATCGAGATGCGCAGCTTCATGGGGCCCAACACCACCGATCTCGTGGTGGCCGGCATCGGCATGCTGCTGGTGCTGGAATTCGCCCGCCGCACCGCCGGCCTGGTGATGCCGCTGATCGTTCTGGTGTTCATCGCCTACTGCTTCGCCGGCCCCTTCCTGCCCGGCATCCTGTTCCACCGCGGCATCGCCTTCGAGCTGCTGCTGGTGGAGCTGTTCAACAACAACGGCGTGCTCGGCACCATCGTGCAGGTCAGCGCCAGCTTCATCATCATGTTCGTGGTCTTCGCCACCTTCCTGCAGAAATCCAAGGCCGGGGACTACTTCAACGACCTCGCCCTGATCCTGGTCGGCCGGCTGCGCGGCGGGCCGGCGAAGGTCACGGTGCTGTCGGGCATCATGTTCGGCGCCGTCTCCGGCTCCGCCGTGGCCAACGTGGTCGCCTCCGGCACCTTCACCATCCCGATGATGCGCCGCGTCGGCTACGACCGCGCCACCGCCGCCGCGATCGAGGCCACCAGCTCCACCGGCGGGCAGATCACGCCGCCGGTGATGGGCGCGGGCGCCTTCATCATGGCCGAGGTGCTGGGCATCCCCTACACCGACATCGCGCTCGCCGGGCTGATCCCCGCCCTGCTGTTCTACTGGGCCAACTACACCCATTGCGACCTCAACGCCCGCAAGCTCGGCATCCGCGGCCTGTCGCGCGAGGAGCTGCCGCGCTGGTCGGTCATCGCCCGCCAGGCCTACATGGCCGTGCCGCTGGTGATGCTGATCGTGATGCTGGTGCAGGGCTTCTCCCCGTTCCGCGCCGCCGCCTGGGGCATCGCCGCCACGCTGCTGATCATGCTGGGCACCGCGCTGGCGCACCGGCTGGTGCTGGCACGCCAGGGCCTCCTCACCGGCGTGGCCGGCGCCCTGGGGGAGACGGCGGCCGATATCTACGACGCGCTGCACGGCAGCATGAAGGAGGTGATGCAGCTCATCGCCGTCTGTGCCGCCGCCGGCATCGTGGCGGGCGTGATCGGGGTGACGGGCATCGGCGGGCGCTTTGCCACCATGCTGCTTGATCTCGCCGGCGCCTCCACCCTGCTGGCCATGGTGTTCGCCATGGTGGTGGCCATCATCCTGGGCATGGGCGTGCCCACCACCGCCGCCTATGCCATCGCCGCCGCCGTGGTGGCGCCGGGGCTGATCCGCATGGGGGTGCTGCCGCTGGCCGCCCACATGTTCATCTTCTACTTCGCCATCCTCTCGGCGATCACGCCCCCCGTCGCACTCGCCTCCTTCGCCGCCGCCTCCATGGCCCAGGCAGACATGTGGCGCACCAGCATGATCGCGCTGAAGCTGGGGCTGGCCACCTTCATCGTGCCGTTCATGTTCTGGCTCTCGCCCGCGCTGCTGGCTCAGGGCCCGCTGCCGGAGATCCTGCAGGCCTTCTTCACCGCCGCGTTCGGGGTGTACCTGCTGGCCTGCGCCACCGAAGGCTGGATGGGCCCGGCCGCCCTGCCCCTGCCGCTGCGGCTGGCCTCGGCCGTGGCCGGGTTGCTGCTGATGATCCCGGAGACCTATACCGATCTCGCAGGGCTTGCCGGGGGTGTGGCGTTGCTCACATGGCAGTTGCGAAAGAAGGAAGAAGTTCTTTTTTGAAAAAAAGAACCAAAAAACTTTTATTCGCTTGCGCCCGGGCTAGCCCCGGCGCAAGCAAATGAAGTCTTTTTTGCTTCTTTTTTCTTCAGAAAAAAGAAGAGTCTTCCTTACGCCATCACGAGATTGTCGGGGATCTTCTGCCCCACCTCGCGCAGGTAGCGCGCCGCGCCGGGGTGATACGGCAGGAAGCCGTTCTTGGTCGCATTCTCGGGCAGGGTTTCCGAGGCCGCCGCAATCGCCTGGCGCAGCTTGGCGTTCTGCCCCAGCACCGACTTCACCATCTCATACACCAGGTCTTCCGGCAGCGACTTGTGGCCGATGGCGAAGTTGAACATGCCCACCACCCGCAGCTCCCGCCCCGCGGTGCGGTAGGTGCTGGCCGGCAGCGTGCCGGCCGACAGCTCGGGATAGGCGGCGGTCAGCTTGGCCACCTCGTCGGCGGTGAAATCCAGGAACACCACCTCCCCCTGCGTTTCCGCCTCGCTGAAGGCCGGGATCGGCACGCCGGAGGCGAACAGGAACGCATCCAGCAGCCCATCCTGCAACTGGCCGGACATGTCGGCCCCGCTGCCGTAGCGCACGGCGCCGGGCTTGTAGCCCAGCTTCTCCAGCATCGGGCCGAAATAGGTGCCGGGCGTGCCGCCGCGCGGGCCCACGCCGATGTTCTTGCCGGCCAGCTGCGACATGCGGGTGATGCCGCTCTTCTTCAGCGCGATGCCGTGGAAGGGCGTGTCGTACATCGGGAACAGGGCGCGGATGTCCTGGAACTTGCGGCCCTGGGTCCAGGCGCCGTCGCCGTTCCAGGCCTGCAGCGCCACGCCCATGGTCACCATGCCGATCTCCACCTCACGGGTGTTCACCAGCACGATGTTCTGGTTCGGCCCCTGGGTGGTGCGATAGGAGATGTTCACCCCCGTCGCCTCCTGCACCAGCTGGCCCCAGGCCGGGCCATACAGCGCATAGGTGCCGCCGGGTGCGGCGGTGCCCATGTTGAGCGCCTTCGGCCAGGCGGCATTCTTGGGCTGGGCGCCCGCCTCCCGCAGAAGGCCGGGGGCGAAGCCGATGGCCGCGCCAAGCAGGAGCGAGCGTCTGTTCATGGAATGATCCTCCCAGGGCCGGATGACATGGTTCGTCATCATCCGGCGCCACATAGGGGCGCCGGACATGCTTCGCAACAGGGAGGCGCCAAAGACTGTCTAGAGAATCGCCGAATGGACGAAATTGCTCACCAGCTCCAGCCGCTGGCTGTGCCAGGGATCGGGAATGCGGCAATTCGTGAGATACGCGAAGGACACGCCGCTCTCCGGGTCGGCCCAGCAATAGGAGTTGCCGGCGCCGCCATGGCCGAAGGTGGTGGGCGAGGCGATGGCGCCGAGGCCGCGGATGCCCGGGGTGGTGCCGCGCAGATGCGGGCCGAGGCCGCGATGCATCGGCTGGTTCATCGCGTGGTCGTGCATGTCGCCGGTCCAGTTGCGGATGGCGTATTGCAGGGTGCGCGGGCCCACCAGGCGAGCGCCTCCGATCGTGCCGCCGGCGAGCATCATCTGGTAGAACGCCACCATGGCCCGCGCCGTGGCATAGCCGCCACCACCGGGCACGCCGGCCTTCTTGAACGCATCGGAGTTGCGGTCCGCCGACGGCACCACGCCGCCCTCGGCGGGCTCATGCATGTCCACCGCGTGCTGCATGCCGTGGGCATCGAGGCCGATCTGCATCTCGCCGGTCAGGCGCATCGGCGCGATCACGGCCTCGCGGATGAAGGTCCGGAAATCCTGCCCGGTCAGCTTCTCGATCAGCACCGCCAGCGCCCAGTGGGCGGAGGCGCCGTGGTAGTGCAGGCGCGAGCCCGGGGTGAATTCCAGGCTGAAGTTGCACACGGTGTCGTGCAGCTTGCCATGGTCCTCCCAGCACTCGGGCCCCACCTCGGCGTTGGGGAAGCCGGCGAGATGGGTGATCACCTGCATGACGGTCACGTCGCCCTTGCCGTTTTTCGCGAAGGCGGGAACGTGCTCGGCGAAGCGGTCGGTGAAGCGGAAGGCGCCCTGCTCAGCCAGGATCCAGCAGGCCGCGGCGGTGATCACCTTGGTGTTGCTGAACAGCAGCCACATCGACGCATCGTCTGCCGCGACGCCCTGCTTGGCGTCGCCAAACGTCTTGAAATGGGCGAGCTTGCCGTGCCGGGCGATGGCGATCTGCGCGCCGGGATAGCGGCCCGACGCAATGTGGCCCTCGATCAGCTTGTGCAGCCGGGCGATCTGCTCCGGACGGAGATTGGCTTCTTCCAGCGTGGTGCTGGGCAGGGGGTATCCGCTCATGGTCTCGCTCCCGTTCGTTGCCGGAAGCATCGGCCGTTCTGCCGGCCGCTTCAAGGTCACTCCACCCTGAGCGCCCCGCGCAGCTCCGCGAGTGCGGCGGGGTCTTCGGCGATGGCCAGGCGCATCGCCGCCAGCACGGCGAAGCGCTGCATCAGGGCGCGGCGGCGGGCGGGGGCCAGCGGATGCGCGGGGGCCTCGCGGATCAGGGCGGCCTCGCGGGACTCCACCACGATCAGCCCGGTCTCCGTGGGGATCAGGCCATCGGGGAAATCGGCATCGACGGCGAAGAACAGGGCGTCGCAGAACGCGCGGTATTCCGGCCATTTCAGGTCGGTCTGGAAATCGCGCAGGCCGGACTTCACCTCGATGCAGACGAAGCCGCCATCGGGGCGGAGCGCCATGATGTCCGCCCGGCGGCCGTTTGGCAGTGTCATCTCATGCACCGGGGCCCAGCCCATCTGCAGGCAGAAGCGTGCCGTGGCACGCCGCACGGCGTCGGTGCGTGCGGGGAAGGTGAGGTCGCTCACAGGGTGTCGATGGCCTGTGCCAGCGTGAGGTCACGCGCCGAGAGGCCGCCGGCGTCGTGGGTGGCGAGCGTGATGGAGACGCGGTTCCACACGTTGCTCCACTCCGGGTGGTGGTCCTGCTTTTCGGCCAGCAGGGCGACGCGGGCCATGAAGCCCCATGCTTCCACGAAGTCGCGAAAGGTGAAGTCGCGCTGGATCGCATCGCGGCCCGGGACCATGCGCCACTGCGGCAGCGCGGTGGCCAGTGTGGCCCTTTCGGCGTCTGTCAGCTTCGCGACCATGTGTCTCTCCTTGACCCGTGCCGCACCGGCGTGCGGTGGTGCGGCGATGAGCCAGCATGCGCCCCCTGCCCCGCCCTTCACAACGCCGCCGGACGCGGAGGCGATCGCCGATCTGGCCGAACGGGCGCTTGCGGCCATTCCCGAACGGCTGCGGCGGCACATCGCCAATCTCGGCATCACCGTGGAGGATTTCGCCGAGGACGAGATTCTCGACGAGATGGGCATCGAAAGCGCCTGGGAGCTGACCGGGCTCTACCAGGGCACCCCGATCGGCGAGCGCAGCATGAGCGACGTGGCCCGCCTGCCGGACCGGATCGTGCTGTACCGCCAGGCGATCCTGTTCGAGTGGATCGAGCTGGGCGAGGATCTCGGGCGGCTGGTGCAGAACGTGGTGGTGCACGAGGTGGCGCACCATTTCGGGTTTTCCGATGCCGAGATCGAGGCTCTCGAACAGGAGATGGGCGGCTAGGGACGGGTTGCCGTCAGGCCGCCATCCACCACGATCTCGGTGGCGGTGATGTGCTTGGCTTCCTCGCTGGCCAGGAACAGCACGGCGTGGGCGACGTCCCAGCCGTCGCCCATCTGGCCGATGGGGACGCGGGCGTTGCGTTCGGCGATGAGCTTTTCGGCGTCGTTGCCGCCGATCTGGCGGGCGAGGCGTTCGCTGACGAGGGGGGTGTTCATCAGGCCGGGGACGACGGTGTTGCAGCGGATGCCGCGGCGGGCGTTGTCGATGGCGATGGCCTTGCTCATGCGGATCACGCCGGCCTTGCTGGCGGCGTAGGCGATGTATTGGCGGCCGGGCTGGTCGCGCACGCCGGCGACCGAGGCGATGTTGACGATGGCGCCCTTTGCCTGGGCCTGCATGATCGGCAGCACGTGCTTGCAGGTGAGGAAGACGGATTTCAGGTTCAGGTCCATCTGGGCGTGCCAGACTTCCTCTAGCATGCTCACGGGGTCGCCGGGGGCGCTGCCGCCGACGTTGTTCACCAGGATGTCGATGCGGCCGTGGCGGGCCATGCAGGCTTCCACGGCGGCCTTCACGTCTTCGCTGTCGGTCATGTCGCAGCGCACGGCGTGGGCCTGGCCGCCCTCGGCGCGGATGGTGGCGACGGTGGCTTCGGCGGCGGCGGGGTTGAGGTCGGTGCCGAAGATGGTGGCACCCTGGCGGGCCATCACCACGGCGGTGGCGCGGCCGTTGCCCCAGCCCTCGCCGACCGAGCCCATGCCGGAGATTAAGGCGATCTTTCCATCGAGGCGCAGCATGGCGGTTCTCCCGTTCAGTCTTTTTCGAGCCGGCCACGCAGGCGGCGGCCGAGGGCGAGTTCGGTGACGATGCCGTGCAGGGTGCGCAGCTCCTGCCCTGTCACTTCGCCGCGCTGGAAGAAGTGGCGGATGTTGCGGACCATGCCGGCGCGCTTCTGCTGGTTCTTGAGGAAGCCGCTGGCATCGAGCTGGTCGACGAGGTGGAACAGGAAGTTCTCCAGCTCCGCCTTGTTGGCGATCTGGGTTTCGTTGGTCATGAGGGTGCGGGGCATGGTTTCGTCGGTGGCGGTCCACCATTCGTAGGCCATCACCATCACGGCCTGGGCGAGGTTGAGGCTCATGAAGCCGGGGTTGAGGGGGTAGCGGATCAAGGCGTCGCAACAGGCCATGTCGTCGTTGTCGAGGCCCGCGCGCTCGGGGCCGAAGAGGAGGCCGGTGCGGAGGTTTCTGGCGGTGATGGCGCGCAGTTCGGTGGCGGCACCGCGGGCGGTGAGGACGGGCTTGATGATGTGGCGCGGGCGCGGGCAGGTGGCGAAGACGTGGTGCAGGTCGGACACGGCATCGGCCACCGTGTCGTGCAGGGTGAGTTCGTCGAGGATGCGGTCGGCGCCGGAGGCGTTGCGCCAGGCGGCGGGTTGGGGCCAGCCGTCGCGGGGGGCGACGAGGCGGAGGTGGAACAGGCCGCCATTGCCCATGGCGCGGGCGACGGCGCCGATGTTGTCGGCCAGTTGCGGGCGGACGAGGATGACGACCGGGGTGTTGCCGATCGGCTCCAGCTCGGCGCCGCCGTCCCTTCCGGTCATATAAGGGAACCCCTCACCCACCCTTGGTCCGCTTTGCGGCCCAAGCCCCCAAGGGGAGAGGGCTTCAGCGGCGGCGCCATATCGTACCCTGGGGGCTGTCCTCCAGCATGATGCCCTGGGCTTCGAGGTCTTTGCGGATGGCGTCGGCTTTCGCGAAGTCCTTGGCCTTGCGGGCGGCGATGCGGTCGGCGATGGCGGCATCGATGGCGGAGTTGTCGCCGTCGCCCTGGAACCAGTTCTTTACCTGCAGGAGGCCGAGGATGTCGCCGGCGGCGCGGAGGTCGGCGGCGGCTTGGGGGTCGCCGGCCATCGCCTTGTCGGCGAGGGCGTGCATCTCGGCGATGGCCAGGGGTGTGTTCAGGTCGTCGGTGAGGGCGGCGAGGATGGCGTCGGGCAGTTCGGGCGAGGGGTCCGCGGGCGTGCGTTCCAGGGCGCGGTAGAAGCGGTTCAGCTCCTTCTGCGCCTCGGCCAGGGCGGTATCCGAGAAATCCAGCAGGCTGCGGTAGTGGGTTTTGAGCAGCAGCAGCCGGGCGGCTTCGGCGGGCACCTTGGCCAGCACGTCGCGGATGGTGACGAAGTTGCCGAGGCTCTTGGACATCTTCTCGCCGTTGATGACGAGCATGCCGTTATGGACCCACATGCGGGCGAACTTGCTGCCGGGGAAGGCGCAGAGGGACTGGGCGATCTCGTTCTCGTGGTGCGGGAAGATCAGGTCGGTGCCGCCGCCGTGGATGTCGAAGCTTTCGCCGAGATGCTTCCAGGACATGGCGGAGCATTCGATATGCCAGCCTGGCCGGCCGCGGCCCCAGGGGGAATTCCAGCCAGGGAGGTCATCGGTGCTGGGCTTCCAGAGCACGAAGTCGCCGGGGTCGCGCTTGTAGGGGGCGACATCGACGCGGGCGCCGGCGAGGAGTTCATCAGGGGAGCGGCCGGAGAACTTGCCGTAGTCGGGGAAGCTGGGGACGGCGAAGAGGACGTGGCCCTCGGCTTCGTAGGCGTGGCCGGAGGTGATCAGGCGCTCGATGATGGCGATGATCTCGGCGATGGTCTCGGTGGCGCGGGGCTCGTGGTCCGGCGGGACATTGCCGAGGGCGGCGATGTCGGCGCGGTAGTCCTTCAGCGTTTGTTCGGTGATCTCGCTGATGGGGACGCCGGCTTCGCGGGCGCGGTTGTTGATCTTGTCGTCGATGTCCGTGACGTTGCGGACATAGGTGACCCTGGGGAACAGGCGGCGCAGCAGGCGGACCAGGACGTCGTAGATGACGGCGGGGCGGGCGTTGCCGATATGGGCGAGGTCGTAGACGGTGGGGCCGCAGCAATAGACGCGCACATGCCCGGGATCGAGCGGCACCAGCGCCTCGCGGCGCTTGGTGAGGAAATTGTGCAGGCGCATCTCGGGCATGGGGCGGGGTTCGCTGTGTTGGAACGGGGGTTGTCCCACCGGAAGGGCTTGGAGAGCAACGCCGTTCCGGGAAACCGAGGCATGAGGTGGGGGGTGGGCGGTATTTAATTTTGATATCGTAATATTATGGACGTGCGTTCGCGTCAGCCCTCGCGGCCGTATTTTTTGATGAAGTAGCGGGCGGCGCGGATGACGTAGGGCTGGAGGCCCAGCTCGGGGTGGGTGAGGGGGAGCGGGCGCGCCGGGCGCGGCTTGGGCGTGCGCGGCTTGCGCGGCGGGCGGGGGCGCGGGGGGCGTTTCAGCCAGGCGGGCTGATCGATTCCGAGGCCGTGGCAGAGCGGGCGCAGGAGGCGGGCGGCCTGGGGGGCGGCCTGGACGAAATCCTGGGTGTGGGGCTGCTGGAGCAGGTATTCGAGCCAGCCGGCGCTGGGGCCGGCTTCGGGGATTCTTCTGGTGATCCAGCCGCGGGCGCGGGGGAGACGCGCGGGAGCGTCGACCAGGGGCATGCCGGGGGCGGGGAGTTCGGGGACCTGCGGCGCCGGCTTGCGGGCGGATTTCGGGCGGATGGTTTTCGGGCGGGGTTTGGGGAGGGTGCCTTGCTGCCAGCGGTCGTACAGCCGGGTGAGGCGGTTGCCGATGCGTTCGAGGCGGAACCAGAGCAGGGTCCAGACGGGCCCGGGCAGCAGGGGGAGGTCGCCGTGGGGGGCCATGATCCAACGGAGCTCGGGCCCGGCCCAGATCGGGCGTGCGGGCGCGCTGACGACAGGGGCTGCGCGCGCGATGACGCGGCGCAGGCCCTGGATCAGGCCGGTGATGATGTG
>JBIKOJ010000199.1:0-9825 GCA_044358135.1 Acetobacteraceae bacterium | reverse complement strand
GACATGCCTGTCGGCCTCCTCGCCGACAGGAAGCTTGAATCAGATTGGGCCCGCGTCGGGGAATCCTCTCGAATCACTCAGATCGGAAACTGCTCTAGCCAAGCTCCTGCTCTACCATCCGGGCAAAGAAGCTCGAACCAATCGGCAGCAGCTGGTCGTCCATAGCGCATATCGCTCTTGGGCTTCAGCTGGCGTGTCGAGGGCAGCGCCCTCGCCTTATCCCTTCAAGCCGCCGCCCGGCACTTCGCGCAGGTCCCCTCGGCCTCGATCGTCGCCCCGCTCACTTTGAACCCCACCGCCTCCGCCGCATGCACCAGCGCGTGCGCCAGGTGATGGTCGTCGATCTCCGTCGCCTGCCCGCAACTCCGGCAGATCAGGAACTGCGCCGCATGATGGTGGTCCCCGTCATGGCTATGCGCATCGATGCACCCCACGAACGCCGAAAGCCGCTCGATCCGGTGCACGAAGCCCTGCTCCAGCAGGAAGTCCAGCGCCCGATACACCGTCGGCGGCGCACTCGCCCCGCGATGGCTGCGCAGCTTCTCCAGCAGGTCATAGGCCCCGGTCGGCGCCGCGGACTCCAGGATCAGCCCAAGCACGATCCGCCGCAATTCGGTCAGCTTCGTGCCCCGCCGGTCGCACAACGCGGCGGCGTGTTCGAGTTTCGCTTGGGTCGCGGGGGTGAATTCCGGCGGCATCCGTGCAATGTAGCACTCATGGAGAGCACACACATCCTGTCCGCGATCATCTTCGACGCCAACGGCCTCGTCCCCGCCATCGCCCAGCAGCACGACACCGGCGAGGTGCTGATGATGGCCTGGATGAACCGCGAGTCCGTCGCCGAAACCCTTGCCACCGGCCGCGTCTGCTACTTCAGCCGCAGCCGCGGCAAGCTGTGGCGCAAGGGCGAAAGCTCCGGCCAGCAGCAACGCCTGGTCGAACTGCGCCTGGATTGCGACGGCGACACCATCCTCCTCCTGGTCGACCAGCAGGGCGTGGCCTGCCACACCGGCCGCCGCGACTGCTTCTACCGCGCCGCCCGCGACGGCACGCTGGTGGAAATCGCCGATCCCCAGGTCTCGCCCGAACAGCTCTACGGCCATGGCCACAGCCACTAAAGCCGTTCCGCTCACGGTGCTGACGGGCTTCCTCGGCGCCGGCAAGACCACCCTGCTCAACCGCCTGCTGCCCAAGCCCGAGATGGCCGGCACCGCGGCGCTGGTGAACGAGTTCGGCGAGATCGGCATCGACCACCTGCTGGTGCAGAAACTCGACGACACCACGGTCCTCCTCCCCTCCGGCTGCCTGTGCTGCTCCGTCGGCGGTGACCTGGCCCGCGCCCTGGCCGACCTCGTGCCCCGCATCCGCACCGGCGAAGTGAAGCGCGTCGTCGTCGAAACCACCGGCCTCGCCGACCCCGCCCCGGTCGTCCAAAGCCTGCTGGCCGACGTCACCCTCGCCCGCCACTACCGCATGGACGGCATCATCACGGTGGTCGATGCCGTCCACGGCCTGGCCACCCTCAACGCCCACGAGGAGGCCATCCGCCAACTCGCCATGGCCGACCGCATCATCCTCTCCAAGACCGACCTCGCCGAAGCCCCCGAAGCCCTCCACGCCCGCATCACGGCACTGAACCCCGGCGCCCCCATCATCGCCGCCCAGCGCGGCGAGATCGACCCCGCCACCATCCTCGAGTGCGGCCTGTTCGACGCCGACGGCAAGATCGCCGAGGTGAAAACCTGGCTGAACGACGCCGCCTGGGGCCGCGCCGGTGCGCATGACGGCAGCATCCACTCCTTCTGCCTCACCTTCACCGAACCCCTGCACTGGTCCGGCATCGGCATGTGCCTGGAAATGCTGATCGGCACCCGCGGCGAAAACCTGCTGCGCGTGAAGGGCATCCTGAACCTCGTCGGCCAGGACCGCCCCGTCGCCATCCACGGCGTGCAGCACATGTTCCACGAACCCGTCCTGCTCCCCGCCTGGCCCCCCGGAGACCCGCGCACCAGCCGCATCGTCTTCATCACCAAAGACCTCTCGCGCGAGACGATCGAACAGGGCCTGCTCGCCTTCGAACGCGCGGCAGCCGGCTAGCGCCGTGCCGATCGGGAAGGAGCCCACCATGCCCGCGTCCCTGGTTCGCACGCTGCTTCTGCTGGCACTGGCCCCCGCACCGGCGCACGCCCAGGCCCCGCCCATCGCATTCAAGTGCCCCCTGCCCGGCACCGTCACCGAGATCGCCACCGCGAACGGCCACCAATCCGTCACCAACCGCGGCACCGACCCGTCCGACCCCGCGCTGTGCCTCTGGCAGCGCGGCCCCTCCCCCGGCGCCTCGCTCTACGGCATCTACGGCCCCGACCTCTCCCCCCAGCGCGGCGCCGACATCCGCCGCGGCATGGACGCCCTGTTCGCCGGCGCCCCCGAGGTCTCGTTCCGCTTCCAGTCCCGCATGGGCACCGCCCGCGTCTCCGTCGAAGACACCTGGCAGCGCGCCGGCGAGGAAACCCTCATCCTCCAGGGCAGCCCGGTCGCCACCCACGTCTTCCTGCGCACCTCCATCAGCCACGACCGCGCCTTCAAGGGCGTCTGGCGCCGCTGGTACGACCCGGCCAGCCAGGAATGGGTCAAGCGCGAACTCGTGGAGGCCAACCAGCCCACCGCGTCCGACGACTACACCGCCAGCCGCCTCCCCCTGCCCTGATACCAACCGCCCGCGAGACAAGCGGCCAACGCGAAGGCATGATGCCGCACCGAATGCGAGTTGCCCGAGGATCGCGATGCCCCTGTCACGCCGCCGCGCCGTAGCCAGCGTCGCCGCCCTGCCCTTCCTGCCCCGCCCCGCCCTCGCCCAGAAGCGCGGCGGCCGCCTCACCGTCGCCGCCGATTCCGAGCCGCCCAACCTCAACCCCGCCATCATCGCCAGCAACGGCGTCTTCTTCGTCGCCAGCAAGGTCATCGAACCCCTGGCCGAAGCCTCCCACACCGCCAAGGACGGCCTCGCCCCCCGCCTCGCCACCGCCTGGGACGGTGCAGCAGACGGCCGCTCCCTCACCTTCACCCTGCGCCAAGGCGTCACCTGGCACGACGGCAAGCCGTTCTCCTCCGCCGACGTCGCCTTCTCCGCGCTGGAGGTCTGGAAGAAGCACGGCAATCTCGGCCGCGCCGTGTTCCGCAACCTGGAAGCGGTGGAAACGCCCGACGCCCACACCGCCATCTTCCGCTTCGCCGAACCCACCCCCGCCCAGCTGATCCGCAACGCCCTGCCCGCCCTCACCGCCGTGGTGCCCAAGCACCTCTACGAGGGCACGGACATCCTGCGGAACCCCGCCAACCAGAAGCTGGTCGGCACCGGCCCGTTCCGTTTCGCCGAATGGCGCCCGGGCGAATACACCCGCCTGGTCCGCAACCCCACCTACTGGGACCAGGGCCGCCCGTTCCTCAACGAAATCGTCTACCGCGTCCTGCCCGATCGCGCCGCCGCCGCCAACGCGCTGGAAGCCGAGGAAATCCAGCTCGCCGCCTTCTCCGCCGTCCCCCTGGCCGACCTCGACCGCATCGCCAAGGTCCCCGGCCTCAAGGTCTATTCCAACGGCTACGAGGGCCTCACCTACCAGCTGGTCGTCGAAATCAACCACCGCCGCAAGGAACTGTCCGACCCAAGGGTCCGCCGCGCCATCGCCCACGCCATCGACCGCGATTTCGTCGTCCGCGCCATCTTCCGCGGCTTCGCCACCACCAGCCAGGGTCCCATCCCCAAGAACGACCGCGTCTTCCACGCGCCGGATGTCGCCGGCTACGGCTTCAACCCCCAGCGCGCCAACCAGTTGCTGGACGAAGCCGGCCATCCCCGCGGCGCCGATGGCATCCGCTTCCGCCTCCGCCTCCTCCCCGCCCCGTTCTTCAACGAAACCCGCCAGTTCGGCGACTACCTGCGCCAGGCGCTGGCCGCCGTGGGCATCGACGCCACCATCGTCGCCAACGACACCCCCGCCCACCTGCGCGCCGTCTACACCGACCGCGCCTTCGACATCACCGTGGCCACCCCGGTCTATCGCGGCGACCCCGCCATCTCCACCACCATCCTGTTCCAAAGCGGCCTGCCCGCCGGCGTCCCCTTCGCCAACCAGTACGGCTACGAAAACCCGGAGGTCGACACCCTCATCAAGCAGGCCGCCGCCACCATCGACGACGCCGAGCGCGTGCGCCTCTACCACGCCTTCCAGAAACAGGTGACCGACGACGTCGCCCTGGTGAACGTCGCCGAATTCAGCTTCATCACCGTGGCGCGGGACAACCTGCTGAACGTCTCCAACAACCCGCGCTGGGCCGTGTCGAACTGGGCCGATACGGGCTTCGCGGACTAGCGCGCACGGGCCCCGCCGATGAACCACTACGCCTGCGCCATCCTGGTCGACGATGCGCGCCTGCTGCTCGGCCGCCGCTCTGCCCACCGCCGCGCCTATGCCGGCTGTTGGGACACGATCGGCGGCAAGGTGGAACCGGGCGAAACCCTGCCCGAGGCCCTGGCCCGCGAGCTGGGCGAGGAACTCGGCATCGTCCCCACCGCCTACCACCCCCTCGCCACGCTGGATGACACCGACGCCCGGGGCCCGGGCCGCGCCACCTACCATTTCTTCGCCGTCACACACTGGCAGGGCGAGCCAAGCATCCGCGACGACGAGCACAGCGAGCTGCGCTGGTTCACCGTGGAGGAAGCCTGCGCCCTGCCAGACCTCGCGCTGGCAGACTATGTCCCGCTGTTCCGCTCCCTGGGCCTGAAGGCATGACCCGCACGCTGCGCGTGGTCCGCCGCCGCCTCATCGGCGTGGTCCCGGTCTTTGCCCTCGTCGTCACCGGCGCCTTCCTGCTGCTGGAATCCGCCCCCGGCGACGCGGTGGACGCCTACCTCGCCGGCATCGGCGGCGGAGACGCCGCCCAGATGGCCGCCCTGCGCGCCGAATGGGGCCTCGACCAGGGCCCCCTGCCCCGCTTCCTCGCCTATGTCTCCGCCCTGGCGCGGCTCGATCTCGGCTGGTCCACCGCCTTTGGCCGCCCGGTGCTGGATGTCGTGCTCGCCCGCCTGCCCAACACCCTGCTGCTGATGGGCCTGGCCACCGGCCTCGCCCTCTCCCTCGGCTCGCTGCTCGGCATCATCTGCGGCGCCCGCCCGGGCTCCGTGCAGGATCGCACCCTCTCGCTCGCCGCCATCGCCCTCTACGCCATGCCCGGCTTCTGGCTCGGCCTGGTCCTCATCGTCGCCTTCTCCGTGGAACGCCGCTGGCTGCCCAGCGGCGGCATCGAAACCGTCGCCTCCGGCCTCACCGGCTGGGACCGCGCGGCCGACATAGGCCGCCACCTCGTCCTGCCCGTCCTCGCCCTCGGCCTCGTCTACATGGCCCTCTACCTGCGCCTGATGCGCGACGGCATGGCCGAGCTCTGGGCCCAGGATTTCGTCCGCGCCGCCCGCGCCCGCGGCATGCACGGCGCCCGCCTCGTCCTGCGCCACGTCGCCCGCAACGCGCTGCTCCCCGTCGTCACCATGCTCGGCCTGCAATCGGCGGCCATGCTCGGCGGCAGCGTGGTGATCGAATCGGTCTTCGCCATCCCCGGCCTCGGCCGCCTGGCCAGCGAAGCCGTCGCCCGGCGAGACACGCCGCTCCTCCTCGGCGTCATGCTGCTCAGCGCCATGGTGGTGATGCTGGTCAACCTGCTGGTCGATCTCGCCTACGCCATGCTCGATCCCCGCGTTGGCAGTGGAACCGGGGGATGAGAAGGAAGGAAGAGTCTTCTTTTTCTGAAGAAAAAGAAACAAAAAGACTTTTTCGACTAGATGCGGCGCCGCCCGTTCTTCCTGGCACCAGGTCGGAAAAGTTTTTTGGTTCTTTTTTTCAAAAAAGAACATCCTTGCTTTCTCGCCTCCTCGCCACCAGCGAAGGCCTCGCCGGCCTGTCGATGCTCGCCATCCTGGTCGCCGTGGCACTCGCCGCCCCCTGGCTCGCCCCCGGCGACCCCCTGGCCATAAGCGGCGACCCGCTGTTGCGCCCGTGGCAGGACATGGCCCACCCCCTGGGCACGGACCGCCTGGGGCGGGATGTGCTTTCCGCCCTCATCCACGGCGCCCGCACCACGCTGCTCGTCGCCACCGCCGCCGCTGCCTCCGCCCTCTTCATCGGCATCACCGTGGGCACCATTGCCGGCTTCCTCGGCGGCTGGGTGGACGAAGCCCTGATGCGCGTCGCCGAGGCCTTCCAGACCGTGCCGGCCTTTCTGCTCACCCTGGCGCTGATTTCCGTCACCGGCCCGCGCGTGCCCACCATCGTGCTGGGCATCGCCATCGGCGCCTGGATGCAGCCGGCCCGCATCACCCGCGCCGAGATCCTTTCCCTGCGCGAGCGCGATTTCGTCGCCGCCGCCCGCGTCATCGGCATGCGCCCGCTGGAAATCGCCTTCCGCGAGGTCCTGCCCAACGCACTCACCCCCGTCGTCTCGCTCGCCGCCGTCATCGTCGCCGCCGCGGTGCTGATCGAGGCGGCGCTGTCCTTCCTCGGCTTCGGCGACCCCAACCGCGTCACCTGGGGCAGCATGATCGCCGAAGGCCGCACCGTGCTGCGCCGCGCCCCGTTCCTCTCGATCATCCCGGGCATCGGCCTGGTCTTCACCGTGCTGGCCGTCCACCTCACCGGCCAGGGCGTCGCCAAGGCGCTCCGCACACGGCGCCACGCCGCATGATCACGGTGCAAAACCTCTCCGTGGCGTACGGACCCGCAAAGGCGCTGGACACCATCTCCCTCACCCTCGCCCAGGGCCACCGCCTTGCCGTCCTGGGCGAAAGCGGCTCCGGCAAATCCACCCTGGCCATGTCCATCTGCGGCCTCCTCCCCACCGGCACGCGAACCACCGGCCACATCGCCTTCCCCACCCTCACCACCCCGGTCCTCGGCCGAGACATCGGCGTCGTCTTCCAGGACCCCGCCGGCAGCCTCAACCCGGTACTGACCATCGGCGAGCAGATCGCCGAAGTCGCCGTCGTCCACCGCGGCCACTCCTGGCACACCGCCGAAGCCCACGCCGCCCGCCTGCTGGACCGCATGGGCATCCCCCGCCCCACCGACGCCCTGCGCCGCCACCCGCACGAATTCAGCGGCGGCCAACGCCAACGCATCGCGCTGGCCGCCGCCCTGGCCGCCGACCCCGTCCTCCTCGTCGCCGACGAACCCACCAGCGCGCTCGACACCGTCGTCCAGCACGCGATGGTCGAACTGCTCGACAGCCTGGTCCGCGAGCGCGGCCTCACCCTCCTCTTCGTCACCCACGACATCGCGCTCGCCTCGATGCTGGCCGACGAGGTCGCCATCCTCCACGCCGGCCACCTGATGGAATCCGGCCCGGTCGCCCAGGTCTTCCGCACCCCCGCCCACGCCTACACACGCGCCCTGCTCGCCGCCCGCCTGGACCTCGACACGCCGATCCAGCACCGCCTGCCGGAAATCGGCCCCGGTTTCAGCATCGTCGTCCCAAATGGCTGACCCGCTCCTGCAACTCCGCGGCCTGCGCAAGACCTTCACCCGCAACGGCCACAGCGTCGCCGCCCTCGATGGCGTCGACCTCGATGTCCCCCCCGGCACCACCGTCGCGCTGGCCGGCGCCTCAGGCTCCGGCAAGTCCACCCTCGCCCGCTGCGTCATGCGCCTCACCACGCCCGATGCCGGCAGCATCCACCTCGCCGGCACCGACCTGCTGGCGCTGAACGAACCCGCCCTGCGCAGGCTCCGCCCCCGCTTCCAGATGGTCTTCCAGGACCCCTCCGCCGCCTTCAACCCCCGCGCCACCGTCCTGCGCACCCTCACCGACCCGCTCCGCCTGCACACCCTGGCCCCGCGCCACGAATGGCGAGACCGCGCCCTCGCCCTGCTGGAGATGGTCCGCCTCCCCGCCGACCTCATCGACCGCCGCCCGCACGAGCTTTCCGGCGGCCAACGCCAGCGCGTCGCCATCGCCCGCGCCCTGGCCACCAACCCCAGCCTCGTCGTCCTGGACGAACCCGTCTCCGCGCTCGATGTCTCCGTCCGCAACGCCGTGCTCAACCTGCTGCAGGATCTCCAGGACCGCACCGGCGTCGCCTACCTGCTGATCTCCCACGACCTCGCCGTCGTCCGCGCCATCGCCCGCACCGTCGCCATCATGGAAGCCGGCCGCATCGTCGAACACGGCCCGGTCGCCGAAATCTTCGCCCACCCCGGCACCGAAACCACGCGCCACCTCCTGGCCGCGGTTCCGCGCCTGTCCCTGGCCTGACCCCGCCCGGCGCCCTCCGGGCGCGATACCCTGCCGCACTCACCATCGGCGCCGCACAGGACCAGGAAAATTTTTCACCGAATGTGGATTTTTTTCTATCCACCAGCTTGTGTTGGTGAGAGAATATATCCGATGTCCCTCTCCGCCACCGCAGCGCCCCAAATCCGGGCGCCCCTGGCCGACGCCGCTTCCCCCCTCCTCCAGGGGTCGGAGAACTGCGTCCAAATCCTGGCGCTCACCCTCCTGCGCCTGTCCACCGGCATCGCCCTCCTCCCCGCGCTCCTCCTGTCCTTCCTCACCGCCGTCACCACACGCCGCCCGCGCGCCCAGGCCCCGTGGTACCTCTCCCCCTCCGACCAGGACGATATCGACGCCCTGTCCCCCCGCGCCCAGCGCACCCTGCGCCGCCTCCTTGCCATCATCGGCTGGTCTGTCGCCGGGTACCACAACCGCGGCATGCGCCCGCGCGCCCGCACCGGTGGGAGAACCGCGTCCAACCCCCGCCCGACCAACGGCCCCCGCGCCCCCCCGTGCCCCGGCTGAACCCCAACGCACCCGGAATCCGTCGCAAAAACCCCGTCTCGCGCGGCGACGACTCACGCCCACGCCTCAGCCGAATTCCCGCACCGCCCACACCAGCACCAGGTACCGCCCCACCTTCGCGATCGTCACCAGCACCAGGAACCGCCACAAGGGCTCGCGCAGCATCCCCGCGATCACCGTCAGCGGGTCGCCCACCACCGGCGCCCAGCTCAACAGCAGCGACCACCGCCCCCAGCGCCCGTACTGCCCCCGCGCCCGCGCCAGCGCCGCCGGCGAAACCGGAAACCACTTCCGGCCAGCGAACCGCTCGATGAACCGCCCCAGCGCATAGTTCACCACGCTCCCGAGCACATTCCCCAGGCTCGCCGCCAGCACCAGCAAACCTACCGGCTGCTGCCCACCAAGAATAAGCCCAACCAGCACCGCCTCCGACTGCATCGGCAGGATGGTCGCGGCCACCAGCGCCGACAGGAACAAGCCGCCATAGGCGGCGGCATCGGCCAGCACGCTATTGGCTGAAGCGCGAAACCACGTTGCGGATCATCCGCGACACCTGGTTGTCGAAATTGTTCCACGGCAGGCTGCCGCAGAAGGTGATCGAGCCCACCGAGAACACCGCCCCGCCGCGCGCCGTCTCGAAATAGACCATGTCGCTGCGGATCAACGGATCCGGCGCATTGCTCATCTTGTTCTCGCGCGGCTGCAGCACATCCTCCGGCGTCACGCCGAAATGCGCCTGGTGCCCCTCAGACCGGCACAGCACCACGGTGCCAGGCGGCGAGCCCAGCAACGGATCGGCCCGGTCCAGCTCGAACCCCGCCGCCCCCCCACCTGAGAACCCGAAATCGCCAATGATCTCGCCGTCCACACCGTCAAAGATCCACGCCACCGCCGGCGCGAAGCTCTCCGGCAGCCGGCGATAGTAGCTCCCTTCGAACCGCCCCTGCGCCGAGAACCCCACCCCTGCCAGCTTCTGCGGCG
>JBIKOJ010000364.1:0-2829 GCA_044358135.1 Acetobacteraceae bacterium | reverse complement strand
CGGCATCCGGCGTGGGTGCGAAATCGAGCAGCGTGCCGTCGAGGTCGAGCAGCAGGGCCATGCCGTTCGTGAGCTCGGGCGGCGCGGTCATGCTAGGGGCGGCAGGCGAACAGGCGGATGTCGTGCGTGGCATGCTCCACCAGCGCCAGCTGCGGCTGGGAGGCGATCATCCAGCCGCGGAACAGCGCCGGGTTGGACCCCTCGGCGATCTCCAGGTAGGCCGCGGCATCCGGCGCCCGGTCTGGCGGGCGAACGACGCAGCTGCGCAGCGTGACGCTCAGCGGGCCGAAGCGCGCGGTCTCGCCGGGTTTCAGCGTGAGGGTGGTGGTGCGGGCCATCACCTTGTCGATGGCGCGCAGCTCGGCGGTGCCCTGGGTCACCCAATCGGACTGCACCGGGGCGACGGGGGCGAGGCTGGGGGTGGCGGGGCCGGCGGGGGCGGGGCTGCTGCCGGGTGCGGGCGGCACGGCGGGCAGCGCCTGGCCGGGCAGAAGCTGCGCCGCGGGGGGTGGGGTGGCGGGCGCGCCCGGGCGGCTCTGGCCCAGCAGGCTTTGCGCGCCGGCCGGCATGGCCAGCGCCAGCATCAAGGCCAGGGAAAGACGGATCATCCGCGCTTCGGGCTGTGCAGGCCCTGGACCAGGTCGGACAGGATGGCGCGCATCGCGGCCTCGTCCACGCCCATCAGGATCGCGTCCTCGAACGCATCCTGCATCACCTGGGCCAGTTCCGCATGGTTCTCGGCCAGGGTCTTGAGCTTCTCGCGGCAGGAGACCGGGGCGCCATCCGGCTGCGGCCAGATCTTCGGCGCCGCGGTCACGGCTTGGCCCCGGGCTTCTTCTCGTCGAGCGACTTCTGCACGTTGGCTGAAAGGTCGTTCACGCCGAAGATGAACTTGCCCAGCAGCTGCTCCAGGCTGGCCGCCGACTGGGTGATGGCGAACTCGCCGCCCTCGGCCAGCAGCTTTTCCTCGCCGCCCGGGACGATGGCGATCGCCTTGCTGCCCAGCAGCCCGTCGCTGCCGATCTCGGCGCTGGAATCGCGCGGCAGCTTCAGGTTGGATTGGACGGACATGGTGACGACGGCCTGGAAGGTCTGCGGGTCGACGCGCGTGGCCGTGACGCTGCCGACCTTCACGCCGGCCAGGCGCACATCGGCGCCGACGTTCAGCCCGTCGATGCGTTCGAACTTGGCGCGCAGGGTCATGCCGGCCATCGCGGTGCGGCCGGTATTGGCCATCGCGTAGCCCAGGAAAACGCCAGCCACCAGCAAGACGGCGGCGCCGGCGATCAGCTCGGTGGGGTTGCGCCGTGCCATGTGCGAGGCTCCGCGGAAGGGACCGTCAGGACCCCGGGGTCCAGGCCTCGTAGTCGCCGGTGGCGCGGGCACGCTGGCCGCCCTGGTAGTCGTGGCCGGCGGGGCGATAGCTTTGCGCGGTCCCGGTCAGGTTGGGAAGGTGCGGCTTCTGCCACGGCCGGCGGTTCTCCGGCAGGGCCTGCGCCGAGGTGTAGTGCAGCCAGGGGTGCCATTCCGGCGGCACCTTGGAGGCTTCTGCCGCGCCGGCGAAGATCACCCAGCGCCGGGCACGTTCGCCGGCGCGGGCGCGCTTGTCCTCGTAATAGGCGTTGCCGGCGGCATCGCGCCCGACGAGGCGGCCGTTGAACCAGGTGAAAAGTCGTGTGCCGATGGTCATGACCTGCATATAGGGCTTTGCGGTGCGCTGGTCCAGTTGAACGCCGCCCGACTCTTATCCACAGGATTTTGTGGTTGACAGCCCCCGGGACCACAAGATGCGGCTTTCGGAGTCGCCGAGTCGGGGTTAGCATCCCGGCCATGGAACACGAGCGCCCCACCCTCCCTCCCCGTGGACCCACGCAGAAGGGCATCGCGGCCTGGCGCGCGGTGCGCATGCGCCGCACCCTGGCAGCGCCGGACCCCGACAGTGCGCCGCGCCAGGTGGCCCTGCCGGCCGCCTGGGACCAGCGCGCCGCGGAAGCCTTGGCCGCGCTCGCCGCCGGTGAGGGCTCCGTCAGCGCGTCGGCCGCCGCCGAGGCCTGGATCCGGCCGGTGGCCGACCGCGCCCGCCGCGCCGGGCTTCAGGAAGACCGCACGCGGGACGACATCGGCGAGGGGTTGCATGCCCTGCTGGTGGCGCGCCGCGGCACGGCCGGGGAAAGCGTGTGGCAGGGGCTGGCCACGCCGCGGCCGGGCTTCGTGCTGAACCTGCCCGCCTTTTACGATGCCGAGCACGGCTTCGATGCGGAAGGCTTCGCCGCCGCCGCGCGGCAGGGCGTGGCGGCGCTGACGCTGGCGGTGCCGGGCGCCACCAGGCTGGCGGTTTCCATGCACGACCTCGCCGGGCTGCTCGCCCGGCTGGGCATTGCTTATGACAGCGAAGACGCACGCGGTATCGCCGCCAGCCTCGCCGCGCTGCTGGGGGCCGCCGCGGGCCAAGCCTCCGCCGAGATGGGCGAGCGCTTCGGCGCCCCGTTCCAGGCGGGCCCGGCCGCCCCGGCCCCGGAGGCCTGCGCGCTGCCCGGCCTGGCCGAGGCCGCCCGTGCCGCCCAGGCCGGCGCCGCCGAAAAACCCGCCCGCCGGCATGAGGCCGTGACCGCCCTGGTGGCGCCCGACCTCGCCTGCGCCGTGCTGGGCGTGGAGACCGGCGGCATCGCGCCCGGCTTCTCGCCGCTGGACGACACTGGCGCGCTGACCGTGGCCGCGCGGTCCTGGCTCGGCTCCCGCGGGATGACGGCGGAGGCGGCACTTGCCAGCCTGCTTGCCGGCCGCTCGCCCTTCCCGGCCGCCGGCACGCCGGCCCATGCCGCGATGCAC
>JBIKOJ010000363.1:0-2843 GCA_044358135.1 Acetobacteraceae bacterium | reverse complement strand
GGGCAGGGCATCGAGGATGGTTTGCGCGCGCTCGCGGATGACGCCTTCGAGCGTGGCGAGGTTGGTGGGGGCGACGATGGGGGAGACGGCGAGGCGCTGGGCGTCGTGGCGCGGCGGGTCCATGGCGATGAACATGGGCAGCGGGAAATCGGCGCGCTGGTCGCGGATGGAGATGCCGCCGAGGGTGGAGAGGGAGGAGAAGGTGGCGTGGTTGATGTCCACCGCCATGATGTCTTTGTACTTGGTGACGGACCAGTAGGGGCCGAACTCGCTTTCCGCGGTGAAGTGGACCGGGTCTTCGCGGCGCAGGCGCTCGAAATAGCCCCAGTGGGCGTCGGCGGCGAAGGCCTCCGGGCGGGCGGGGTTCAGCTGATCGAGCGGGAGGCTGTAGGGGTCGGCCAGGGGGGGGATGTGCGGGGCGTCGTTCATGGCCGGGTCTCCTCGGGTCTTGCCCCATGGGTGGGGGTGTTGAGCGCTTTATAGCGCGGTTGCGGGCGGTTTCGAAGCAAATCGGGTTGCTTGCCGGGGAGGGGGCGGCTGGCGCAGTGTTCCGCTCCGAAGGGGAAACGCCATGCTCACCAGGGACTTCGAGGTTTACGACGCGCGCTTTGCCGGGCTCGTGTTCGGCAACGTGCATGTGGACAAGCTGTACGAGGGCTGCCGCTGGGCGGAGGGGCCGGCGTATTTTGCGGCGCACCGGTACCTGGTGTGGTCCGACATTCCGAACGACCGGATGATGCGCTGGGACGAGACGGACGGGTCGGTGAGCGTGTTCCGGCAGCCGGCGGAGAATTCCAACGGGAATACGGTGGACCGGCAGGGGCGGTTGATCACCTGCCATCATCGGGCGCGGCAGGTGGTGCGGACGGAGCATGACGGGAGCCGGATGGTGCTGGCGAGCCACTGGCAGGGGCGGCGGCTGAATTCGCCGAACGACGTGGTGGAGAAGAGCGATGGCTCCATCTGGTTCACCGATCCGAGCTACGGGATCGATTTCGACTATGAGGGGGATGCGGCGCCGAGCGAGATCGGGGCGTGCCATGTGTATCGGATCGACCCCGGGACGGGGGAGGTTCACGCGGTGGCGCTGGATTTCGCCAAGCCGAACGGGCTGGCGTTCTCGCCGGATGAGCGGTTCCTGTACATCGCCGATACCGGGTTCAGCCATGGGGCGCAGTATCCGCGGCATATCAGGCGGATGCGGGTGGATGGCGGCGCGCTGCTGGACAGCGAGGTGTTCGCGACCTGCGACGTGGGGATGTTCGACGGGCTGCGGGTGGACCGGCACGGCAATGTGTGGACGTCGGCCGGGGATGGGGTGCGGTGCTATGCGCCGGACGGGACGCTGATCGGGCTGGTGCGGATCCCGGAGGTGGTGGCGAATTGCTGCTTCGGGGGGATCAAGAAGAACCGGCTGTTCATCTGCGGCACGACGTCGCTGTATGCGGTGTACCTGAACACGGCGGGCGTTTAGCGGCGGGTCGCCCAGTCGAGCGCGCCGGCGGGGGGCGTGGGGGTGCCGGTGCCGGCGGCCACAACCTGGGTCAGGCGGCTTTCGGCGTTGGCCTGGGCGGTGCCGGTGGCGATCTGGCCGACATGGGAGGCGATGCGGCCGATGGTGCCGCGCAGGCCCTGGCCTTCGGCCACCAGGGTTTCGGCGACGGTGCCGGCCTGCTGGCCGATGGCGCGCAGGCTGCGGTAGAGCGCCAGGGCCTTTTCGCCGGCGGGGATGCGGTGGCCTTGGGCGGCCATGGCCTCGCCCCCTAGCCTGGCGGCGTTGGTGCCCATGGCGGCGACATCCTCCGCCAGGGCCGTGCTGGCGGCGAGGCGGTCTGGCAGCTGTTCCAGCGTGGCCAGCATCGGGCGCAGCCGGGTGCGCAGCACGGCGAGGTCGTCTGCCTCCGGGCTTTGGGCGAGGCTGGACAGCGCGGTGCCGTGGGTTTCGATCGCCTCCCCCACCACGCGGACGGCGGCGGCGGCGTGGGCGGCGCGGGCGGAGAGTTCGGCCGCCCCTTCGATGAAGGCCTGGAATTCGGCCTGCAGGGCGGCGGCGCGGGCGGGTTCGGGCACGCGGGAGGCGCCGAGCTTCCAGGCCTCGGCCGCGAGTTCCTCCGCGCGGGCGGCGAGTTCCGCCACTTCGTGCGCGGTGTCTGCCTGCGGCAGGATGCGCTGGGCGAGGAGCTTGAGTGCCATGGCCAGGCCGCCGAGCAGGGCGCGGCGGGCGTTCGGGGCGCCGGGCGGGGTTGGCGGGGCGGGCGGCATGACGGCACCTTCCGGTCGGACCGCTAAGGAGCATGCCGCGAGATAAGGAGTTCCTAATCCTGCCTGGCGTTGCCTGGGGATTCGGGCGTGGCGGGGGGCTCGCCCTCGGTGCGGGCGCGCTGCTGCTGCTTGCGGCGCAGCAGGTTGGCGCGCAGGGCGGCGGCCTGGCGGGCCTCCCGCGCCTGCTTCTCCGCCAGGGCGCGCGCGGTGAGGGTGGGGCGGGGGGGCGGCGTCTCGTCCATGGGGGTGGAATGGGCAGCCGGGCGCGCGGCGTCAAGCCGGCATGTCCGACGCGAGGGACAGGGGGGTTGCGCCCTGCGGGGTGTGCGGCTAATCACCCCGGCACGGCGCTGCACTAGCTCAGTGGTAGAGCACTCCCTTGGTAAGGGAGAGGTCGACAGTTCAATCCTGTCGTGCAGCACCATTCCCCCCGAGAAAGCGTGCGATGCGGTTGTTACCCCGAGGGGGCGCCATGTTTCATCACATTCGCCCCGATCCGGCCGCGTTGTAGGCAGGCTGTAAGCGGTTGGGCACCACTCATTAAATCACCGTGATGGCGGCGTCCGCGGGGACGTGCCGTG
>JBIKOJ010000197.1:0-9895 GCA_044358135.1 Acetobacteraceae bacterium | reverse complement strand
GGCCACCAGCAGGATCACCGCGGTGGAGGTGGTGATGCGGAAGCCCGAGAGGATGGCGGGCAGTGCCCCGGGCAGCACGATCTTGCCCACGATGGCCGGCCACGACAGGCCGAAGCTCTGGCCCATGCGGATCAGCGTGCGCGGCACGCCGTCTACGCCGGCGACCGTGTTGATCACGGTGGGGAAGAACACGCCGAAGGCCAGGGTGGCGAGCTTGCTGCCCTCGCCGATGCCGAACCAGATGATGAACAGCGGCGCGAGCGCGATCTTCGGGATCGGGAACAGGGCGGAGACCACCGCCATGCCCGGGGTGCGGAACAGGGTGAACAACCCGATGGCGAAGCCGGCGACGAGCCCGGCCGCCGTGCCCATGGCCCAGCCGAGCGCGAAGCGTTGCAGCGAGGCCGAGAGATGACCCCACAGCTCCCCGCTGGCGGCCAGCCCAGCCAGCGCACGGGCAATGGCCAGCGGCGGCGGCAGGAAGCGGGTGGAGATAAGCCCGGCGCTGGCCGCGCCCTGCCAAAGTGCCAGCAGCAGCACGATTGTGGCGGCACCGGCGAAGGGGATGGTGCGGGGCGCGAAGCCACCTGCGCGAAACGGGATCTCAGCCATGGTCCATCTCGTGCGTGGCTGCGGCGGCGTCGGCGCGGATGATGGTCCACAGTTTCGCCTCGGCCTCGCGCAGCGCGGGGTCTTCCGGGCTGCGAGTGGCCAGCGCGGTGTCCAGGCGCAGCCGGGCGGCGATGCGGCCGGGGCGGCGGGAGAGCACGACGATCTCGTGGCCCATGCGCACCGCCTCGGCGAGGTTGTGGGTGACATAGACGCAGGTGAGACCGGTGCGGGCGATGGTCTCGGCGAACTCCTCCTGCAGCAGCAGGCGGGTGGGTGTATCGAGCGCCGAGAGCGGCTCGTCCATCAGCAGCACGGCGGGGCGCACCGCCAGCGCGCGGGCGATGCCGAGGCGCTGGCGCATGCCGCCGGAGAGCTGGCGCGGCCAGGCCTGCGCGAAATCGGACAGGCCGGTGAGCGCCAGCACCTCGGCGATGCGCGCCTCTCGCTCCGGACTTGGCAGGCGGCCTTCGAGGACCAGGGAGACATTGGCGGCGACACGGCGCCAGGGAAGAAGGGAAAAGTCCTGGAAGACGTAGGTGAGGGGGTTCAGGCAGCCGGGCGGTGGCGTGCCTTCCATCACCACCCTGCCCCGCTCCGGCTGCAGCAGCCCGCCGAGGATGGCCAGCAGCGTGGACTTGCCGCAGCCCGAGGGGCCGAGCAGCACCGTCACCTCGCCGGGGCGGATGTCCAGGTCGATGTCCGCCAGCACCTCCAGCGCGCCGAAGCGATGGCCGATGCCCTCGGCGCGGAGGCGGACGGAACTCACCGTGTCGGCAGGAACCGCGTGTCGATGATGGCGCCGGCGTCCACCTCGCCCTTCACCATGCCCTGGGCCGAGAACCAGGCGAGCTGGTTGCGCACATCGGCCACGTTGAGCGCCCCGCCCTCGTCGTACCAGCCCAGCCCGGCCTTGATCTTGTCCCCTGCCGCAGGATCGCCGACGAAGACGTATTTGGTGATGTCGGCAATCGCGGCATCGGTGGCCGGGCCGTATTGCGGGGTGCCGGCGGCATCCAGGCGCAGGAAGGCCTCGCGGTAGGCGGTGATGCCGCGGCGGTAGGCGGTGGCGAACTTGCGCAGATCCTCGGCTCGGTTGGCGATCATGCCCTTGGCGGCGAAGAGCGCGGTGATCTGGTAGGGCACGTGGTCGCCGACCCAGCCGATGATCACCGCCTCGCCGCTGGCCGCGGCCGGGGTGGCCATGGAGGCGATGGCCATGGTGGCATCCACCTGCCCGGTGCGCACGGCGGCCACCATGTTCTGCACCGTCTGCAGCGGGCGCAGGGTGAGCGACTTGAGGTCGAAATTCTGGGTCTCGGCCAGGCGGCCGGCCATGTAGTGGAAGCTGGAACCGTACTGCGTGATGCCGAAGCTCTTCCCGCCCAGCTTGTCCAGGCTGGTCAGCCCGGCATCGTAGGCCTTCCTGGAGGCCAGCACGGCCGTAAGCTTCAGCCCGCGCTGCTCATGCAGCCCGCCGCCGATCACCACCAGCTCGCCGCGCCCGGCCAGGGCGAAGAACCCGCCGGTGAGCGCGGTGATGCCCATGTCGGTATCGCCCGAGACGGCCGCGGCGGCGATCGGCTGGGCGGCATCGAAGAAGCGGAACTGCACCTCCACGCCGGCGTCGCGGAACCAGCCGCGCTCCTGCGCGATGTAGAGCGGCGCCGGGGAGGCGGTGCGCAGCAGGCCAAGGCGGATGGGCGTGTTGGCGCGCGCCGGCAGGGCGAGCGAGGCGCCGCCGAGAGCTACGGCGGCGCGGCGGGTGAGGCGCATGGACGACCCTCCGGGGCTACGGTTTTGCCGCATAGGCAGCCCAGACCGCCGCCACGTCAAGCGCCGCCACCGCCTGTTCCTGCGCCGGAGTTTCCACCGCGCGCCGGTCGTATTGCGCGCGCGTCCAGGCCACCGCGTCCTCGATCCCGGCCAGGCGCGCCAGCGCGGCGATGAAGGTGCCGGTGCGGCCGAGCCCCGCGGCGCAGCCGACATAGACCGGCAAACCGGGTGCCGCTTCCATCAGCCGCAGCACCTCCAGCAGGCCCTGGTGCAGCTGGGCCTGCGTCGGCGCGGTGAAGTCCGGCACGTCGATCTTCACGTCAGCCAGGTTGGCCAGGCGCGAGTGCATCTCCAGGCACACGCCGATCGCCGGCGGCACGAACGCGTTGAACGGGCCGCCCTGGATGCGGCGCTCCGCACCCAGCAGGCGCAGCGTGACCTCGCCGTTCATCGTGACCTCAGGCCGCCTCGACCTGCATCTCGCCCAGATAGGCCTGCTTGATCATCTCGTTCTCCTTCATCTCGGCCGCCGGGCCGGAGAGAACGACAACGCCGGTCTGCAGCACATAGGCGCGGTGCGCGATGGACAGCGCCATGGAGGCGTTCTGCTCCACCATGAAGATGGTCACGCCCTGCTTGTTGATCTCCTGGATGATGTCGAACACCTGCTCCACGAACAGCGGCGACAGGCCCATGGAAGGCTCGTCCATGCAGATCAGCTTCGGGCGGGACATCAGGGCGCGGCCGATCGCCACCATCTGCTGCTCGCCGCCGGAGAGCGTGCCGGAGATCTGGGTGCGGCGTTCCTTCACGCGCGGGAAGAGCTGGTACACCCGCTCCAGGTCCTGGTCGAACTCCGGCCCCTTCTTGCGGGTATAGGCGCCGATTTCGAGGTTTTCGTAGACGGTCATGCGCGGGAACAGGCGCCGCGCCTCCAGCACCGGGGCGATGCCGCGCTTCACGCGCTCGCTGGTGGCAAGCTCGGCGATCTCCTGCCCGTCGTACAGCACCTGGCCGCTGTGCGGGCGGACCACGCCCATGATGGTTTTCATCGTCGTGGACTTGCCGGAGGCATTGCCGCCGAGCAGGCAGACGATCTCGCCGCGGCCGATGCTGTAGTCGACGTTCTTCAGAACATGCAGGTCGCCGTAGTAGGTGTTGACGCCGCGGAATTCGAGCAGTGCCTCAGGCATTCGCCTTCTCCTTCGCGGCGGCTTCGGTGGCGGCGCGGCCGAGATAGGCGCGCAGCACCTCCTCGTTGCGGCGCACCTCGTCGGCGGGGCCCTCGGCGATCTTCTCGCCGTGGTCCAGCACGATCACGTTGCTGGCCAGCCGCGTCACCACGTCCAGCTTGTGCTCGATCAGCAGGATGGTCAGGCCCATCTCGTGCAGGCTCTTGATCTGCTCGGCCAGCTCCAGCGTTTCCGCCGGGTTCATGCCGGCCGTCGGCTCATCGAGCAGCAGGATGCGCGGGCGGGAGGCGAGCGCGCGGGCGATCTCCACGCGGCGGCGGTTGGCGTAGGACAGGCCCGAGACGATCTGGCCGATGCGCGGCGTCAGGCGGTTGCCGAACAGGGCGATGATGTCCATCGCCCATTTCAGCGCCCCCTCCTCCTCCGCCCGCGCCTTGGGCGTGCCGACCACCGCACCCACCGGGCCGGTGTGGAGGCGGGCATGCTCGCCGATCAGTACGTTCTCCAGCACCGTCAGGTTCGGGAACAGGCGGATGTTCTGGAAGGTGCGCGCCACGCCGTGGGTCAGCACCTGGTCCGGCCGCAGCCCCAGCAGCTCCACGCCCTCGAACGTGATCGAGCCGCCATCGGCTTCCACCAGCCCGGTGATGACGTTGAACAGGGTGGACTTGCCGGAGCCGTTCGGCCCGATCACCGCCACCTCGCCACCGGCGGGCACCACGAGATCGACGCTGTTCAGCGCCACCAGCCCGCCGAACTTCACGGTAACGCCGCGCACCTCCAGCGCATTGCCGGTGCCCGGCGCCCAGCGGCCGATCTTCTCGATCCCCGTGAAGCCGCCGCGCTGCACCTGGGCCGCCTGCTGCGTGATGTGCAGGGCCGCCTGCTTCTTCACCGCGGGGATCAGCCCGTCGCGCCGGAACAGCATCATCACCACCAGGATGATGCCGAAGATCAGCTGGATCGCCTCCACCAGCTCGATGCGCGCCAGCCACGCCCAGCCCACCATCTCGCCGATGGCGCGCAGCACGCCGGACAGCTCCGGCAGGAACCAGGACTGCATGATCTGCAGCAGGAAGGCGCCCAGCACCACGCCCCACACGCTGCCCATGCCGCCCAGCACCACCATCACCAGCAGCATGGCCGAGACGTTGAAGTTGAACATGTCGGGCGTGGCGGTCTGCAGCTTGGCGATGAACACCACGCCGGCCATGCCGGCGAAGGCGGCCCCCGTGGCGAAGGCCAGCAGCTTGTAGTTGACGAGATTCACGCCCATCGCGCTGGCCGCCGTCTCGTCTTCGCGCAGCGCGCGCCAGGCGCGGCCGGTGCGGCTGTCGCGCAGGCGCAGCGAGACGAAGATCAGCAGGGCCACCAGCCCCAGCACCACGTAGTAGTAGGGCCAGGCAGCCACGCCGAAGGACCAGCCGAACAGCCGTGGCGCCATCACGCCGTTGAGGCCGGCGGCGCCGCCGGTCACGCCATCGATGTTGCGCGCCACGATCGGCACGATCTCGCCGAAACCGAGCGTGACGATGGCCAGGTAGTCGCCGCGCAGCCGCAGCGTGGGCGCGCCGAACATCACGCCGAACACCGCCGTCACGATCGCCGCCGTGGGCAGGGCCAGCCAGAAGCTGAGGGTGAAGCGCACCAGGTCCGGCCCGCCGCGGTTGATCTTCTCGACCAGGCCGAGGAACTCGAACGGCACCCAGAACTCGGTCCAGGGCGGCATGATCTGGAAGGCGGTGAAGATGCCGTAGTAGTAGGCGCCCAGCGCGAAGAACGCGGCATAGCCGAGATCCAGCAGGCCGGCGAAGCCGACCACGATGTTGAGCCCGAGGGCGAGCGCCACCAGCACGCCGGCATTGGCCATGGCGTCGATATTGGCGTCGTTGTCGTGCAGCAGCGGGAACAGCACCAGCACGGCAGACATGGCCCACAGGCCCAGGGTCTTGCGCTGTTCCGGCGGCATGCCCGCGAAAGGGCGTTCGATGGCGGCGCGGGCGGCGGCGATCATGGCGGCCCCTCCCTCAGGACTTGTTCGGCGCCACGCGGCCGAGCAGGCCGGAGGGCATGAAGACGAGCACCAGCACCAGGATCGAGAAGATGATCACGTCGGCCCAGGCATTGGCGATGAAGGCGCTGCTCATCGCCTCGATCAGGCCGATCAGGATGCCGCCGATCATGGCACCGGGCACGTTGCCGATGCCCCCCAGCACGGCGGCGGTGAAGGCGAACAGCCCGGTCTTGAAGCCGATGATGAAGCTGGTGAAGTTGTAGTACAGCCCGAAGATCAGCCCGCCCGCCCCGGCCATGGCGCCGCCGAGGAAGAAGGCCACCGAGATCACGCGGTCCACATCCACGCCCATCATGCGCGCGGCTTCCGGGTCCTGCGCGGTGGCGCGCATCGCCTTGCCCATCTTGGTGTAGCCCGCGAAGTAGGTGAGCCCGCCCATCAGCAGCAGCGCCACCACCCAGATCAGCACCTCGCGCAGCTTCAGCTCCGCGCCGCCGATATGCCATTCCGTGGGCGGCAACGGGTTGGGGAAGTTCTTGGAGTCCGCCCCCTGGGTGAGGATGACGATGTTGAACAGGATGTAGGAGATGCCGATGGTGGTGATCATCGGCGCCGGCCCGCGCACCTGGCGCAGCGGCCGCAGCAACACACGTTCGATGCCGGCCCCCAATCCGCCGCAGAACAGCATCGTGCCGGCGAAGGCCACCAGCAGCACGCCGATCAGCGGCAGGCCGCCCAGCACTGTCAGCTGCCCCTGGATGCCGAAGGCCTCCAGGATGTAGAGCCCGACGAAGCTGCCCACCATGAAGACGTTGAAGTGGGAGAAGTTGATCAGCTCGAGAATGCCGTAGACCAGGGTGAAGCCGAGCGCGAGCAGGGCATACATCGCCCCCAGGCTCAGCCCGTTGATCGCCTGCTGCAGCAGCAGATCGGTGAAGGTCATCGAGGCGGGGTCTCCGGCATGGCGCACCGCGCGGGCCGCGCCTGGGGCGCGGGCCGGGCCTTGGCTGCGGCAGGGGGAATGGCGCCCCGGCCGCATGGGCCAGGGCGCATCCGTTCAGGGGTGGGCCGGCCGCAGGGGCCGGCCCGGCCGGTCACGCCTCAGGGGCGACGCCGACGTACTTGTACTGCGCGGAGGGGTCGTCCAGCTTCTTCGTGTCGTCCTTCTTGATCTGGTAGACGCTCACGATCTTGCTCTTGATGTCGCCGTTCGCGTCGAACTCCACCGTGCCCATGATGGTGTTCACGCGCACGCTTTGCAGCGCGTCGCGCAGCGCCTCGCGGGTCACGGGCTTGTTCGCCGCCACCAGCGAGCGGGCGGCCTCGATGATGGCCTCCGCGCCGGCATGGGCGGTGATGGTGTAGTTGTCCGGCTGGCCCTTGAAGCGCTCCACGTACAGCTTGTTCCAGCCGGCCATCTTCGGGTCGCCGACCAGTTCCGGGCTCGCCTGGGTGGCATACCAGCCCTCCACCGCGGGGAAGCCGCCGGCGGTCAGGAAGTCGGTGCCCCAGATGCCGTCGCCGCCACCCTTGATGGCGTTCGGGATGATGTCATAAGCCTGCTTGGCCACCTTCACGCCGGCCAGCGTCACGCCGCCGTAGTAGATCGCCTGGGCGCCCAGCGACTTGATCTTGGTGAGCACGGAGGCGTAGTCGGCCGCCTTCGGGTCCAGCCGGTCGCGGCCGAGCACGGTGATGCCCTTTTTCTTGGCCTGGCCCTCGAACGCATCGGCGATGCCCACGCCGAAGGCGCCGCTGTCGTCCAGGATGTAGATGCTCTTCACCTTCAGCACGTCGGCGAAGTAGTTCGCCATGTTCGGGCCCTGGTAGGCATCCGTGGTCACGGTGCGGAAGAACACGGCCTTGCCGCCGGGGCGGTACTGGCTGGCGAATTTCGGGTCGGTGATGTCGGGGTTGGTGGCCGAGGGCGAGATGATCGGCAGGTTGCCGCTGGACAGGATCGGGCTCATCGCCTTGCCCACGCCAGACATCATCGGGCCGATGGCGGCCAGGATCGCGCGGTCCGACACCATCTTGCGCGCGTTGATCGCGCCCTGGGCGGGGTCGTACTGGCCGGCCGTGGCGGTGGCGTCATCGAACTTCTCGATGCGGAACACGTAGCCCTTCACGATCTTGCGGGCGTTGGCGCTGTCGAAGGCCATCTGCGCGCCATTGGCGATGCGCTGGGCGCCCAGCGCATCGGCGCCGGTGTACGACAGGTTGAGGCCAATCTTGATCACCTTGTCGGCGCCCTGGGCCATGGCCTCGGTGCCAAAGGCGGAGGCGGCGGCAACGCCGGCTGCAGCCTTGAACGCGGAACGACGGGTCAGCATGCAGACTCTCCTTGGTGCGGCAGGCTTGCTGCCGGTGGGTGGGCGCAGTGCAGCGGCCCGGGGGCCGAAACCATTGGGTCAAGTGACATGATGGTAAGGCAAGCCTGCCGCGCATTTCGCGCAGGCGCAAGCGGTCACATGCACGCATTGTGCGCCGCGCCATGATAGAAGCCGCGCCATGGCGCCCCCCCTATTGTTCCTGTCTGACATCTTCCTCACGCTCGGCACGTCCCCGTTGCTGCGCGGTGCCGAAATTGCCGTCTCGCCCGGAGACCGGCTGTGCCTGGTCGGGCGCAACGGCTCCGGCAAGTCCACCCTTTTGAAGGTGGCCGCCGGGCTGTTGCCGGCCGATTCGGGCCAGCGCTTCGTGCAGCCCGGCGCCACCGTGCGCTACCTGCCGCAAGAGCCTGATCTTGCGGGATACGAAACCACCCTGGCCTACGCGGAAGCCGGCCTTGGCCCGGGCGACGACCCGCACCGTGCCCGCACGCTGCTGGAGGCGCTGGGCCTCACCGGCGCCGAGGACCCTGCCCGCCTCTCCGGCGGCGAGGCCCGCCGCGCCGCACTCGCCCGCGTGCTCGCCCCGTCGCCCGACATCCTGCTGCTGGACGAACCCACCAACCACCTGGACCTGCCCGCCATCGCCTGGCTGGAGCAGGAGCTGGCCTCCCTGCGCTCCGCCATGGTGCTGATCAGCCACGACCGCCGCCTGCTGGAATCGCTTTCGCGCGGAATTGTGTGGCTGGACCGTGGAACCGCCCGCCGGCTCGACCGCGGCTTCGCCCATTTCGAGGCCTGGCGCGACGACACGCTGGAGCAGGAGGAGAAGGAGCGCCACAAGCTCGACCGCAAGCTGGTGATGGAGGAGGACTGGCTGCGCTACGGCGTCACCGCCCGGCGCAAGCGCAACGTCCGCCGCCTGTCGGACCTGCATGAGCTGCGTGCGAAAACCAAGCAGCTGCGCGGCCCCGCCGGCGGCCCGAAACTCGCCGCCACCGAGGGAGAAATCTCCGGCCGCATGGTGATGGTGGCCGAGGAAGTCTCCAAATCCTTCGGCGACCGCACCGTGGTGCGCGAGCTGAACACCCGCGTCTTGCGCGGCGACCGCATGGGCATCATCGGTGCCAACGGGGCCGGCAAGACCACGCTGCTCAACCTGCTCACCGGCGCGATGCCACCGGACGAGGGCGTGGTGAAGCTCGGCGCCTCGCTGCAGATGGTCACGCTCGACCAGCGCCGTGATTCGCTCGACCCCACCGCCACCCTGGCCGACACGCTCACCGGCGCGAACGGCCGCCGCGGCGGCGACCAGGTGATCGTCAACGGCCAGGCGCGCCACGTCATCGGCTACATGAAGGACTTCCTGTTCCCGCCCGAACAGGCCCGCACCCCGGTGGGCGTGCTCTCCGGCGGCGAACGCGGGCGCCTCGCCCTGGCCGTCGCCCTGGCAAAGCCCGGCAACCTGCTGGTGCTGGACGAACCCACCAACGACCTCGACCTGGAAACGCTGGAGCTGCTGCAGGAACTCCTGGCCGACTACCCCGGCACCGTCCTGCTCGTCAGCCACGACCGCGACTTCATCGACCGTGTCTGCACCAGCGTGCTGGTGGCCGAGGGCGACGGGCGCTGGCAGGATTACGCCGGTGGCTGGAGCGACATGCTGGCCCAGCGCGGCGCCCCGCCCTGGCTGCCCGTCGGCAGCGCCCCGGCGCGCGAGGCCAAGTCCAAGGGCCACAACACCCTTGCCCCAATCGCCACCGCGCCCGCGCGCAAGATGAGCTTCAAGGACAAGCACGCGCTGGAACAGCTTCCGGCGCAGATGGAAAAGCTGCAGGCCGAGATCGCCAAGCAGCAGGCCAAGATGGACGACCCGGACCTCTACCGCCGCGACCCCGGCGCGTTCCAGAAGGCAACCGACGCTCTGACCCGCGCCAGCAATGAACTTGCGGCAGCGGAAGAGCGCTGGCTGG
>JBIKOJ010000361.1:0-2860 GCA_044358135.1 Acetobacteraceae bacterium | reverse complement strand
AACCTGCACGATTTCGCCGAAACCGCGGCCCTGGTCGCCAATCTTGATCTCGTATTGAGCGTTGATACCAGCGTGGCACATCTGGCGGCCGCGCTAGGCAAGCCGACCTGGGTCCTCATTCCCTTTGCGCCCGACTGGCGCTGGGGGCTGGGTCGTGACGACAGCCCTTGGTATTCCTCGGTGCGCCTGTTCCGGCAGGAAAGGCCAGGCGATTGGATGAAGGCAATCGAGAGCGTCCGGGACGCCTTGCGCGTCAGCATCCGTTAAGGTCAACCAGAGCAGGATCGCAGGCAGGGACAAAAGGCGCCGCATGAATATCGCTGCCCACGCGGGACGCTGTAGCAAGGATTGGAACTCAGTATGACCGAAACTGCCGGAACCGCGGACGCCACTTCCTCGCCCCGCGCGCCGTTCCAGGTGACCACGACAGGCGAGTTCGCTGCCATCCTCGCCGCTTTGGGCAAAACCCTGGTGGTTGCCAGCTATAATTCTGGGCTTCTGCTGCTGGCCTCCGCCATGCCGAGTGGCCTGGTGTTGCTGTCGCGCGCATTCGACAAGCCGATGAGCATCGCCGCCCGTGGGACCGAGCTGGTTGTGGCGACGCGCAACGACCTGATCCACTTCGCCGCCTCCCGGTCGCTGGCACCGGGCATGCCGCGCTCCCCCAACACATACGATGTGCTGTGGCTGCCGCGGTCCGTCGCCTTTACCGGGGAGATCGACCTGCACGACATCGATGCAACCGGACCCGCCCCGCTCGGGGTCGCAACGCGCTTCTCCTGCGTCGCACGCTTCGACAATTCCGCCAGCTTCGTGCCGGTGTGGCGGCCGCCATTCATCACCGACACGACCCCGGAGGATCGCTGCCATCTCAACGGCCTGGCGGTGGATGCCGCCGGCGCGCCACGCTTCGTGACTATGCTGGGAGCCAGCGACACCGCACAGGGGTGGCGACAGGGGCGGGTGACGGGCGGCGTACTGATGTCTGTGCCGGAGGGAAGGGTGGTGCAGGACGGCCTGTGCATGCCGCATTCGCCGCGCCTGGTGGGGGAGGACTTGCTGTTCCTCAACTCCGGGGCCGGAGAAGTGGTGCGCATGGCAAACGCAAAGGGCGAGCCGCAGGTTCTGGCCCGCCTGTCCGGATACACACGCGGATTTGCCGCGCATGGCGACCTGCTCTTCGTGGGGCTGTCCCGCCTGCGCGACCGCCACGGTGCCGGCCACCAGGAACTGCCAGTGGAACAGGCCGGCACCCCCCTGTCTTGCGGGGTTGCGGTGCTGGACCGCCAGAGCGGCCGCGTGCTCGGCGAAATGCGGCTTTCTGGAAGCGTGAACGAGGTATCCGACCTGGCCTTGCTCGACGGGCCCGGCCGCCATGGCCTGATCAGCCATGCGGATCCGCTGCACCGCGATGCGCTGGCATTGCCGGAGATGGGCTTCTGGTCGATACCGGAGAAGGACGCACAGAAGCGCCTGCCGGTTCACTAGTGGATGGGATCCAACGTTTGGTGCCCTCGCCTGACCGCGGCGGTGATGGTGTCCGGATCTTTGGTCCACTGGAAGGGCCTTGGCTCGGTGTTGGCTTAGGCGACGAAGCGGTTGATGGCGGCCTGGAGCGCGACGAGGGAGTGGAAGACGTCGCGCTTCAGGCGCTTCATGGTCAGCCTGGCGAAGAAGCCCTTGACCGCATAAATGTCACCCAGGCGCGACTGGAAAAGCACTCCGCGGCGGCGAAGCCGGGACCCTTGCGGAATCTGCGATTGCGGCCCGCGCGTCCAAGGGCTATCTAATGTCTGACTAGAATGGTCAGGAACCACCCGATGGCACGCACCGCTCGCTCAACCACGGATCGCCCTTCAAAGCCTCCCGGCACCCAGCCGTGGCGGCTGGAACAAGCAAAGGCACGATTCAGCGAGGTAGTCCGACTGGCACGTGAGGCGGGGCCGCAACACGTAACCGTACACGGCCGAGATGCAGTCGTCGTGGTCTCGGCCGAAGACTACGCTCGGCTGTCGCCGTCTGCTGCAGCACCAACACTCGCTGCACTCTTTGGAACGGGGCCATTCGCTCGACTGGACGACTTCGACAAGGGTTTGGTCCGAGAGAAGCCGCTGGTGCGCGATGCCGTCAAGTTCTGACCGGCCGCGTCGCCGGCCAACCCCCGGGCGTGCGTGGCTGCTGGATACCAACGTGATTTCCGAACTGCGGAAAGGGTCGCGATGCCATCGCGACGTAGCCGCCTGGGCCGAGGGGGTCCCGCCAGCAGCGTGCTATCTATCCCGAGTATCCGTCGCCGAAATCGAACTCGGCATCGAGCGCGTTACCGACCCGACATTTCGGGTTGAACTGGATGCGTGGCTTCGCAACGGGGTCTTGGCGTGGTTCGGGCCGCGGATTCTGGACGTGGAAGGGCGGGTCCTGCTCGCATGGCGACGGTTGATCTACGATGGCCAGAAGTCGAACTACACCTATTCGCAGCCCGACGCGTTGATCGCCGCGACCGCCATCGTTCATGACCTCGCGGTCGTCACCAGAAATGTCGACGATTTCGTCCGAGCCGGGATCACCGTGGTCAATCCCTGGAAGACATAGCGACAGCGCGACGAGCGGCCCCCCGGCGCACAGAGAGTTTTCGCTTCCAGTTCCCTATCCTACGCCACCACCCTAGGGGCGAACCGCTCTCCGCTGATGAGACGGCCAGGAAAACCCCAAGTTTTCCGCGGGGTTGCCGGGTAGCCGGCACGGCCGCCACTTCGCCGACGACGTCGCCAACGAACTGGCCACCGGCAAGGTGATCGCCGACGCGATCGAGGCCGTCACAGCCCGCTGGATGGGCTGGCGCATCAGCGCCCGCACCGCC
>JBIKOJ010000195.1:0-10013 GCA_044358135.1 Acetobacteraceae bacterium | reverse complement strand
TTTCCTGCCGTATTTGTCGTGATCGAGAGGGTGTCAGCCTGCGCCGGCTCGCGCGCGCGCGCAAGCCAGCCGGGCGGCCGCCAGGGCCGCATCGGCGATCTCCATGCGCAGCGCCACGCCGGGCAGCGCCGCGCCCATCGCCTCCAGAATCGCCGGGTGCAACCCGGCCGCGCGGCCCAGCACCACCACGTCGCGCGGGCCTTCCCGGGCGATCAGCGCACGGGCCAGCACAGCCAGTTCCGCCCCGGCCTCCTGCAGCACCGCGAGTGCGGCGGGATCAGCCTCCGCCGCCCCGGCAACCGCGCGAGCCAGCAGCGCCACGGCCGTACGCCCGCCGCCATAGACATGGGCGCGCACCGCATTCCAGCTCTGGCCGCCCACCGCCGCGAACAGCGCCCGGCCCAAATGGCCCGGGTCCTCGCCACGGTCGATGCGGCGATACATCAGGTTCAACGCCGCCCGCCCGATCGCAAAGGCGGAGCCGGCATCGTCAATCAAAATGCCCCGCCCGCCCACGCGCAGCACGGAGCCATCTTCGCGCATGTGCATCGCAACCGATCCGGTACCGGAATACACCAGATGCCCCTGCCCCGGCTGGAACACGGCGCGATATCCGATCCACAGATCGTCCTGCACCTCAATCCGGGCGGGATCGAGCCGCAGCGCCTCACTCAGCAACCCCCGCGCCGCCTCAGCCTCCGGTGAGTCGCCCGTCAGCCCGGTGACCCCCGCCACCGCCGCCCCGATGCGCAGATCGGCCACCGCAGCCCCCAGCTCGCCGGCAAACGCCTCGAACCCCGCGCGCGCCTCTGGCAGGAACAGATGGCCGGTGACAGGCGCAGATTCCCCACGCGCCACCAGCGCCCCGTCGCGCCCGCACACCGCCCAGCGCACCGCAGTGCCGCCGGCATCGATGCCCAGGAAATTCATGCGGGCAGAGCGGCGGCAAACCGCCGCGTGATCTCGCGCGGATTGGTGATGGCGGTGCCCACCACCACCGCATGCGCCCCCAGGGCAAAGGCCCGCGCCACCTGCGCCGGCGTCTCGAACCGCCCTTCCGCCACCACCGGCACCTTGCAGCGCGCGCAGAGTTCGGCGAGCAGTTCGAGGTCCGGTCCCTCGGTCGCCGCCCGCGCCGGCGTGTAGCCGGCCAGCGTGGTCCCCACGTAATCCGCCCCCATCGCGGCCGCCGCCAGCCCTTCCTCCACCGTTGCGATATCCGCCATCACCGCCACGCCCAGCTCGCGCCTGATGCGCGGGATCAGCGCGGCGACCGGCTCACCATCGCGCGTGCCGGAAGTGGCATCCAGCGCCACCACATCGCACCCGGCCGCCACGATGGCAGCCGCATCGCCGAAGGCCGGGGTGATATAGACCTCGAATGCGGCATCCCACCGCTTCACCAGCCCGATCACCGGCACATCCAGCGCCGCGCGGATCGCCGCGATATCGGCCACGCCCTCGGCGCGAATGCCCGCCGCGCCCCCCTGCACCGCGGCCAGCGCCATGGCGCGCATGAAGGCCGGCCCGGTCAGCGGATTGTCGTCGCGCGCCTGGCAGGACACCACCAGGGTGCCCCGCCCGATTGTCCGCATCAGGGCGCCCGCATCACGCCTTCAGCTTCTCCTCCACGATGGTGGCATACAGCGCCGACCCATACGGCGTGCACTCGTCATTGAAGTTGTAGGCGGGGTTGTGCAGCTGGGCGCTCTCGCCATTGCCCACCTGGATATAGGCGCCCGGCACCTTCTCCATCATGAAGGAGAAATCCTCGCTGCCCATGCCCGGCGGCTTGGTGCGGTCCACCTTGTCGTTGCCGGAAACCAGCGCCGCGGCATCGGCCAGTTCCGTGGTGCGGTCGGCATCATTGATCAGCGGCGCGAAGATGAAGCGGAAATCCACCTCCGCCGTCGCACCGAAACCCTCGGCCACGCCCTTGGCAATGCGCTTCATGCCCTCTTCCATCTGCGTCATCACCTCGCGCTTGAAGGCGCGGCAGGTGCCGGAGATGGTCGCCGTCTGCGGGATCACGTTGTAGGCGTCACCGCCGACGATCTTGGTCACGCTCAGCACCGCGGTATCCGCCGGCGCGATGTTGCGCGCCACGATGCTCTGAAGTGCGGTGGTGATGTGGCTGGAAACCAGCACGGGATCGATGCTCGCCTCCGGCCGCGCGCCGTGCGAACCGCGCCCGGTCACATGGATGTCGAAGAACGCCCCACCGGCCGCCGAGGGCCCCGGCGCGATGGCGAACTCGCCCACCGGCATGCCCGGCCGGTTGTGCATGGCGTAGATGGCATCGCAGGGGAAACGCTCGAACAGCTTGTCTTCCAGCATCGCCAGCGCGCCGCCCATGCCTTCCTCGCCGGGCTGGAAGATGAAGGTCACCGTGCCCTTGAAGTTCTTCGTCTGGGCGAGGTACTTCGCCGCCCCCAGCAGCATGGTGGTGTGCCCATCATGCCCGCAGGCATGCATGCGGCCGGGGTTGGTGCTGCGGTAATCCAGGTTGGTCTGCTCGTCCATCGGCAGGCAGTCCATGTCCGCCCGCAGCCCCACGCTCGGCCCGTCGCCATTGCGCAGGATGCCCACCACCCCGGTGCGGCCCACCCGCTCATGCACCTCAACGCCCCAGCTGCGCAGCTTCTCGGCCACGATCCCGGCCGTGCGCGTTTCCTCCATGCCGATCTCGGGATGGGCATGGAAATCGCGGCGAATCGCCGTCAGCTCGTCGTGGAAGGTGCGGATGGTCTCAAGCGCAGACATGCGGGCAGCCCCCTGGTCGTGATCAGGGGGCGACTATGCCATGCCCGACGGATCAGTCCATCCGCCGCCGCCGCCGCAGTGCGGCCAGGCCAACCAGGCCAACCCCCAGCAACGCCATCGTGCCGGGTTCCGGCACCCGAATCTGCACCAGCAGGTCCTGCGTGCCCGCGCCCACGCGCGGGTCGCCCATCGTGCCGTTGTTCAGCGCATACAGCCCCTGCGCCCGCGGCCCGCTCCCGGTCAGTGACTGCACATAGGTTTGCGCCAGCGCCATCGTACCGGCCGGCGATTCCGGCGTGGCGAAGAAGATGTTGCCGGCGAACACATCCAGCGGGTTGCCGGGAACCTCGCGCACAATCTCCCAGATCGCCACCTGCAGCGCAGACGCCTGCACGCTGGTGATGGAGGCATCCAGGTTGGGCAGCCAGCGCCCGAACAGCTCGGCGATCAACCCGGCCTTCACCGCCCCCATGCCGCCAAGATTGGTGGTGCCCTGGTCCAGCGGCACGAAGTTGTAGTTCACCGCCAGGTTCGCGTTGATCGTCTGCCGCGGCTCGATGCAGAACGCATAGAACCGGCCCGGCAGCCCGCTGCCCACGAAGGTGTTGGCCACCGATCCGCTGTTGTACTGCATGTCGAACCGCTCAACCCCAAGCGTGGCGGTCGTCTGCGGCGCCCCGGGGCCGGTGAGGATCGTGCGGGTCACCGAGCCACCGGTGGGATTGGCGCCCACCCAGGTGGCATTCACCGTCTGCGCCGCGGCCGGGAAGAGCCAGGCCGCACAGAGTGCCAGCGCGCCGCCCATGGAAAACGCCAAGCGTCGCCAGGCGCTCCGCGAGGGGCACTCCAACCGGAACAAGGACCGCATCTCAAATTCTCCACGCTCGAGAGCGCAGAATGAGATACCGATGGTTACCTTTTACCTACTTCCGCAACCTTCCGCGGCCTGGCCGCGTGCGACGGCCTCCGCCTGCGCCGCCGCCGCGTCGAACAGCGCCTCCAACTCCGGATGCGTGCCGCGGATGCCCGCTATCACCGCCCGCGCCCATTCCACGTAGTCCAGCCGCCGTGCCACCGGCCAGTTCGCCGGCGGGCTGGCCGCCATGACGCGCAGATTGCTGGTCTTGTCGGCCAGCTTCAGGATCTTGGCGCGGCGCGGCTTGCCGGCGGCATGGTCGATCTGCAGCTGCTTGCGCGTGGCCTTTGGCAGGCTCTTGTCGTCCGTCACCGCCTGCACCAGCGCGCGCACATCGGCGCCGAACTCCGCCTCGATCGTGGCCGGCGCGATCTCGCAATCCTCGATCGCATCATGCAGCAGGGCGGCGATCACCAGGTCCGGGTCGCGCCCGCCGGTCGCCTCGCCCACCAGCCGCGCCACTTCCAGCAGGTGGTTGACGTAGGGCTCCTGCGCGTCGCCCTTGCGCCGCTGCGCCACGTGCCACCCGGCTGCCGCATCGGCCGCGCGCAGCACCCGCAGAAGCCCGGCCTCCATCAGTCGACACCGCGCGGCAGCTTCGCCTGCGTCAGCTCGCAGAACATCGCCGCCCCCAGCGGGATCGCCGCGTCGTTGAAGTCGTAGCCGGGGTTGTGCACCTGCACCCCCGTGGCCCCCGCCTCGCCCGGTGCCACGTTGCCCAGGTTGATGTAGGCCCCCGGCGCCTTCTCCATCACGAAGGAGAAATCCTCCGACGCCATGATGAAGCCGTTGGTGGTGGAAACATTCTCCTCCCCCACCACCGCCCGCGCCGCCGCCACGATATCGTCGGTGGCCTGCGCATCGTTCACCAGCGGGGCGAAGATGAAGCGGAAATCCACCTCCGCCGTCGCCCCGAACCCCGCCGCCACCCCGGGGGCAATCCGCTTCATCGCCGCTTCCACCAGTTCCATGGTGGAGCGCAGCGCCGTGCGCACCGTGCCGCGCAAAACGGCGGAATCGGGGATCACGTTATAGGCGTCGCCACCCTGGATCACGGTCACCGACACCACCGCGGTCTCCGCCGGCGGCACGTTGCGGGAGACGATGCTCTGCAGCGCCGTGTTCAGGTGGCAGGCCACCAGCACCGGGTCGATCCCCATCTCCGGCAGCGCCCCGTGCGCGCCACGGCCACGGATGGTGATGTCGAAGAATGCACCGCTGGCCATGGCCGGGCCCGGCCGGATGGCGAACTTGCCCAACGCCATGCCCGGCGAGTTGTGCAGCCCATAGACGAAATTGCAGGGAAACCGCTCCAGCAACCCGTCCTTCAGCATCGCCAGCGCCCCGCCCAGGCCTTCCTCCGCCGGCTGAAAAATGAAATTGACCGTGCCGTTGAAATCGCCGTGCTGTGCCAGCCAGCGCGCCGCGGCGAGCAGGATGGTGGTGTGCCCATCATGCCCGCAGGCATGCATCACGCCCGGCACGGTGGAGGCATAGGGCTTGCCCGTCTCTTCATGAATCGGCAGCGCATCCATATCCGCCCGGATGCCGATCGAAGCCTGGCCGTTGCCGCGCCGCAGCACGCCCACCACCCCGGTGCCGCCAATGCCGGTATGCACCTCGATCCCGTATTCCTTCAGCTTCGCCGCCACGATCGCCGCCGTGCGCGTCTCGGTGAAGCCGATTTCGGGGTGCGCGTGGATGTCCTGCCGCAGCGCGGTGAACTCGGGGTGCCACTGGCGCAGGGTTTCGAGGGGGGCGGGGTTGGACATGGGCTGGCTCCGGCTAGAAGGTTTCGGAGTATGGCGGTGGCCGTCCGGCCCGGCAAATGGGTGCGCTGGCCTCGGCGCGGCAGGTCGGCCGGGACGTGCCGCTTGTGGGCTGTCAGGAATCCGACATCCCGCACACTCTCAAACCTGGACGGCAACGCCTTGAAACTTCATGCAATGTGCCAGGTTTTCACGCCCCGGCGCCGCAGCAGCCTGCATCGCGCATTGTAGGTTTCCTTTACACTTGGGAGCCTAACGCGCCGCGTGATTGGTGCAAAGCCCTGAAATGCCTGCCAGTCCGTCGGTGGCACAAAAATTGCTTATCGACACACCATCGGATGCTGGGTGCCGCAAAGGTTCAGCTTCCGATTGGATCGGATCGAGGGGTTTCTATCCTCCCCGTTTTCGTCCGGCGCGCCCTGCGCGTGCCCCGTGCCGACAGGTCTAAGCCCCTGGCGCCGAGCCCAGCTGGGTTTTTCCGCCTCGCCGTCCCGCGAAGACCACCTGAAGCAGGAAGATGAACCCGTGACCTGCCCAGCCGCTTCCCCCCGCACCGCGCTCCCCATCCTTGCACTGGGTCTCACCCTCGTTTTGGCATCACCCGCCGCGGCCGTGAGCCTCTACAGCAACGGCTTCGAGACCGACGCCGCGGGCTGGGAGAACACCGTCCGCGTTCCCTCGGGCACCGCCGGCATCCCCTCCGCTGCGGGTGGCTTTCATGCCACGCGCGACCCGGCAGCCGGCTCCGGCGATGCCACCTTCACCCGCTGGGGCGGCTATAACTACGGCGCCGGGAATGCTGTGCCCACCGCATTCCAGGAATACACCTCCTCGATCGACATCTATCTCGATGTCGGCGGCGGCTGGACCAACAACACGCGGTTTGACTTCTCCTCGGCAATCAATAACGCCGCCGGCATCCACCTTCGCGACTTCATCTTCCATGCGGGGTTCTACAACGACGGCACCGGCCCCGGCGCCAACACAGACCGCTTCGTCCTCAGCGTCAGCAATAACAGCAATCCCGGAAGCGGCGACCCCAAGACCCAGGGCCAAGCCCCGATCGCCATTTCGCAGACCGGCTGGTACACGTTCCAGACCCACTTCTACGACAATCTCGGCAGCCTCGCCGCCGACCTCAGCATCTATGACGAAACCGACGTGCTGGTGAATACCTGGACAATCTCCACCTCTGACGTGCTGGGCGGCGTCGGTGGCAACCGCTATGGTTGGTTTGTCTTCAACGAGTTCTCCACCCTCGCTTTCGATAACGCTCAGCTCGACGTCACCACCCCCGAACCCGCTTCGCTGGCTCTTCTCGCCCTCGGCATGGTCGGACTGCTCGGCGCTCGCGGCCGCCGGCGCTGACGAGCAAACGGAGCCAATCATCCGATTCCGCCTGAGGGGTTGTTGCGCTAGGCTCGGCTTCAGGAGCCGCCCATGCACATCACCCGCCTGCTCGATCGCCCGATCATCGGACCGGACCTGCACGACAGCCTCGGCCCCAACATCCAGGGCCCCTCGCTGATCCGCGTGCCGGATTGGATCCCCAACCCCCTCGGCCGCTACTATCTCTACTTCGCCGACCACAAGGGCAGCTGGATCCGCCTCGCCTACGCCGACAGCCTCACCGGCCCCTGGCGCATCCACGCCCCCGGCGCGCTGCACCTGAACGACAGCCACTTCCCCACCACGCCCCCGCCCGCCACGCCCGAGCAGCTCGCCCTCGTGGAAGCCCGCATGCGCCGCGCCGGCATGATCATCTCCCACGACGTACTGACAGAGGCCACCACCCCCCACATCGCCTCGCCCGACGTGCACGTGGACCACGCAAGCCGCCGCATCACCATGTATTTCCACGGCCTGGAAGGCGTCGGCCACCAGGCCTCCCGCGTCGCCCTCTCGAACGACGGCATCACCTTCCACGCCCGCCCCGAACTCCTCGGCCGCACCTACATGCGCATCTGGCCGCACCAGGGCCAAACCTACGCCCTGGCCATGCCCGGCGTGATCTCCCGCAGCGCCGACGGCCTCTCCGGCTTCACCGAAGGCCCCACCCTGTTCAACCCCAACATGCGCCACGCCGCCCTGCTGGTGCGCGGCCCCACCCTGCACGTGTTCTGGACCCAGGTCGGCGACGCGCCGGAATCCATCCTCCACAGCACCATCGACACGTCAGGCGACTGGACCACCTGGCGGGAATCCCCCGCCCAGACCGTCCTCAAGCCCGAACACCCCTGGGAGGGCGCCGACGCCCCGGCCACCCCCAGCATCCGCAGCACCGCCTACGGCCACGTGAACCAGCTGCGCGATCCCGCCATCTTCGAAGAAGACGGGCGAGTGTTCCTGCTCTACGCCGTGGCGGGGGAAAGCGGGATCGCAATCGCAGAAATCAAGGATGTTCTTTTTTGAAAAAAAGAACCAAAAAACTTTTATAAATTTAGAACGAGGCCCAATTCATAAAGTTTTTTTGCTTCTTTTTGTTCACAAAAAGAAGACTTCCTTACTTCGTGCAAACCACCCGAACCGTCGCCTTCCGCGTCAGTTCCAGCGCGCTTTCCACCCCCATCACCACCGGCACCACCCCTTCGCGCACCGCCCATTGCGACAGCAGCGCCAGCATCGGCACGGCCCCTGGCCCCAGCTTCAGCCCCACCGTGTCCTGCCCCTCCAGCCGCGGCATCTTCTGCGGATCGATGCCGCCGAACACCATGCCCACCGCCCGCCCGCTCGCCACGTCCACCACCGGCCCGCCGCTGTAGCCATGCGTCACCACCGTGCTGCGGAACCACAGCAGCCGCGAGGCGTCCGTCTGCACCCGCGAACTGGGGCCGAAGGAGGCGTTCGTCATCCGCGCCCAGGTTTCGTTCGGCGTATCCGGCAGCGCGTTGTGCGGAAAGCCCAGCACCAGCAACCGGCTGGCATCGCGCGAGGGCGGGGCGATCGCCAGCCAGCCCGGCGAGGCCAGGTTCGGAATCTCCAGCACCGCCACATCGTTCCTGGCATCGGTGGCCAGGATGCGGGCGTTCTCCGGCCGCATGAAGGGGGACATCACCCGCACCTGCGCGCAGCCGCGCACCACGTGCTCAGCCGTCAGCAGCGTGCCGCGGCTGGTCACGAAGAACCCCGTGCCGGTGTACCAGGTCCCCGGCGGCGGGCGCAGCAGCCCCTCGATCCCGAAGGGCGGGTCGGGCTCGGCCACCGGCGGCGGGGCCGGCCGCGGCACCGGCGGCGCCTGCACCCGCGGCGCGGTGGCCACCGGGGCCGGCGAGGGCGCAGGCACGGCAACCGGCGCCGGCGGCACAACCGCCTTCGCCACATCAGGCACCGGCCGAGGCTGCAACCAACGCTGCACCAGCGGCGCGATATCCAGCACCGGCTTCTCCGGCAGCACCAGCGCCGCCGCCGCCGCGGCCAGCGACAGCCCCAGCGCGGTTCCGATCGCCGGCGCCATCCATGCATTCATGGCGCCAGCCTAGAACGCCCTCGGTTACCCCCCGCTTACACCCAACCTCGGCGCGCCACCCCGGATGCGCGGCCGCTCCCCATCCACCGAGATCGGCAGCGCCGTCAGCCGGTAATCCTCGCCCGGCACCGCCTGCAACATCCCCAACGCCTGCACCTGCGGCTCCGCCAGCGCTTCCGGCAGCGTGTTGATCGGCGAGACCGGCACGCCGGCCTGCTCCAGCACCGCCACCCAATGCGCGCGCGGCTGGGCCGCCAGCACCGGGCACAGCACCCCGAACAGCGCCGCCTTGTTCACCAGCCGCGCCCGGTTGGTGGCAAACCGCGCATCCGCCGCCCATTCCGCATGCCCGCACGCCTCGGCCAGCTTGGCGAACAGCCGGTCATTCCCGGCACAGATCAGCACCGGCCCGTCCGCCGCCTCGAACGCCTCATAGGGCACCAGGCTGGGATGCCCGCTGCGATGCCGGTCCGGCAAGGCGCCCAAATTCACCCAGGCATCCGCCTTCTGCCCCGCCCACATCAGCGCCGTCTCCAACAGCGAACCCTGCACCATCCCGCCCCGCCCGGTCAGGCTGCGCCGATGCAGCAGGGAGAGCACGCCGATCACCACCCACATCGCCGTGCCCTGGTCGCACAGCGAGGGCGCCGCGCGCATCGGCGGATCCCCCTCGCCGCCATTCAGGCTCGAAAGCCCCGAAAACCCCTGCAGCAACGGCTCGAACCCCGGCCGCATCGCCATCGGCCCCAGATGCCCGAACGCCGAGATCGCCCCATGGATCAACCGCGGAAACCGCGCGCACAGCGTCGGCCCATCCACCCCCAGCGCCTCCGGCACGCCCGGCCGCAGATTGTGCACCAGGATATCCGCCCCCTCCGCCAGCGCGTACAACTCCGCCCGCCCGGCCGCGCTCTGCAGATCGATCGCCCGGCTCGCCTTCCCCCGGTTGAAGATATGGAAGGTCAGCGCATCGCCATGCCGGAAATCCGGCCCCATGCGCCGCGCATCGTCGCCCCCCTCCGGCCGCTCCACCTTGATCACCTCGGCCCCGAGATCCGCGAAGATCGCCCCCACGAACGGCCCGGCCAGCACCTGCCCC
>JBIKOJ010000194.1:0-10047 GCA_044358135.1 Acetobacteraceae bacterium | reverse complement strand
TGTCGCCGTTGGTCAGGTCCCCCACGAAGAGGTCATTCAGCGCTTCGATGATCTCGTCGAGGCGCTTCTTCTGGCGGTCCTGCACCTGGCCGGAGCCCAGCTCCGTCACGGGGGTCAGCGAGACGGCCGGGGTGTCGCTGATGAGGTTCAGCTTCTGCTGGCCCAGGTCCTACATCCGATGGTGGGACAGGCGCAGGGCTGAGAGGTCGATGCCGTCGCGTTCGCGGCCGTAGTCCAGCAGGGGCAACAGCATCTTGGCGAAGAGGTAGAGCCGCTCGTACGCCGTGTTGCCTTAGTTGAACATATGGCCGAGGAACCCGTAGACGCGCACGTAGCTGCCGAGGTCGGCCTTGAACAGGATCAGGGCGGCCTGGGTGTCCGTCGCCTCCTGGTGGCCCTTGGAGCCCTCCGGTTCCGCCTGCCCGGCGTGGCGGGCCTGCTTGAAGCGGGTGAGGAGGCGGTTGCTCACCGGGCAGATCGCGGCATCCAGCTGGGCCTGGGTGGATTTCGGGTTCACCGCCACGGCGACCACGCGGTCAACCTCGAACTGGTCGTAGTAGGCCGTGGCGTCCAGCTTGTTGCGCAGGTCCAGCACCACCTTGGGGTCGCTCACCTCCGCCAGTTCGGCCGTGTCGTAGTACTGGCGGAAGGCCTCCAGCACCTTCGGGGCCTCGTTCATGAAGTCCACCACGTCGGTGGTGTCCTTGGCCTCTCCGCGAGGGGTGAGCACCCGGCTTCGTCTCGCTTGGCTGCGCGCCAGCAGCGGCCCTCCGTCTCCTGCTCGTATCCGCTGGCGCCGGAGTGGCCGGGACCGCACGGCGGGCGAGGCAGGCTTTCCCCAGGTGGCCCGGGGTGGGGGCCGCGCTTGCCGCTGCGGAGGCCGAGCGGCAACCGGGGCGGCCGGTACTCCCGGCCCTGCTGGGATAGGGCTAGGGAGAGGCACCGTCTCAGGTCACGGCGTGCGAAAACCCGGCCTTTCGTGTCGGGAGGCTATCCTGTGGCCAACCGGGTGCGCGCGAGAACAACTTGGCGGACAACGCCCAGGACCGCGGACTCCTTGAACCCCAGTCCCTTGGGGCCGAGCAGATGAAGGCACAGGTCGCAGAAGCCGCCCTTCTTCCTGGTGGTCCTGGGGGGGGTGCCTCGCACCTCGTGCCACAGCAGAGCCAGTCGCTCCACGCCGAGCAGCAGGGGATCGGAGGTCTTGGGCCGGCCCATCGGCACTGGCATGGTATGCGCCGCCGCGTCGGCGGCCTCGGCGAAGCCCTCCAGCAGCCGCACCAGGGCCACCATGGGCCCCTGCGCCATGTCGCCCATGCGCGCCGGTACCAGCCCGCGCAGGAGGCGCTCCTCCAGGATGGCCATGGCCTCCCGCAGCAAGCGGAGCTGTCGCGCCACGATCTCCAGATCCCGGCCAAGGGTGGCCAGCCCGCGGTGGCGCGGTGGAGCGTGGGCAAGCGCAACCGCCTCGATCCCGGCCAGCACGTCGCGCAGGATCGCGAGCCGGCCGAGCCGGCGACCACCGATCGTGCCGCGGAGGAACGGGTCGGTAAGGGGCATCGAACTGCCCGAAAGCGGGGTCTCCGCCGGGGCATCGGAGTGTGCCAATTCCGCGAGGCTGCGCAGATTCGGGGATATCCTCGCAAACACCTCATCGGCGTTGAGCCGCTGCAGCGGGCCGGCCAACCGGCGCGCCGCGCGCGCGGCGGCCCGCAGCGCCTCGATCCGCACTGTCGCAGCACCGGTGAACGCCAGGCCCTGCTGGTAGGGCGCCACCAATGACAGGAAGTTCGTGATAGCGCGCTCACGCGAGGCATCGCCGAAGAACACCTGCGCCGCAGCCGTGGCCAAGGCGGGCACGTCCACCGCGCGGCATTCCTGGGGCAACCGCTCAAGATGGATGAGGATCTGCAGGGCCGTCACCACGCGCATCGCCGGCGTCCCGAGGTCGGCACGATGGAGGCGGTCAACCTCCACCTCCATCCTGGCGAGGATGGCCGGGTCGAGAGTGACGTCGGCGCGGATGATCTCCATCAGCTCCTCAACCGTCATCCCGGCGCGTAGCCGTGCCGCCGCCATTTCCCTGGTGAGAGGAGCGGGCGCGGGGGGAGCGAATCGGGGCGAGGGAATGCTTTGCATGACCTCATCGGTATATCGTGCATTACTGGCACTCAACTGATTTTCTTGTCACACGATCGTGTGGTTATGCTTGAAGAACGAAAATCGACCCCCATATGTGTATGGCAGACATTTCCCCGCTGCCCTTCCTCTCCGCGACATTTCAGCCAGCCGCGTGCCGGGTCTGCCCGGCCGCCGGCCCGAATGCGTGCGTTCCGCCGTCTGCGGCCACGGCCTCGCCGTGCGCCAGGGAGACGGGAGGCGGCGCATCCCAATGGATGTTCCATGACCAACACTCCCGCCGGCCGGCCCGCCCAGGCGCGGCCGCCGGCATTCCGCGACGGAAGCCGCGGCGCAGCGTCGCCGCAGGGCGCTCCAGGCGTTCATCGACCGGCTCGACATCACGCCCGCTGACCTTGCCCGAACGCTCGGGCTCACCAACGCCAACGCGATCTACAACTTCTTCGCCGGCCGCAGCGCGTCCCTGTCGCTGCCGGTCATCGAGGCCATCCTCGACCAGTTCGACGACCTGAGCTTCGAGGAGCTGACAGGCCGCAGGGTACCTTCGTTCCATACGGCGGCGTCCCGGCCCGCGCAGGACCCGACCCGCATGGTCGCCGTCACGGCGGAGGCCGCGGCCGGCGCGTGGGTTGAAGATCGTGCGGACAACACGTTGGCCCCCGGGATCGTGCTGGCCCTGCCGGCGATCGCCGCGCCGCTCGGTGTCGGCGGCTTCGCCGTCCGCGTCGGCACGCCCGGTACCGAGGCCGCCTATCCGGCTGGCTCCATCCTCGCGTGCCGCCCTCTCGGTTCCGGCGAGCCCCTTGCCCTGGGCAGCCGGGTCATCGTGCGCCGACAGCGCGACCGGCTCTCCGAGATCACGGTGCGCGAGGTGGCGATCCAGCACGGCGTGACCTGGCTGCTGACCCTGTCGACCAAGGCGGAGCACCAGGAAGCGCTGCGTGTTCCGCCCTCCCGAACGGGAACTCCCCGGCATGATGGCCCCGGCTTCCGGGTCGAGGGCATGGTGACCTGGGCGTGGATCCCGCAGCCAGGCACGCTCGTGCCCACCGACTAGCAGAAACCCCCACCGGCCCAGCGCCGGTGGGGGTTTTTGCGTTTACCTGCCCCCAGGCCTCGTCGGCGCGACACGATCTGGCGACCTTTCGCACGCTTGGCTTGCTGCGAAGCGGCCCTCGACCGCGTAGTTGGTCGGGTCGTCATGAACGGCGCCACCACCCCCGCGAAACCGGTTCGGCCGCACCGCCGCAAGGCGGGCGAGCCGGTGATCCTGGTCGAGTTTCTGGACGGCCCCGAGGGCGACCAAGCGCTCCAGGACCTGGTTCGCGCGCTGGGGCGCCACATGGCGCGGCGGCTGTTTGCGCCGACAAATGGCAATGGCGCCGGGGCCGACGCCTCGCATGCGCGGGATGAATAAGCGCTCGCGCACCGGCCTCACGCGGCCCGGGATCGGGTCTCTCCTGCCGTCGGCAGTGGCCCCCAGCGGGTCGGATCTCAGCGAGGCCGCCGGGCCAGCAGCCGACAACCACCAGGATCTGCTCGAGCGCCTCCCGAGCCTGCTGACGCCCACGGAGCTGGCGGCGGTGCTCGGTGTCTCACCCGAGACGATCCGCCGGCGCATCCGCCAGGGCAAGCAGGACACGACCAAGGTGCTGGGGATCAACCGCATCTCCGCCACGTCCGCCGCTGAGCAGGTCCGCGCGCGTGCGCTCAAGCGCCTCCCGAAGCGCTACCGCACGAAGCCGAGCGGGATCGCCGAGCCGCAGGAAGAACCGCAGTCGGCAGGCGAGGACAGTGACGCCCTCAATACGAATTCCACTTCCAATTAATGGAAGCCAATCTATCAATCACATGCGTGTCTTTAGTGCGAACAATTCTATCCAATTGGCCTGGAACTGACGCCTCATGTTTGCTCGACTCGAATATTTGGTGCCGGAGTGCTTTTCATCGTGCAGCCGACTGGACTAGAGACCCCCACAGGAGAACCGTGACGATGCACCTGAACCAGCCCCCGTCCGCCACCGCCACCCCCGCCAACTCCACCGTGCCGACCCTCGCGGCGGCGATCGCCGCCGTGGACAACTGGACCGATCTGCCGGCAAAGAGCCGTGCGCTCCTGAAGGGCCGGCTGCAGCGCGTCGCCGACATGCTGGGCGACCCCGCGCAGCTGATCGTCCTCCTCCCCGGCGTCGTCCGCGCACGCCTGCTGGCACCGTCCCCGTCGGCCTTCGGGTTCAGCGAGAACACGATCCGCGCCTACCGCAGCGCCGTGCGCGAGGCCATGGAGCGGCTGGGCGTGATCGACGCCTGCGACGCGCCCATGTCGCCCGCCTGGCACGCGCTGCTCGACCCCATCGAGAGCCGCGCCAAGGCGCCGCTGGCCAAGCTCGCCGACTTCTGCGCCCTCCGCCGGATCGAGCCTGACCAGCTCACCAACGCGGTCTTCGCCGAGTTCTGCATGTGGCTGGAAGCCCGCACCCTCATCGGCGAGCCCAAGCGCCTCGCCGGCTCCTGCCGCCGCGCCTGGAACCGCTTCGCGGCCACCGTTCCGGGGTGGCCGGCGATCCAGCTCGAAATGCCCGGCGCAAACCACCAGTACATCCTGCCGCTCGACGCGTTCACGCCCGCCTTCCAGGCCGACCTCGCCCGCTTCGGGGTGCGGCTCGGCGCCCGCAGCCGTCCCTTCTCCGGTCGCCACAGCAGCCAGAACAAGCGGGCGTCCGGGGAGACGGACACCACGGGTGCGGCCATCGCGCGGGGCGCGGGCCTGCGCCCGATCTCCGTGCAGGCGCGCCTCGGCCACGTCCGCTGGGCGGCGTCCGCGCTCGTGGCATCCGGCTCGGTGCCGATCGCGGAGATCAACGCCGTGACCGACCTGGTCCAGCCGCCGGACCGCGCGCACGACGCGATGGAATTCCTCTTCGAGCTCCGCGGCCAGAAGCCCTGGCCCGGCGTGCTCCACGCCCTGGAGGCACTGCTGATGCTGGCGAAGTACGAGGCGAAGCTCCCCGAGGCGGAGATCGGCGCACTGCGCGGCTGGCGGCGGGACATGGCCCCCACCTCCAAGGGCATGTCGCCGCGCCGGCGCGACCGCATCCGCGCGATGATGGAACCCCACCGCCTCCAGTTGCTGCTGCAGCTGCCCAGCGCCTGCATGCAGCAGGCCTTGGACCTGCTCCCGGAGGCCCCGCGCGACGCGACCTCGCTGGCGATGCGGGCGCTCGCCGTGCAGCTGCTGCTCACCACCCAGCTGCGCCTCTGGAACATCATCACCATGAAGGTGGGCGACCACCTCCAGTCGCATGACCCTGCCCACCGCCGCTTCCAGCGCCTCGACATCGCCGCCGGGAACACCAAGAACCGGAACCCGATCATGCGCCCCCTCAGCCCGGCCACCCAGGCGATGCTCGACCTGTGGGTGCGGCACTTCCGCCCCCTCCTGGCGCAGGATACCGACGGCTACCTCTTCCCGGGCCACGGCACTCCGCATATCGGCCGTCAGGGCATGCGGGACGCCGTGAAGGGCATCACGAAGCACGTCACCGGCCAGGAACTGACCCCGCACGACTTCCGCGGCCTGGCGGCGAAGCTCCACCTGCACTTCAACCCCGGGGACTTCGCCAGCGTCATGCACCTGCTGAGCCACACCGGGATCAAGACCGCGCTGGACTCCTACACCGTGGACGCGGCGGAACGGGCCGCCGAGGACTTCGACCGCACCATCCTGCGCCTCACCAAGGGGGAGCTGAGCCTCTCGAAGCCGCCCACCCGCCCGAAGGGCAGCAAGCCGCGCTCGCCGTTCCTCCCGCCGAACAACAGGCCGCGCAGCCCGCGGGGGCGGTCGTGAACATCATCAAGACCGGCGCGAGAGCCATCTGGCCCTCGCTGCCCCTGCCGGAGTGGCCGGAGGCCGACCGGCAGGCCTGGCGCGCCAATACCGAAAGGAGCCGGCGCCACCGCCGGCCCAAGCCCGCGGACCGCTATGCAGACGCGTCCCTGCATAAGTTTGCGCAGGGCTACAGTCGCTGGCTCGGGTTCCTCGCCGCGGAAGGCCGGCTCGACCCGGCGATCCCTCCCGGCGACCGCATCACGGAGGAGCGGCTCGACGCCTACTTCGATGCCCTCCAGGCCTGCGACAACGCCGACTACACGATCGTCGGCCGCTTCCAGGAGCTCGCCGCCGCCCTGGCGATCCTCGAACCCGGCCGCGACTGGCGCTGGGTCCGCGGGCCGCGCGGCGGCGTCATCCCCCGCCACCTGCGCACGCGGCGCCAGCTCGTCGTGCCGCACCCACGCGTGCTCTACCGCTGGGGCTGCAAGCTGATGGACACCGCCTCCAGCGCCGGAGCGTCCGTCGCCGCGGCGCTCCAGTTCCGCGACGGCCTGATCATCGCCCTCGAGGCCGCCCGCGCCCGCCGCCTGCGCTCCATGGCCGGGCTTCAGCTGGGCACGGAGCTCAGCCGCCAGCGGGACGGGTGCTGGGGCATCGACCTGCCGCCCAGCCGGGTCAAGACGCGCCAGAACGACAGCTTCTCTCTCCCCGCCCACCTCACGCCCTATATCGACCGCTACCTCGACGAGGTCCGGCCCTTCCTCCTGCACGGGCGGGAGAGCACGGCCGTGTGGATCGGCAACAACGGCCAGGACCTCCGCCAGAAGACCTACGGCGAGATGTACGGCCTGCGGACCCGGCAGCGCTTCAAGATCCGCTTCGGTCCCCACCGCAACCGGCACGCGGCGGCCACCGCAGGCGCCATCGACGCTCCGCATGACCCCACCCTCGTGGCGCGCATGCTCGGCATCACGCCCGGCGTGGTCAGCGAGGCCTACAACCGCGCCGGCCAGACCGGCGCCGCGAAGAGCTTCAACACCCTCATCGACGCTCTGCAGGCCGAGGCCATCACCCGCATGGGCTACCGCAAACGTCGCCCTCAACCGCAGCTGCATCCCGGCGAAACAGGAGGCCGGTCATGACCGAGCGCGCCGCCCTCTACGCCCGCTTCTCCTCCGACCTGCAGAGCGACGCCTCGATCGACGACCAGCTGCGCCTGTGCCGCCTGCGGGCCGAGCGGGAGGGGTGGATCGTCGTCGGCGCCTTCTCTGACAAAGCCACCTCCGGCGCCCTGCGCAAACGCGAGGGCCTCGACGCCCTCCTCGCCGAACTGGAGCGCGGCCGCGTCGACATCGTGCTCACCGAGAGCCTGGACCGGCTGTCGCGCGACCTCGAGCACGTCGCCTCGATCTACAAGCGCATTACCTTCCGCGGCGCCCGGATCGTGACCCTCTCCGAGGGCGTGGTCACCGACATGCACGTGGGCCTGCGCGGCACCATGGCCAGCCTCTACCTCAAGGACTTGGCCGCCAAGACCCATCGTGGCCTGGAGGGGCGCATCCGCCAGGGCCGGGCTACTGGCAACCCGCCCTACGGCTACCGGGTCGTTCGCCAGCTCGGCGACCAGGGCGAGGTCGAACGCGGCCTGCGCCGCATCGAGGAGGCCGAGGCGGCGGTGGTCCGCAGGATCTTCGAGCTCTACGCCAGCGGCACCAGCCCGGTACGGATCGCCCGCCTGCTCAATGCCGAGGGCGTCCCTGGACCCAATGGCGGTGCCTGGCTCGAGGACACCATTCGTGGCCGCATCGGGCGGCAGGACGGCATCCTGCGGAACCCGATCTACGACGGCCGGCTGATCTGGAACCGGCGCCAGAACCTCAAGAACCCCATCACGGGCGCGCTGGTGCGCCGTGACAACGCGTCGGAGGAGCACGTCGAGACCACGGCGGAGTTCCTGAGGATCGTTCCTCACGACCTGTGGCTCACCGTCGCGCAGCGTCTCCAGGCCAATGGCGCATCTAAAGATCCCTTCGCCGCCGACCAGCATCGCCCCGGTTTCTGGGACCGCCGCCGGCCGCGCCACCTGCTCAGCGGCAAGGTCATCTGCGGCAGCTGCGGCAAACCGTTCACCACCCTCGGTAAGGGCTATCTGCGCTGCCTGCGAGCCCGCAACGGTTCCTGCGCCAACACCACCTCGTTGCACCGCACGCGCCTGGAACGCCTAGTGTTCCGTACGATGAGCGAGCGGCTGATGGCACCGACCCTGCTGGCGACCTTCGTCGAGGCGCTGAAACAGGAGCACACCCGGATGTCGGCCGAGGCCCAGACCGCCGTTGCCGTCATCAACCGCGCCAGGGCCACGCTGGAGCGCCGCATCGCCAACATCGTCGATGCCCTGGCCGAAGGCGAGCGCAGCCCCAGCCTGCGCAACCGGCTCGCCGAACTCGAACGCCAGCTCGCGCAACTGAACCAGGACCAGGCGGCCCCCGCCGCGCCGATCGCGCCCATGCCTGCCGATCCCGCCACCCTCTATCGCTCAGCAATCGCCGAGCTCGAGGCCGCCCTGGCCGACGACACCGCCCCCGATTTGCGGGAGCGTGCCCGCACCTTCATCCACCGCCTTGAGGTCCGCCCGTCCGATGCGCCAGGTGGCCCTCCCCACCTCACCCTGGAAGGCAACCTCCCGGCCATGCTCTCCCTGGCGGGCATCGGTCCCCAGCCGAAGGCCGAAGCCAAGGATGCCATCGCCTTCAGCCGGATGGTCGAGAGTTCGATAAAGCGCGACCCAGGGGCTTGGCCCCTGGCGGGTCTGGGCGGAGCCCAGCCTTCCCTTCCGAGCCGGCGCCGCGTTCAGCCGCGCTGCGGCAGGATGAGGTATTTCGCCCCGGTGGCGCGCTTGGCGTACTGCGCCATCGCCTCTGGCCGCAGCGCCTCGGCCAGGCCGATCTCGGCGGCGTAGTGGCTGGCGAAGGTGGTGGTGAGTTCGGCGGCCACGCGCGCCTTCAGCCGGTTGGCCGTCTCGGCGCCGAACTGCGCCAGGCGCGGCATCAGCAGCCAGCCGCCCATGCCCCAGGCGCTGCCGAAGCTGCGGGTGAACTCGGTGGGGCCGGTGTTCAGCGCGCCGTAGATATAGACCTGCTTGTGCACGGTGGAGCCGTAGCGGCTGTAGGTGGTGGCGGTGCGGATGATCGCCGCTTCCATCGCCGCCAGGATCTGGCCGGCCAGCCTGCCGCCGCCGGTGGCGTCGAAGGCGAGCGTGGCGCCGGTCTCGGCCAGCGCATCCACCAGCCGGTCGGTGAAATCGGGCGCGGTGCTGTCCAGCACCCATTTGGCGCCCTGGCCGCGCAGGAGTTCGGCCTGGGCGGCGCTGCGCACGATGTTGACCAGCTTCACGCCATCGGCCTGGCAGATGCGCAGCAGCATCTGGCCGAGGTTGGAGGCAGCGGCGGTGTGCACCAGGGCGGTGTGGCCCTCGCGGCGCATGGTTTCCACCATGCCGAGTGCCGTCAGCGGGTTCACGAAGCAGGAGGCGCCCTGGGCGGCGGTCGCACCTTCGGCGAGCACCAGGCAATCGGCGAGCGGCAGGGTGCGGTACTGGGCGTACATCGCGCCGCCGAACATGGCGATGGTGCGGCCCAGCAGGTGGGTGGCGCCCTCGCCGGCGGCGATCACGGTGCCGGCGCCCTCATTGCCCACCGGCAGGGACTGGCCGATCCGCGCGGCCATCGCCGTGAGTGCGGCTTTCGGCACCGGGGCGGTGAAGGTGGGATGGGCGTTGGTGCCGCCGGTGCGGCCGGCGGAGAGGTCGGCGGGGCCGATCAGCAGGCCGAGGTCCGAGGGGTTGATCGGCGCCGCCTCCACCCGCACCAGCACCTCGCCGGGGCCGGGCGGGGCCACGGGCACTTCGGCGAGCGACACCTCGATCTCGGCGCTGTCGCGCAGCAGGGAACGGAGCTGCAGCCCGGAGCTGGGCAGGGGGGTGGCCATGGTGGGGTCCTCTCAGTCTGTCGCGGCGCAGCTTGCCTGTGGCGGGGGCGGAGGTCCATGTCCTGGCCGCACCATTCGGGATCGGGCGC
>JBIKOJ010000193.1:0-10060 GCA_044358135.1 Acetobacteraceae bacterium | reverse complement strand
GGAGCGCGTGATTCACGTCTCCGGCGATTCCGCCTCCGGCGATCACGCGCTACGCTGCCCCAACACCGCCGGGAGCCGCGCCATGGACGACATGCCCATCCTCACCCGCCGCCGCATCGAGGCGGAGTTCGCCCGCGGCATCTACGAGGAGATGACGGCCGAGCTGGGCGAGGCCACCGCCCGCCGCATCCTCACCAACGCCGTGGTGAAGCTGGCGAAGCAGTCCGCCGCCGGCTTTGCCGAGAGAGCACCGAACGGCCCCAGCCTGGACCATTTCCGCGCCATCCAGTCGCTCTGGACCGCGGAGGACGCGCTGCGGACGGAGGTGGTGAAATCCACCGAGACTGAATTCCACTTCAACGTGGTCCGCTGCCGCTACTCGGAAATGTACCGGGAGCTCGGCCTGGCCGATCTCGGCGCCATCCTGTCCTGCAACCGGGACGGCGCGTTCTGCGAGGGCTACGACCCCAAGCTGGAACTGGAGCGCACCCAAACCCTGATGGGCGGCGCCAGCCATTGCGACTTCCGTTACACGCAGAAGCCCTGAGCGCCAAAGCCTTGAGCGATGAGGGCCGGGTTACCCCGGCCCCCGCGCGTCATCAGCAACGATAGCCCTTGGAGACGTCGCTGGAGGTGTAGCGGCAACCGGCCGGGCGCGACTGCGCATCGGCGGACGAGGCCGTCAGCACCGGCAGCACCACGGCGGCGCCAAGGAACAGGGCGAGGGCGAAGGCGAGCTTGGACACGGGCGGATTCCTTCAAATTGGCACTGGCAGACCCACGGCCTGCGCAATTGAGAATTTGCCACCGAATTGGGACGACAGAAAGGCGTTCCTAACCCGGCGTTCATTTTTCACGGAACCGTGACGAAGGCGCCACCGCCGGGCTTCCGGCACCCTGCCACGAGGGCTAGCCTGCCGCTCCCGTTGCCGCCGAGGTGCGCGTGATCGAGCTTTGGATTCCCATCACCGTCACCGCCGCGCTGTTCCAAACCTGGCGCACTGCCCTGCAGCAGCGCCTGCGCGGCCAGCTTTCGGTGAACGCCGCCGGTTTCGTGCGCTACGTCTATGCCCTGCCGGTGGGCCTGCTGTTCGTGGCACTCGGCTACGGCCTCACCGGCACGCCGCTCCCCACGCCCACCGCCGGCTTCCTGCTCAACTCCGCCGCCGCGGGGTTTTTGCAGATCATCGGCACCACGCTGCTGATCATGGCCTTCGGCTACCGCAACTTCGCCGTCGGCACCGCCTACGCCAAAACCGAGGCGGTGCAAGGCGCCATCGTCGCCTGGATCGTGCTGGGCGAGGCGCTCACGCCGCTCTCCGTCGGCGGCATCCTGGTGGGCGTCTCCGGCGTGCTGGTGCTCTCCTGGGGCGGCAAGGGCCTGGCCCCGAAGGACATCATCGCCGCCACCTTCCAGCCCGCCGCGCTGTGCGGCCTCGGCGCCGGCTTCGTCTTCGCCTTCACCGCCATCTTCATCAAGGAAGCCAACCGGGCGCTGCCTGGGGACATCGTGATCATCAAGGCGATGTTCGGCCTGCTCGTCACCAACCTGATGCAGACCGCCATGCAGGGCACCTTCCTGCTGTGGCGCGAGCCAGACCAGTTCCGCGCCGCCTTCCGCACCTGGCGCAGCTCCGCCTGGGTCGGCGCGCTCTCGGCCTGCGGCTCCGCCTGCTGGTTCAGCGCCTTCGCCCTCGCCCCCGTCGCCCTGGTGCGCGCCCTGGGCCAGATCGAGATGGTGTTCACCCTGCTGTTCAGCCGTTTCTACCTGCACGAGAAGCTGAAGCGCGCGGATATCCAGGGCCTGGTGCTGGTGGTGGCCGGCGTGGTGCTGGTGCTCCTGGGCAGATGAGGTAAGCTTTTCCCCAAACGCAGGGGAAACGCGCATGACCGAACCCGTTCTGGTGGAAGTCCACAAGGGCTACCGCGTGGTGCAGATCAACCGGCCCGACCGGCTCAACGCGCTCGACCGCGCCACCCATGTGGTGCTGATGAACAAGCTGCTGGAAGCCGAGGCCGACGAGAGCTGCCGCGCCCTCATCCTCACCGGCACCGGCCGCGGCTTCTGCGCGGGGGCCGACCTCGCCGGCCGCAACCAGCCGCCGGAGCCGGAGCCCGAGGGCGCGCCCAAGCGCGATTCCGGCAGCTCCATCGAGGAAACCTGGAACCCGCTCGCCCGCAAGCTCGCCGTGATGCGCATGCCCGTCATCGCCGCCGTGAACGGCATCGCCGCCGGCGCCGGCAGCTCCATCGCGCTGGGCTGCGACATCACCATCGCCGCCCGCAGCGCCTATTTCCTGCAGGCCTTCACCCGCATCGGCCTGGTGCCGGATTGCGGCGGCACCTGGTTCCTGCCCAACCTCGTCGGCCCCGCCCGCGCCCGCGGCATGGTCATGCTGGCGGAGCCGCTTCCGGCCGAGAAAGCTGCCGAATGGGGCCTGATCTGGGGCGTGCACGACGACGACAAGCTGATGGAAGAAGCCCACAAGATGGCCGCCAAGCTGGCCACCATGCCCACCAAGGCCATCCTGATGTCCCGCCGCGCCCTCGCCGCCGCCACCGCCGGCAACGACCTGAACCAGCAGCTCGATCTCGAACGCGACCTCCAAGGCATGGCCAGCCGCACCGAAGACCACAAGGAAGGCGTCACCGCCTTCCTGGAAAAGCGCCCCGCCCAGTTCAAGGGCCGCTGATGTCCCCGCCCGCCGACCCGCAGGCGCTGGCCGAGGCCTGCGCCGCGGCGATGTGGGCGGAGGATACCGCCAGCCAGGGCCTCGGCATGGTCCTGGAATCCGTCGGCCCCGGCACCGCCCGCATGGCGATGCCGGTGCGCGACTTCATGGTGAACGGCCACGGCCTGTGCCACGGCGGCTTCATCTTCACCCTGGCCGACAGCGCCTTCGCCTTCGCCTGCAACTCCCGCAACGCCAAATGCGTCGCCGCCGGGGGCAACATCAACTTCCTCCGCCCGGCCCGGCTCGGGGATCGGCTCACCGCCACGGCCGAGGAACGCCACCTCGCCGGGCGGTCTGGGATCTACGACATCCGCGTCATCAACCAGGGCGGGGAGGTGATTGCCGAACTCCGCGGCCAGTCCCGCGCGATCGGGGAGGTTTTCTTCAAGTGAAGAAAGAATCTTCTTTTTCTGAAGAAAAAGAAGCAAAAAGACTTTTATGAATGGTGCCGAGTTCTCCCGGCACAAAGTCGTAAAAGTTTTTTGGTTCTTTTTTTCAAAAAAGAACATCCTTCCTTCGGAGACTCCCCGCGTTGCTGACCCCCAGCGAAGACTCCCTCGAACCCGTCGAGACCTGGCCCACGGATCGCCTGCGCGCCCTCCAGTTCCAGCGCCTGCGCTGGTCCCTGCGCCATGCCTGGGAGCACGTGCCCCACACACGCCACGCGCTGGAGGACGCCAAGCTCCACCCGGACGACCTGGAAACCCTGGAAGACCTCGCCCGCTTCCCCTTCACCACAAGGCGCGACCTGCGCGCCCATCCCCCGCTTGGGATGCTTGCCGTGCCACAGGCGCGCCTCGTCCGCGTCCACGCCACCGCCGGCCGCCCGCTCCTGGTGGGCCACACGGCAAAGGACCTCGAAACCTGGGCCGCCCTCATGGCCCGCTCCCTGCGCGCCGCCGGCGTGCAGCCCGGCCGCGCCCTGCTGGTGGCCCTGCCGGACGGTCTCTCCCCCTGGGCCGCGGGCGCCATCGCGGGCGCGGAGAAACACGGCAGCCCCGCCATCCCCGCCACGGGCCTGCCGGCCGCCGATCTCGTCCCGCTGATCCAGGGGCTGGAACCCCAGGCCGCCATCGCCACGCCCCAGGCAATGCAGTCCCTGCTTGCCGCCTGGCGCGCGGCGGGCCTGCACCCGGATGACTGCCCGCTGCAGGTGGCGATCCTGGCCGGCGCCCCGCCCGAACTGCTCGACCCCGCCTTTACCCTGCATGCGCTGAGCCACTACGGCGTGGCCGAACTGATGGGCCCCGGCATCGCCCAGGAATGCGTGGAGGCACCGGACGGCCCCACCCTGTGGGAAGACCATTTCCTGCCGGAGATCGTCGAACCCGCCACCGGCCGCCCGGTGCCGGAGGGCGAGGCGGGCGAACTGGTGCTCACCACCCTCACCCGCGAGGCGATGCCGCTGATCCGCTACCGCACCGGCGACACGGCGCGCCTGCTGCCCGGCACCGCCCGCACCCTGCGCCGCATCGTGGGCGTGAAGCGGCTAGCCTAGCCCAAGCAGCGCGTAGAGCCGCTTGCTCGGCGCCCAGGCCGCCATCACCTCGGCGCGGAACGCCACCGCCGCCCAGCCGGCCCCGGCCAGCACGGCCACGCTCGCCAGCCAGGCCAGCCCCGCCACCACCGCCAGCGTGCGGGAGGGGCGTTCGCCCGGCTCCGGCACCAGCTTCTCCTCGGGGCGCGGCACCACCCCCTCCGCCACACCGCCGGCCCGCTGCATCTGCGGCACCACGGGCGGCGGGGGCGGCAGGTCCGGCTCGTCGTCCGGCGGCAGCCCCTCCGGCACACGCGGCGCGGCTTGCGCCATCTCCGGCTCCGCCTCTCCGCCGGCGGGCACCGGCTCGGGCTCCGCCTCGGCCATCCAGTCGCCGCCGCATTTCGCGCACCGCACCTTCCGCGGACCGCTGCTCAGCAGCTTGTCCGGCACCTCGTAGGCGGCCTGGCAGGAGGGGCAGACGATCCGCATGCGGTCATTCCAGCGATACCCAATGGTGGCGGCTCGCCCGCACGGATGCAACCGTCCGTCGCGTGCCAGGGCGCTTCCGGCACGAGGCCGAATGGTGGCACAACCTGCCGCGGAGGGCCGCGGCATGATCAGGGCGGAAGGCGTGGGGCTGCGCTACGGCGAAGGCGGCGCGGAGGCGGAGGCGCCGGAGGTGCTGCAGAACCTGTCCTTCAGCGTCCCCGGCGGCGGCTGGCGCTGGCTGCTCGGCCCTTCGGGTGCCGGCAAGTCCTCCCTGCTGCGCCTGCTGCACGTGCATGCCCGCCCCACGCGCGGCCGCCTGCAACTGATGGGCGTGGACGTGGGCGAGGCCCGCCGCAAGGACCTGCCGCCGCTGCGTCGGCGCATCGGCATGGTGTTCCAGGATTTCCGCCTCGTCTCCCATCTCACGGTGTTCGACAATGTCGCCCTGCCGCTGCGCCTGGCCGGCCGCGCCGAAGGCCAGCTGCGGGCGGATGTGACCGAGATGCTGCGCTGGGTCGGGCTGACCAAGGTGGCGGAGATGCGCCCCGCCCTGCTCTCCGGCGGCGAGCAGCAGCGCGTGGCCATCGCCCGCGCCGTGATCGTCCGCCCCCTGCTGCTGCTGGCGGACGAGCCCACCGGCAACCTGGACGACGTGCAGGCCGGGCGGCTGATGGTATTGCTGCAGGAGATGAACCGCCTGGGCACCACCGTGATCGTCGCCACCCACAACATGCAGCTGGTCGATCGCCATCCCGGCCCGGCGCTGGAACTCGCCCGCGGCCGGCTGGTGCATGATGGCTAGGCGCACGACCCAGGCCGCGGCCACTCGCCTGGCCACCCGCCGGCTGGATGGGCTCGGCCTGCGCCATGCCCCCGGCTGGCGCGTGCTGCCGCTGATCGTGGCCGGCATGGCCTTCCTCGCCGCCCTGGCGCTGGCCGGCGCCCAGGGCGCCGCGGAGCTGGGCCGCCACTGGCAGCAGGGCGCCGGCGCCACCCTCACCGTGCAGATCCCTCGCCCCGCCGCCGCGCCCACCCCGCCGGTGGCCCAGGGCGAAACCCGGCGCGACCGCATCATCACCCTCTTGCGCGGCACGCCGGGCATCGCCGCCGTGCGCCCCCTGTCCGAGGCGGAGCTGTCCGACCTGCTGCGCCCCTGGCTCGGCACCAACGCGGAGCAGCTTGCCCTGCCGCTGCCCGCCGTCGTCGCCGTCACCGTCACCGCCGAGGGGCCGGACCTGCCGGCGCTGGCCGCCCGGCTGGAGGCCGCCGCCCCCGGCACGCTCACCGAAAGCCACGGCCCCTGGGTGCGCCGCCTCGGCCTGCTGGCGCGCAGCCTGCGCCTGTGCGCGCTGGCGGCCCTCGGGCTGGTGGCGGCGGTGGCGGCCGGCATCATCGTGGTCGCCACCCGCGCCGCGCTGGCCTCCCGGCGGGAGGTGGTGGAGATCCTGCACGGCCTCGGCGCCACCGATTTCTACGTGGCCGACCGCTTCGCCCGCCGCGCCAGCCGCGCGGCCGGGCTGGGCGGGCTGGCGGGCCTCATCCTGGCGGTGCCCGTCGTCGCGGTGCTCGCCGCCCTGGCCGCGCCCTTTGTCAGCACCCTGCCGATCGAGGCGGCGCTGCCGGGCGTCGCGGAACTGGCTGCCAGCCTCGCCCGCCTGCCGCCCACCCTGCTCTGGTCCCTGCCGGCGGTGCCCGTCAGCGCCGCGCTGATCGGCTATGTCGCGGCCCAGCTGGCCGTGCGCGCATGGCTGCGCCGGCTCCCCTGAGCCCTGGCTTGGTGCGCTCCCTTCTCCTCGCCGCGGCCCTGTTCGTCGCCGCACTCGGCGCGGGCTTCGCCTGGTTCGCCGCGCAGGCCGGGCAGCGCGGCCTGCCGCCGCCGGCCAGCGACGGCATCGTCGTGCTCACCGGCGGCGCCGGCCGCGTGGAACTGGCCCTGCGCCTGCTGGCCGAGCGCCGCGCCGCGCGCCTGCTCGTGTCCGGCACCGGCCGCGGCGAGCTGGCCGACATCATCGCCGCCGCCAACCTTGCCGCCAGCGTCTCCGCCCAGGTCGCCCCCGGCCAGGTCACGCTGGGCCGCGGCGCCCGCTCCACCCGCGGCAATGCCCGCGAAACCGCCGATTGGGTGGCGGCGCACGGCATGGGCTCGCTGATCGTGGTCACCTCGGGCTATCACATGCGCCGCGCGCTGTGGGAACTGCGCCGCACCCTGCCGGCCACCGTGGTGCTGCACCCGGCGCCGCTGGTGCCGCATTTGCCCGATGGCCAGGACCAGGTGCCGCTGCGGCTGCTCGCGGCGGAATATGCGAAATGGCTGGGCGCCATGGCGGGCCTGTCCGCCTGGGTGGCCCGGGAGGAGGAGGCGGCCGGCCCGGCCACCCCCGCGCCTGCTGCAACAAGGGGAAGCGGATGATCTGGCTGCGCTCGGCCGTGTTCAACCTCTGGTTCTACGGCGCCACCGTGGTGTTCGCCGTGGCCAGCCTCGCCGTGCGACTTGGCCCGGCGTCGCTCACGCTGAGGCTCACCCGCACCTGGGCCCGCACCGTGCTGGGCGGGCTGCGCCCGATCTGCGGCATCACGGTGGAGATCACCGGGCGCGAGCACCTGCCCGCCCACGGCCCAGCCCTGGTGGCCTCCCAGCACCAGTCGGCGTTCGACACCATCGTCTGGCTGCTGATCGTCCCGGAACCGGCCTATGTGCTGAAGCAGGAGCTGATGCGCATCCCGCTCTACGCCGGCATGGTCGCCAAGCTCGGCATGATCGTGGTGGACCGCGACGCCGGTGCCGCCGCCATCCGCTCCCTGCTGCGCGACGCCGACCGCGTGGTGGCCGAGGGCCGCCAGATCGTGATCTTCCCCGAAGGCACCCGCGCGCCGCCCGGCGTTGTGCTGCCGCTGCAGCCGGGCATCGCCGCCCTGGCCTCGCGCACCCGCCTGCCGGTGATCCCGGTGGTGACGGATTCCGGCAGCTGCTGGGGCCGCCGCGCCTGGCTCCGCCGCCCGGGCACCATCCGCGTGGCCATCCAGCCCCCCCTGCCGGCGGGCCTGCCGCGCGCCGAGCTGATGGACCGCCTCGCAGCACTCTACGCCGCTCCCATCCCTGTGGATAACTCTGTGGGCGCCGCGCCCGCCGGCTTCACGGACGAATCCAGGAAGGCGACATGACATGCTGGATTCGTTGATGAAATTCGCGCCTTCTCGCGTAAACCCGGCCTTACCGGCGACATGGGGATGAGCGCCGGAGGCATCGCCCCGGCGCAGCCCCGGCGCCTGGTGCGCCGCATCGCCACCGCCGCCGCCGCGCTGGGGTTCGCCGCCATCGCCGGGCATGGCGCGATCTGGTGGTGGGTCACCGGCGAGATCGAGAAACAGGTGGCCGCCAACCTCGCAGCGCCCGTCCCGGGCTGGCAGGTCACCGCCGGCGCGCTGCACCGCACCGGCTGGCCCTTCGCCGCCACGGTAACGGTGCCCGGCCTCATCGCCGTCTCCCCGGGTTCCGCGGCGCAAAGCGTGCGTTGGCAGGCCGAGCGCGTGGCCGTCTCGCTGGAATTCGCCCGCCCGCGCACCCTGGTGCTGATGGTGGAGGGCGCCCAGTCCCTGCAGCTCGGCAGCGCCGCGCCGATCCCCGTGCGCGCGGAGCTGATGCGGGCCGAGGTGCCGCTGGAGCCCGGCGTGCCGGTGCGCGCCGCCACGCTGGCAGTGGCCGGCCTGGTGGCGGAGCTTCCCGCCGGGCGGCTGGCCATCGCCCGGCTCGACACGGCGCTGGACTCGCGCCCCGCCGCGCAGCAGGGCGAGACCGCCGGCTCGATCGTTACCACCGCGCGCGGCATCGACCTGCCGCCGCGCCTGCCCTGGCCGCTGGGCCCGCGGATCGCCACCCTCGCCTGGGACCTCGCCATCTCCGGCCCGGTCCCGCCCATCGCGGACTCGGCCACCCGCGCCGAGGCCTGGCGCGACGGCGGCGGCGCGGTCACGCTGCGCCGGCTGGAGCTGGCCTGGGGCGACGTGACCCTCACCGGCGGCGCCACCCTGGCACTCGACCCCCAGCTGCAGCCCATGGGCACCGCCACGGCCCGCCTTGCCGGCTACGACGCGGCCCTGCGGGCGCTGACCGTCGCCGGCGTGCTGCCCCCGCGCACCGCCGTGGCCGCCGCCGCGGTGCTGGCGCTGATGGCCCGCCCCTCGCCCGATGGCGGCCCCCCGGCCGTGGAAGCCCCGCTCAGCCTGCAGAACCGCACCCTGGCACTCGGGCGGATTCCGCTGCTCAGGCTCCCGGAACTGGTATGGCGGCCGCCCTCCTGATCTGCTACGGCTTGGCGATGAACTCCTGGATGGGCATTGCGCGAATTACGGGCCCGGCTGCCTGAGCAGCCGGGGTTTTTGCGCGCCTGCCGTTTCCTGCCCGTCCGTCCGGAGTCTCCTTCCATGACCGCACAGCTTCCCTCGGTGCAGCCGTGGGCCCTTGTTGGCCTGCTCGCCGCCGTCCGCTTTTCCGTCCAGGCCGATTCGTCCCCTGGCATGCTTCCCCGCCTGCTGCAGCCCTTCGCCAAGCGCGACCTGGTGCCCGACAGCTTCACCGCCGAACGCCGCGGCGAGGCCGTGCGGGTGGAAATCGCCATGGACCGCATGCCGGCGGAGATGGTGCACGTGGTGGAGGGCAACCTGCGCCAGATGGTCGGCGTGGTCTCCGTTACCCTGCGCCAGGAGATCACCGGCGCGGTCCGCCGCCAAGCCGCCTAGGACACATGTCGATTTGGGCGCCGGGTTCAGGCGAATCTTGCACGGCGGTATGTTGCAGGCCCCGGCACCCCATGATAGAGCGCGCTGCGTCAGTGTTGTTCGCGACGTCGGCCACCAGCCGGCGCCGACGTTAACGTTGTGCCTCCCGCCGGTTCGTCCGGCGTGCCTTGCCGACAGGCCGGTTTCTCCGGTCTGATTTCTCCACCGGCCGCCACGGGAGCCTCCCGGCGCGGCCCAACAGACGGGACCGGGCCCTTGGCGTCGGCGCAAACCTCAGCCAGCAACACGATCTCGACCAGCGGCGGCCTGCCTGACCGCTACGCGGCCGCGCTTTATGCCCACGCCGCCGACCAGCACCAGCTGGACGAAGTGGTGGACCAGATGGAAGCGCTCGGCCGGCTGATCGCCGACAGCGCCGACCTGAAGCGCCTCGTGCGCTCCCCGCTGATCGACGTGAACAGCGCCGGCCGCGCCATTCGCGCCGCGCTGGAGGCCTCCGGCTTCGGCAAGACCGTGCTGGATTTCGTGGGCGTGGTGGCTTCCAACCGCCGCCTCTCCGCCCTGCAGAACATCATCGCCGCCTTCGCCGCCCTCGTCGCCGCCAAGCGCGGCGTGGTGG
>JBIKOJ010000032.1:0-33297 GCA_044358135.1 Acetobacteraceae bacterium | reverse complement strand
CGCCCCATCCCCCGCAACGTCCTCGCCTTCGCCCGCTACAACCGCCGAAGATTCGGAAAAGGCGGCTGACCCGCCAGGCCCAGCCGCCTCCTATTCATTCCGATATCAACACGTTCCGCAAATAACTAGTCGAGCGCCGGAGCTTCCCGCGCCAGCCCCCCGAACAGGTCCAGCATCCGCTCGCGCCACGCAAACACCGGGTCGCTCTCCTCCAGCAGCCGGAACGGGCTCACGCATCGCGCCCACTGGAACGCCCCGAACACCGCATAGTCGGCATAATCCGGCTCCACCCCGCCCAGATACTCCTGCGCCGTCACCACATGCCGCAGCGGCGTCAGCAGCGCCCGGAAATGCACCACCTGCGTCTCCCGGTCCGCCGTCACCTGCGCCAGAGTCATCCCGAACCGCTTCTCCCGGCTCTCGATGAAATAGGCCCGCCCCTTGGCATCCAGGATCGCCGGAATGTCGGAAACGATCAGCCGCACCACCGCCGGGTGCAGCACCGCATTGGTCCATTCCATCACGAAGCGCCGCGCCGCGGGATCGCCCTGGAACAGCGCCGGCGCATTCGAATACGCCTCGTCCAGATAGGTCGCGATCGCCGTGGAATCGTGCACCACCCGATCATCGTCCACCAGCACCGGCACCTTGTCCGTCCCGGCAAAGCCGAGCCTCTCCCCTTCGGTGAAGCGCCAGGGCACCACATCGGCCTCCAGCCCCTTGTGCGCCAGCGCCATCCGGCTGCGCCAGCAATACGGGCTGAACCGCCGCGCCGGATCCTCGCCAACGAGTTCATAAAGCTGTCGCGGCATGGCGGACTCCCTGCTGGCACCGTGGCAAACCCCACGGTTCCGGTGATAGCCCTCAAGTATGGACCCGGGGGCTAACGGCGCAACGCGCCATTTCGTTCGGACCGCCTTTGCCGGTGCCGCCGCCGCATGCGCCGGGAACGGCATCGCGCGCTTCGCCTACGTCCCGATCTTCCCCGCCATGGTCACCGCCGGCTGGGTCGATGGCGGCCAGGCCGGCCTGCTCGGCGCCGCCGCCCTGGCCGGCTACCTCGCCGGCATCCTCGCCGGCCGCACCGCCGCACGCCACCTCGGCGTCCCCGCCACGCTCGACCTCGGCATGGCCCTCGTCGTCCTCTCGCTCGCCGCCTGCGCCTGGAATGCCGGCTTCCCCTGGCTGATGGCCTGCCGCGCCCTGGCCGGCGTCGCCGGCGGCCTGCTGATGGCCCTCGCCGGCCCGGCCACCCAGGCCAGCGTGCCGCCGCAGCGCCGCGGCACCGCGGGCGGCCTGGTCATCGCCGGCGTCGGCATCGGCATCGTCGCCGGCGCCCTGATGGTCCCGCCCCTGCTCGCCCACGGCCTGCCCGCCACCTGGCTCGGCATCGCCGCCGCCGTCGCCCTGCTCTGGGCCGGGGTCCGCCGCCACTGGCCCAGCATGGAACTGCACGGCGCCGCCGCCCAGCGCCCCCCGCCCGCTTTGCTGCTGCTCGCCACCTACGGCCTGCACAGCGCCGGCATGGTGCCGCCGATGGTCTACCTCGCCGACCTCGCCGCCCGCGGCCGCGGCATGGGCATCGCCGCGGGTGCCCTGGTCTGGCTGCTCTTCGGTGCCGGCGGCATCGTCGGCGGCATCATGAGCGGCCGCCTGGTGGACCGCATCGGCAGCCGCCCCGCCTTGCTGCTCTGGCTCGCCGTGCAGGGCCTCGCCCTCGGCCTCGCCCTGCTGCCCACGCAAGCCGCCGTGATCGCGGCCGCCATCGCCGCCGGCTTCGCCGCCATGGGCGTCACCACCGTCACGCTCTCCGTCTGCCGGGAACTCGCCCCCGCCCAATCCGCCGCCCTCTGGGTGCGCGCCACGGCGGTGTTCGGCGTGGTGCAAACGGCCGTCGCCTTCGCCCTCGCCCCGCTCTTCGCGGCAACGGGCGAAAGCCACGAAGTCGTCTTCGCCACCGGCCTCGCCAGCTCCCTCGCCGCCCTCGCCGCGGCGACCCGGCTAGCCAAACCGCGCTAGCCGAAACCCGTCCAGCGCCGGCCCCACGCCGCACGCCTTGCCCGCCAACGCCTCGCCCAGCCCCGCCGAATGCTTGAAACCATGGCCCGAGCACGGCGAGGCCACCACCAGCCCATCGACCTCATCCACGATGAACCCGGAATCCGGCGTGGCCGTATACAGGCACGCCACCGCCTTGACCGCCTCCGCCCCGACCCCCACCAGCCGCGGCGCCACGTTGCGCGCATGAAACGCCAAGGATTCCCCGGCCGCCACCGCCCGCTCCACCCCATCGGCCGTGGTGCCCTGTTCATGCTGCTCGGTGGCCACCTTCAGCGTGTCCTGCCCCGGCAGGCACGGAAAGCCGTAGAAATAGTCGCCCTCGCCCGCCCCGTGCATCCAGATGAAGATCGGAAACCGCCCAGGCGCATAGGCCGCCGGCTCCGCCACCGGAAACCAGTGCAGCACCTGCCGCCGCACCTGCGTTACCGGCGCCAACGCCGGTACCAGTCCACTCACCCACGCCCCCGCCGCCACCACCACCCGCCCGGCGCGATGCGTGCCCTGCGACGTCTCCACCCGGAACCCGGCCCCGTCGCGCACGATCGAGGTCACGACCGTGCCAAGCTGCGTCCGCGCCCCAAGCCGAGCCGCCACCTGCAACTGGGCGGCGATGCACCGCTCCGGGAACACGATCCCGGCACTCGGCTCCCAACTCGCGATCTCATCCCCCTCCAGCCGCATCTGCGGCCAGCGCCGGCGGATCTCGTCAGCCTCCAGCGCCTCATGCGGGATCCCCGCCTGGCGGGCCACCTCCAGCGTACGCTCCACGAAGGCAGGCTTGCCATGATGCCCGGTGGCGATCCCCCGCCGCCCCATCACCAACCCGCCGCATTGCAGCATCAGTTGCTGGCCCGTCTCCGCCTCCAACTCCCGCCACAGCGCGTGGGAGCGCGCGACCAGCGGCGCATAGTCCGCCCCTTCGCCCACCGCCAGCCGCGTGATCCGCGTCTCGCCATGGCTCGATCCCATGTCGTGCGGCGGATGAAACCGGTCGATCCCCAGCGTGCTCACTCCACGCCGGGCCAGCGCCAGCAACGTCGCCGCCCCCATCGCACCGAGGCCGACGACGATCACATCAGGGTTCATCCCCGCCACGACGAAATCTCCTCCAGCGGCCAGATCGGCCGTGGGATGCGCCGCCAGGGCAGGGTCTTCACATCGGACTGGCCCGGACCCCGCGTGTCCACCCGGATGGTCTGCGGGCTGATCGGCTTGAAGAACTGGAAGTTGGACGCGGTCTTCAGCACCGCCATCTGGTACTCCGCCGGCTCGATCCCGAAGAACCGGTACACATCAGGCACATTGCCGGCCGCCCCCGTCCGCTCCGTGATGAACAGCGTCACCGGCCCGACCTCGAAGATCACCGTCGTGCCCTGGTCGAACTCCGGCTGCTGGAACACCGGCACCGTCACGTGCCCGCCGGCGACCTTGCGCACCCGCCCGGTGACGGTGAGCGGGGTGAAGAACCCCACCGATTGGTCCCCGCCCAGCTTCAGGGTCACCTCCGCCCCCTCGCCCGCCTCGGCGAGACGCTTCGCGGCGATAGGCGAGATCAGCGGGATCAGCGCCCGACCCTTGATGCCCTGGCGCAGGATGGATTCAAGGATGAGGTTGCTGTCCCCCGGCGTGCCGCCGAACACGGTATCCCCGGTGTCGCTCAGCACGATGCAGCCCTTGGGCGCCGCATCGGCCATCCGCACCGCCTCGTCGATCGGCACGGCGGACTGCACCATGAACCGCTCCCGCCGCGCCCAGGCGAAGTCGGCCGACTCATCGGCGAGCCGGTCGGCCAGTGCCTGGTCGCCATCCACCGTCACCACCGTGGCCCAGCCGCCCTCGGCGACATCAAGCCAGGGCTGCATCGGGCAGGGGGCCACGGCGAGCACGCGGGGATCGGCCTCCATCGCGCGCGCCTGGTCGAACCACTCCTTCATCGGGCCGGCGATGGTGAGGTACTGCTCCTGGTGCGTCACGATGCGCAGCTTGCGCCACGCCACCACCGGCTTCACCTCGCCGCGCAGCATGCGCACCAGCAGCTCGCCAGAAAGCCGCCCGGTATCCACCACATCATGCGGCTGGGTGCGGTGGCCGATCACCGCGTTGCTCATCGCGATCATCTGGGTGGTGACGTTGGCGTGATGATCGAGCGTGGTCAGGATCGGTACATCCGGCCCCACCACGGCGCGCACGATGCCGAGCTGTGCGCCTTCCACATCATCCACCCCCTCCGCCGAGCAGGCGCCGTGCAGATGGGCGACGACGGCATCGAGCTTGCCCGCATGGCGCAGCCCGGTGCCGATGCGTTCCTCGAAGAACAGCCGGCTTTCGGTGTCGATGCGCCCGCCGGCCATGGCCCAGGCGGAGATGATCGGCACCCACTCGATCTGCATGCCGTCCTTGCGCACCGCCTCCAGCATGCCGCCGATCTGGCCGAGCGTGCCGAGCTTCTCCATCATCTCCTGCCCCTGGAGGATGCCGAACTGGTGGAACCCGTCCATGGTGGTGGGGACCGGATTGAAGTCGTTGGTCTCCTGGCCGATGTTGATCACGGCAACGCGCATGGACCCCTCCCGCAGAACGACGGGATGATGCGGCAGGACGGGCAGGCGAGGAAGAGGCCTTCCCTACTGCCCCGCGTTGATCCTGCGGATCGTGCCGGTGGTGCTGTGCCCCTGCTCCAGCGGGATCAGCGCCACGCGCCCGCCGGCGGCCTGCACGATATCCGCGCCCACCACCTGGTCGATCGTGTAGTCCGCGCCCTTGATCAGCACATCGGGCAGGATGGCACGGATCAGGCGTTCCGGCGTGTCGTCCTCGAACAGCATCACCAGGTCGGCGGCGGCCATGCTGGCCATGACGGTGGCGCGCGCGGCCTCGCTCTGCACCGGGCGATCGGGGCCCTTCAGGCGCTGGACGGAGGCGTCGCTGTTCAGCGCCACCACCAGCCGGTCGCATTGCGCGCGGGCGGCGGCGAGCAGGCGGACATGGCCGGGGTGGATCAGGTCGAAGCAGCCATTGGTGAACCCGACCTTGAGGCCGGTGCTGCGCCAGGCGGCGATCTGGGCGAGGGCGGCATCCAGCTCCATCACCTTGCTGTCGATCGCCAGAACCTCCTGGCGGTGCAGGGCGGTGGCGAGTTCGGCGCGGGTGACGGTGGCGGTGCCGGGCTTGGCGACGGCGAGGCCAGCGGCGACGTTGGCAAGCAGGGCGGCTTCCGGCATCTCCGCCCCGGCGGCCAGCGCCAGGGCGAAGGCGGTGACGAGGGTATCCCCGGCGCCGGAGACATCGGCCACCTCTACCGCGCGGGTGGGCAGGTGGCGCGGTGGCTGGCCTTGGCGGACCAGGGTGAGGCCCTTCTCGGAGCGCTTGACCAGCACCGCCTCTGCCCCCGCCTGGGCGCGGGCGGCTTCGCCTGCCAGGGCGGCGCCGGCATCGTCTTCCGCCGCGAGGCCGGTGGCGCGGGTGACCTCCAGCACGTTGGGGGTGACGACGGTGGCACCTGCATAGGCCTCGAAGCGCGGGCGCTTGGGGTCCACCACCACGGGGATGCCGGCCGCGCGGGCGGCGGCGATGGCCTCGCGCAGCACGGTGTCGGTCAGCACGCCCTTGTCGTAGTCGGACAGCACCACCACGCCGGCCTGGGGCAGGGCGGCGCGGAAGGCGGCCAGGAGGGCTGCCTCGGCTTCGGGGCCGGGCGGCTCGGGCTCCTCCTCATCGAGGCGCAGCAGTTGGTGGCCGCCGGACATGAAGCGGGTTTTCACCGTGGTGGGGCGGCCGGGTACGCGCACCAGGCCGTCGCCGATGCGGCCCTGCAGGGTGGCCACCATTTCCTGCCCGGCGGCGTCGTCGCCGACCAGGCCAACCAGGATGGCGCGGGCGCCGAGGGCGGCGGCGTTCTCCGCCACGTTGCCGGCGCCGCCGAGCACGAAGCGGCGGGTGCGGGCGCGCAGCACGGGGATGGGGGCTTCGGGCGAGATGCGGCGCACCTCGCCATGCACGTAGCGGTCCAGCATGGCATCGCCGAGCACCAGCAGCGTGACGCCGGAGAAGGCGGCCAGGTGGCGGGCCAGCAGGCGTTCGGCATCAGCGGAGGAGGAGGGCACGCGGCGGCATTCCGGTTGTGGGCCCGCCAGTATAGGCCGGCCGCGCGGGTGGCCCAAACCGGGGCTAGGTCTTTGCTTGATCGCGTGATTCACGTCTCCGGCGGTTCCGCCTCCGACGATCACGCTCTAGGGGCGCTTGCGCTGGGGCGGGGCCTCGGCCTGCCCGCCCTCGACCGGCTTCCACATCGCCGCCCCCTCGCTGGCATGGCCGGCGGCGAGCAGGCTGGTGGCGATCGGCGCATCCGGGCGGATCACCATGGTGCGGATGCCGCCGCAGCCCAGGCGCTGGGCCAGGCGCTCCAGCTCCATCACCAGGGCGGTCATCACCGGATCGGTGTCCAGCAGGTCGATGGCGACGAGGTGTTCGGCCACCAGCACGGCGCCGTGGGCCAGATCCTCGTCCCGGCGCCAGAGGAACAGGCCGCACGGCATCGGGCGCGGCGTGCGGCGCACCACCATGATGCCGGAATGCCCGGTGCGGCGCGCGGCGGTGACGCGGCGGGCGAAGCGGAGCCAGGCTTGCAGTTGCAGGCCTGGGATGGCCTCCCGCAGCAGCGGGAAGACCGTGCCCGCCTGGTCTGGCGGCAGGTCCTCGCAATACAGGCCGGGCAGGGGGGCAGCATCCTGGGGCATGGGTCGCACCATGCTGGGATGCGCGGGCGGGCACCTTGACCCAGATCAAGGCCCGCAATCGTGCAATGCGATTAAAAGGTTCACGATGGTGTCAGTGATGCTGTAGTGTTTGCTTCCATAAGGTTGGCGGCATGCACGTCGCCGGGAGCGCCAATGACCGCCATGACCCGGGCCCGGCCCCTTGTCATCGACAGCCATCGCGACGCGAATGTCTGCCTGACCTGCGGCGCGCGTGCGTTCAGCGTTTGCCATGTGATCGACGACGCAGATCTGGAACGGCTTTCGGCCGCTTCCGTGACGGTTTCGGTGCAGCCGGGCCACACCTTCATCCAGGAAGGCGATCCGGCGGAGCACTTCTTCAACGTCACCTCCGGCACGGCCAAGCTCTACAAGCTGCTGCCCGATGGGCGGCGGCAGGTGACCGGGTTTGCCGGGGTGGGGTATTTCCTGGGCCTGGCGGTCTCCTCCAGCTACGCCTTCAGTGCCGAGGCGCTGGAGCCGGTGCGCGTGTGCCGGTTCAGCCGCACCAAGCTGCGCGGGCTGCTGGACGATTTCCCGGCGCTGGAGAAGAAGCTGCTGGAGGTGGCCAGCAACGAGCTGGTGGTGGCGCAGGAGCAGATGCTGCTGCTGGGCCGCAAGACGGCGCGCGAGCGCCTGGCCTCCTTCCTGATCGCGCGGGCGAACCTGATGCCGAACTGCCCCGGGCGCGGCGCGGTGGCCGTGGCGGAGCGCATCCAGCTGCCGATGACGCGCGGCGACATCGCGGACTATCTGGGCCTGACGATCGAGACCGTCAGCCGCACGCTCTCGAAGCTGCGGGCGGAGAAGTTCATCGAGATCCCGAACAACTCCGAGATCGTGCTGCTGAAGCATGGAGCGGTTGAGGATATCGCGACCGGGATGGTTTAAGCGCGTTCTTTTTTGAAAAAAAGAACCAAAAAACTTTTATTAGCTTAGGCGGGGGTGTACCGGGCGCCCGCCGCATCAGACGAATGAAGTCTTTTTTGCTTCTTTTTTCTTCAGAAAAAAGAAGACCCTTCCTTCCTGTTCGCCTGCAACACCGCAATCGCACAGCTCGCCATGCGCGCCGCCAAGCTATCGGCCCGGCTGGTGAGCACGATCGGCACCCGCGCCCCCAGCACCACGCCGCCGGCATCGGCGCCGCCGAGGAAGGTGAGCGTCTTGGCCAGCATGTTGCCGGCTTCGAGGTCGGGCACCAGCAGGATATCGGCGTCTCCGGCCACTTCGGAGTCGATGCCCTTGGTGCGGGCGGCTTCCTTGCTGATGGCGTTGTCGAAGGCCAGCGGGCCATCGAGCAGCCCGCCCTTGATCTGGCCGCGCTCGGCCATCTTGCACAGCGCCGCGGCCTCGATGGTAGAGGGCAGCTTGGCGGTGACGGTTTCCACCGCCGAGAGGATGGCCACCTTGGGCGTGGCGATGCCGAGCGCCTGGGCCAGTTCGATGGCGTTGGCGATGATGTCCGCCTTGTCGTCCAGGCTGGGCAGGATGTTCACCGCGGCATCGGTGATGAGCAGCAGCTTGGCGTAGGTCGGCACGTCCATGACGAAGACGTGGCTGACGCGGCGTGCGGTGCGCAGGCCGCCTTCCTTGGCGACCACGGCCGCCATGAGTTCATCGGTGTGCAGGCTGCCTTTCATGAGTGCCGCGGCGCCGCCCTCGCGCACCAGGGCCACGGCGCGTTCGGCGCTGGCGTGGCTGTGCGGCGTGTCGATGATGGTCCAGGTGCCGAGGTCCAGCCCAGCGGCGAGCGCGGTGGCGCGGATGCGGGATTGCGGGCCGACCAGGATGGGGGCGATCAGCCCGGCCTCGGCGGCGCGCAGGGCGCCATCGAGCGATGGCACGTCGCACGGATGCACCACGGCGGTGGGCAGCGGCGGCAGGGTGGCGCAGCGTTCGACGAGGGCTTCGAGCTTGGGGTGAGGTTCCGTCATCGCGTTGATCCCCTTGCCGCGATGGCCGCGGCGCGGGCGAGCAGCTTTTCCGCGCGGCGCACCACGGGCACGTCGATCATCCTGCCGTCCAGCGCCACCGCGCCGCGGCCCTCGGCGCGGGCCTGGCGGTCCACCTCGATCACGCGGTGGGCGTGGGCGATTTCCTCTGGGCTGGGGGAGAAGGCCTCGTTCAGCGGGCCGACCTGGGCGGGGTTGATGCAGGAGGCGCCCTCGAACCCCAGCGCGCGGGAGCGGCGGGCCATGGCGGTGAAGGCGGGGATGTCGCCGAAGCCGGCCAGCGTGCCGGTGAGGCCCAGCGGCATGACGCCTGCGGCGCGGGCGGCATGCAGGACCATGCCCTTGGCGAGCGAGAGCGCTTCCTCGGTGGGTTCGGCACCCAGGGCGAGGGCGAAATCCTCGGCGCCCAGGGAAAGCGCGATGCAGCGGGCGGAGGCGCGGGCGATGGCCTCGGCGTGGGGCAGGGCGTCGGGCGTTTCGACCAGGATATAGAACCAGGTGTGGCCCTCGGCCATGCCGGCCTTGGCCTCGCGTTCCGAGACCAGCTCATCGAGCAGGCGGATGTGGTCGGGGCCGCGGGCCTTGGTGATGATGAGGCCGTCCACATCGGGCATCAGCGCCGCCTCGATATCCGGCACGGCGAGCGACAGCGGGGCGTTGATGCGCACCAGCACGTCGTTCGGGCCGCGGCGCACGCGCGCGGCGGCGGAAGCCAGGGCGGCGCGGGCAGCGGCCTTCTCTGATGGCGGCACGCTGTCTTCCAGGTCGAGCTGGATGCAATCGGCGCCGCGCGTGTGCGCCTTGTCCACGAACCGGTCGACATGCGCCGGCACGTACATCAGGGAACGCCAGACGGGAGGGGGGCGGAGGGCTGCCATGGCGGCATTGGCGGCGGCGGCAACGGCCGCGTCAAGCGCACAGATGCGGTGCGCGGTGAGCGCAGGGATGCGTTGAAGCGGCCCGGCGGAATAGGTACGATCCAGCACCAATAACAGGAGGTGACCGATGCTGCCGCTGATTCCGATCGCGCTCTCGGTGGTGCCGGAGCTGATCAAGCTGATCGCGGGCGACCGCGCCGGGTCTGTCGCAACCCAGGTGGCCGGGGTGGTGCAGGCCGTGACCGGCACCGCAGACCCGGTGGAGGCACAGAAGAAACTGTCCGAAGACAGCGCCGTGGCCACCCAGCTGCGGGTGCGCCTGGCCGAGATCGCGCTGGAGGCGCAGAAGGCGCAGCTTGTCGCGGAGGACCAGCGCCGCCAGGCCGAGCTCTCCCAGATGCAGAAATCGCTGGAGAACACGCAGGGTGCGCGCGGCTCGCTGATCGACCTGGTGCGCTCCGGCAGCCCGATCGCCTGGGGCGCGCCGGTGGTCTCGATCATCGTGACCGGTGGATTCTTCCTGTTCCTGATCATCCTGATGATCGGCGGCATCCGCACCGACCCGCGGGACCAGACCGTGGCCAACATCATCAACATTGCCGTGGGCGCGCTGGCCACCGCCTTCGCGACGGTGGTGAATTTCTGGCTCGGCTCCTCCAAGGGCTCCCGCGACAAGGATGAGCAGGTGGCCCGCGTGCAGGCGGCGGCGATGGAGCAGATGACGCGCAGCGCCCCGCCGCCGCAGGCGCCTGCCCCCGTGCCGGCGGCCCCGGCGCCCGACGGCGATGCGCTGTTCGAGCAGTGCCTGGCCGTGGTGCTCGATAAGGAGGGCGGATTCTCCGACCACCCTCACGACCGCGGCGGGCCGACCAATCTCGGCATCACCTGGAAGACGCTGGCGGACTGGAAAGGGATCGACCACGCCGACCTCTCCCCGGAAGGGCGGGACAAGCTGGTGGCCGAGCTCAAGGCGCTGACGCGGCGGGAGGCGGCGGAGATCTACCGGGCAAATTACTGGCTGCCGATGCGCTGCGGCGACCTGCCGGGGCCGGCGGCGCTGATGCTGTTCGACTACGGCGTGAATGCCGGCCCGCGCACCGCGGTGAAGGCTCTGCAACGCGTCGCCGGCGTCACGGAAGACGGCTCGATCGGGCCGAAGACCCTGGCTGCGGTGCGGGCGATGGACGCGGTGCGGCTGCTGGAGCAGATGGCGGAAGCGCGGCTGGCGTACTATCGCGGGCTGGCGGAGTTCGCGACCTTCGGCAATGGCTGGGTGGCAAGAACGCAGCAGGTGATGGCGCTGGCGAAGGCGCTCAAAGGGTAGGATTCTTCTTTTTGTGAACAAAAAGAAGCAAAAAAACTTTATTCACTTGCACCCGTCTCTCCACGGAGGGGCGAGCGCAAGGTCATAAAAGTTTTTTGGTTCTTTTTTTCAAAAAAGAACATCCTTCCCTTCCGCCAGGATCAACCCCACCGCCAGCGCCGCCGCCACCAGCGGCAGCCAGTGCGGCACCCGGAACCGCCCGGGTTCCGCCTGCGTGTGCCGCTTCACGCGCCACAGGGCGATGTCCACCAGGGCGAAGATGGCCAGGGTGATCACGTTGGCCAGGGCCAGCAGGCGATCGAAGGGCAGCAGGACCGCCATGGTCAGCACCAGCCCGCCGGCCAGCAGCGTGGCGGCCAGGGGGGTATGGGTGCGTGGATGCACCCTGGCCAGCAGCGCGGGCAGCTGGCCGCGCCTGGCAATGCCGTAGAACAGCCGGGCGAGCGCCATCACCTGCACCAGCACCCCATTGGCCACCGCCAGCGTGCCCACCAGGGCGAAGGCGGTGGCGCCCATGCCGCGGAACAGGCCGGCGAGCGACTCCGGCGTGCGGCCACCTGCCACTGCGGCGACGGAGACGGCGAGGTAGAGCACCAGGCTGGCGACGATGGCGCCGAGGATGCCGCGCGGCAGGGTGCGGTGCGGGTCCTTCACCTCCTCGCCCATGTTGGCCAGGCTCTCGAAGCCGATGAAGGCGAAGAAGGCGATGAAGGCCCCGGCGGCGACGCCGTTCCAGCCGGCGGCGCCCTGCGGGACCATGGCGGCGAGGTTCAGGTCGGGAGTGTTCCAGAACCCGCTGGCGATGGCGGCGAGCAACCCGAGCAGTTCGAGCCCGCCGATGCCGGCGGCGAGGAACACGCTTTCGCGCACGCCCAAGGCGGCCACTCCGGTGAAGAGCACCACCACCAGCCCGGTGAGCATCCACGGCGGCAGCGGCAGCAGCAGGCCGAGATACTGCGCGGCCCCCGAGGCGATGGAGGCGGTGGCAACCACGATGGCCAGTGCCAGCGCGAGGCCGGTGGCCAGCGACAGCCGGTCGGAGCCGAAGCCATGCCGCACATAGGCCGCCGCACCGGCCGCCTCCGGGAAGCGGCCGGCGAATTCCGCGTAGCAGAGCCCGGTGGCGGCGGCGACGAGGCCGGCCAGCATGAAGGCGAGCGGGGCCGCCGTGCCGGCGCGCTCCACCACCTCGCCGATCGCCACGTAGATCCCGGCGCCGACGATCACGCCAAGCCCGTAGAGGATGAGCGGCCCGAGCGTCAGTGAGCGGCGGAGCTGCGGGCCGACCTGCATCTCAGGTCAGCGTTTCGGCATCCCACGGCAGCGTCCAAAGCCCGGGATTGCCGAGCTTGTCGGCCAGGGTGCGGGCGATGTCGTCGAACAGGCGCACGCCCTTCTGCGGGCTGGCGGCATCGGGGTTGCCGATCACGCCGGAGGCGGAGCGGCTGCCGATGGCGCGCCAGCGGTAGACGCCGCCGCCGACGAGGTCTTCCACTTCCGCGGTGTAGTTCACCTTCGCCATGGCGATGCGGTCTTCGGCCACCAGCTCCGGCCGCACGGCCATCATCATGGCGGTTTCGGCCTCGCAGGCGTGCAGCAGGGATTTCTGGGTTTCCAGGATGGCGGCGATCGGCTCGGCGGCGGCATACCAGTAGGTGAACTGCACGATCGGCACGCGGTATTTCGGCGTGAGTTCATCGGCGATCACGCGCAGGCCGTTCTCGTTGCCGCCATGGCCGTTGAGCAGCGCGATGCGGCGGAAGCCGGCGCGGATCACGGAGCGGATGATGTCTTCCACCACCGCGCGGTAGGTGTCGAAGCCGATGGTGATGGTGCCGCCGAAGCTCATGTGGTGTTCGGAAACGCCGGGCCAGAACATCGGCAGCACCAGCACGGGCTGGCCGCGATCCGCCATCACGCGGGCGGCGCGCAGGGCCACTTCCTCACCGAGGCGGGAATCGACCTCCACCGGCAGGTGCGGGCCGTGCTGCTCGATGGAGCCCAGCGGCAGGATCACCAGCGCGTCCTGCTTCGCCATCTCGCGCAGCTGGTCGGCGCGCAGGCGGCGCCATTCGATCTCGGGGGAGCTCATGCATGGGTCTCCACTTCGGGCAGGATGTCGGTTTTCAGCGGCAGCACCGCGCCCATCCACAGCGCGTGGTGGGCGTGGTCGGCCTTCGGGCGGCCGGATTCGGGATGGACGAGCACGGTGAGGCCCTGCCGGTTCAGGGCGAGGAACGGCACCAGCGTGGGGAACAGCGCGTTCGGGAAGGCGATCTGGTACATCGCGGCCGGATGCGGCCCCACCGGCACGGCGTGCCAGCGGCCGAGCACGGCGGCGGGGAAGCGGGCGCCCACCTGCTCGCGCAGGGCCAGCGCCGGGGCGCGGTGGTCCGGATCGAAATACACATGCGCGTGCCAGCTGTGGATCGCGTGGGCATCGCGCGGCGCTGCGGTCATCGTGGCCTCCCCTTCAGGGGTCAGGCGGGCGTGCCTTCCCCGTTCGCCCCCGTTTCGGCTTCGGCCTCCGCCTTCAGGCGCCGGTAGCTGCGGGCGCTGAACGGCAGCATGCCGATATAGACGATGCCACCGAGTGCCAGCGCCAGCCAGGGGTCGGCCACCAGGAAGGCGGCATACAGGCCCACGCCGAGCAGCAGCGGCAGCACCAGGGCGCTGGGCACTTTGAAGTTCTTGAAGCTCCAGACCGGAAAGGTGGAGACCAGCAGCAGCGCGGTGCCCATCAGCATGGCGGCGACGAAGGGCGGGAACTGGGAGAGGGTAACCATCCACTCCCACCCCAGCGCCTGGCCTTCCAGGCCCAGGAACAGCGGGAACATCACCACCCCTGCGCCGGCCGGGGCGGGCACGCCGGTGAAGAAATTGTAGGTGTAGGCAGGGTGCGGCCCGGCATCTAGCGCGGCGTTGAAGCGCGCCAGGCGCAGCGCCATGCACACGGCGAACATCAGGCACGGCACGTAGCCGAATCCGCCGGCCACCTGCAGCGACCAGAGGTAGAGCACGAAGCCCGGCGCCACGCCGAAGCACAGGAAATCCGCCAGGCTGTCGAACTCCGCGCCGAAGCGGCTGGTGGCCTTCAGCATGCGGGCGATGCGACCATCGAGCCCGTCGATGCAGGCGGCGACCAGGATGGCGGCGGCGGCGGCGGCGAAGCGGCCCTCCAGCGCGAAGCGCATGGAGGTGAGGCCGGCGCACAGCCCGAGCATGGTCAGGATGTTCGGGATCATCCGGTTGAACGACAGGCCGGAGAAGCGCGGCCGGGTGCGCGGCCGCAGCCGGCGCTGCAGCTGGCGCATGCGTTCCGCGGCGGAGATGCGCCCGCCGGGCAGGGGAGGGGGGTCGTTCATGCTGCGCCGTCCAGCGTGGCGATCACCGTCTCGCCGCCGATCATGGTCTGGCCGACCGCCACCAGGGGCAGCACGCCCTCGGGCAAATAGAGGTCGGTGCGGCTGCCGAAGCGGATGATGCCGAAGCGCCCGCCGGTGTGCACCGCGTCGCCCTCGCGCACGTCGCACAGGATGCGCCGGGCGATCAGGCCGGCGATCTGCACCACGGCGATCTCGCGCCCATCGGCCAGGCGCAGCGCCAGCGCGTTGCGCTCGTTGTCGACGCTGGCCTTGTCGAGGCTGGCGTTGAGGAACTTGCCGTGGCGATAGGCGATGCGGGTGACGGTGCCGTCGATCGGCATGCGGTTCACGTGCACATCCAGCACGGAGAGGAAGATGGCCACGCGCCAGCGCGGGGCGGGGCCGAGATCCAGCTCCGCCGGCGGCACGGCCATGCCCACCATCACCACGCGCCCGTCTGCCGGGGCCACCAGCACGCCTTGCCGGTCGGGCGGGGTGCGCTCGGGGTCGCGGAAGAAATACAGGCAGAACAGCACGAAGGCGCCGCCGAGCCAGGCGAGCCAGGGGGCGAAGACCAGCCCGGCCAGCACGGCGGCGGCACCGCCGGCGATGAAGGGGCGGCCGGCCGGGTGGGGCGGCGAGAGGACCATCTGCAACGAGGCGACAAGCGACATGCGGGGGGTGGGCCTTTGTGCGGGATGGGCCAGGCGCGAGGCACGGGTGCGGCGGCTGGCCGGATGCCCCGGCCGGGGCAGGCGCGGGTGGCCCTGTTTATGGGGGCTTCATACCTGCCGGGCAAGATCAGAGGGTGATGACCGCACCGATGGATGAAACCGCACGCGCCATGCCCTTCGATGCCCCCTTCCAGCTTGGTCCCTTCTCCGTCCGCCCCGATGGCCGCCTGGCCCTCGCCGGGCCAGACCGGAAACCCTGTTTCCGCCTGCAATGGCGCGGCTGCGAGGTGGAGGCCCGGTTGCGCGTGCGCGGGCCGGACGGCGACCTGGGCGAACTTTCCCTGCAGGCCAAGGTCGGCCGCGTGCCCAGCACCGCCCGGCTGGGCGCCGGCGCGGCGCAGGAGCGGGAGGCGGTGTTCGCCACGCTGCGCTCCCTGGCGCCCTCGCTGCCGGAGGGCTGGAGCACCACCCTCATGGCCGACCACCAGGTGGCGCTGCTCACGGCGCGGCGGGTGGAGATGCCCACCACCGTGAACAGCCTGCTGACCGACGTGACGATGTTCCTGCTGTCGCTCGGCCCCTACCTGGACCTGCTGGCGGAGGCCGGGGTGGAACCGCCGGCTGCCGTGCCGGAAGCCGCGGCCACGCCGGGAATGGCGAAGACCTGGCCGGGATAGATCCGGGCGGGGTCGCTGATCACATCCCGGTTGGCGGCAAAGATTTCCGTGTAGCGCACGCCCTGGCCATAGGCGCGGCGCGCGATGCGCCACAAATTCTGGCGCGGCTGCACCACCACGCGCTGCACCCCGGCATCCAGGGCCGCCACCGCGGCGCGCTGGAAGGGCTGCTCCACGCGCGCGGCCACGCGCCCGGCAGGGTCGATCTGGTCCAGCCGCAGCCGGTGCTCGCCCTGCGCCACGGCCGCCGTCGGCGCCAGTGACCAGCGTCCGTCGGGGCCCACGATGGCGTCCCCGACATGGGCATCATCCACATAGAGCCGGATCGTGGCCCCCGGCGGCGCGGTGCCGGCGAAGCGGATGTCGCCCGCGGCATCGTAGTCCACGATATCCAACCCGAGCCGCGTGCCGCCGGCCGGCCGGCCCGGGGCCTGCAGCAGCGTCGGTGCGCCCTGCGGCGTGGTGAGCACCACGATGGGGGCGGCAGGGGCGGCAGGCGCCGGAGCAGGCGGGGCGGCGGGGGCCTGGGCCACGGCGGCCGGCGCGGGTGGCGGCGGCGCCGGTGCTGCCACCACGGCTTCCACGGCGCCGGCCCCGGCGATCTCGCGGCCGGCGGGGTCCAGCGCGGCCAGGGTGATCTCATGCGCACCGGGCGGCAGCGAGGCGGCGCCGGCGAAGGCCCATTGGCCCTGCACATCGGCCCGCACGCGCCCGATCTCGCGCCCGTTGGCGCGCAGGATCACCGTGGCCTCCGGCTCCGCCCGCCCGGCGATCACCATGCTGCCACTGGGCGACACGCGCACGATGTCGAATTTGGGTGCCTGCGGGACAGGGGGCGGCGCGGGTGCCAGGGCTGGCGCGGCCGGCACGGCGGCGGCGGGCGAGGGTGCCGCCGCGATCGTGGGTGCTGGTGCCGGCGGCGGCGCGGGGGCCGGTGCAGCAACCACCGGGGCAGGCGCAGGTGCTGGTACCGGGGCAGGTGCCGGTGCCGGTGCCGGTGCGGGTGCCGGCGCGGGCAGGGCGGCGGCGGGCGCCGGTGCCGCCAACGGGGCTGGGGCTGCGGGGGCGGCCAAGGGGGCAATGGGGGGGGCAGCCGGGGCCGGCATGGGGGCCGGCGCCGGTGGGGCCGGCACCGCGGCCTGCGGCGCCACGCCGGCCACCCGCGGGGCTGGAACCTCCGGCTCGCGCAGCGCCAGCCAGAGCCCGGCGACCAGGGCTATCAGGCCGGCGACACCGATCGCGACACCCCGCAGGGCCGCGCCGCGCGGCGGCGGGGGAGGGGGGGTGGGCAAGGGTGCGGCCATGGTCCAGCGCCTCCGACGTCGGCAGCCCGGGGAATCAGGCGCGCCAGGGCCGTCGGCACCTCGCGGAACGCCCTGGGGCCCACTTCACGCCATCATATCTAGCAGACGCGGGAAGCCCTGCAATCACGCGGCAACATTTCCGTGGCGGAAATAAAGCCTGCCTGCGCATGCCCGGCACAACGGCCTTTACAGCCGCAAGCCGCGCCACCTTTACTCTCGCCCGAACCCTTCGTGCCGGAGACCCGCATGGCGAGCCGCCCCACCCCTGCCGCCGCACCGCGCGGCGTGCCGCAAAAGCCCGGCCTGATGCTGCCGATGCGGGTCTGGGACGTGCCGGTACGGCTGTTCCACTGGGCGCTGGTGGTGCTGCTGCTGACCAGCTGGATCAGCATCGAGTTCGCCAACAACCTGCGCATCCACATGCTGGCCGGCGAGGCGATGCTGGCGCTGCTGCTGTTCCGCATCGTGTGGGGCTTCGTGGGCAGCGAGACCTCGCGCTTCAGCCATTTCCTCGGCAACCCGTTCCATGCCGTCACGCACCTGATGCACATGACGAAGAAGGAGCCGGACACCCAGGTGGGCCACAACGCCGCCGGCGGCTGGATGGTGCTGGTGATGCTGGCGGTGCTGCTGACGCAGGTCTCGCTGGGGCTGATCATCGCCGACGAGGAAAGCTTCATCGAGGCGCCGCTGAACCATCTTGTCGGCGCGGACTGGGGTGCCTGGGCCAAGAAGCAGCACCGGCTGCTGTTCACCGGCATCCAGATCATGGTGGCGCTGCACCTGCTGGCCATCGCCAGCTACGCCGTGCTGAAGCGCCACGACCTGGTGCGGCCGATGGTCACCGGCAAGAAGCGCCTGCCGGCCGCAACGCCGCAGCCGCGCATGGTCAGCCCCTATCTGGCGCTGGCGATCCTGGCGGTGGCCGCGCTGGCCGTCTGGGTGCTCGTCACGCGGGTCTGAACATACGAACGGCCGGGCGCCCGTGGCGGCCCGGCCGTTGGTAAGGCAAGCCGGCGTCGCTTATTGCGGCGCGCGGTAGGGGCGGTGGCAGGCGCCGCACTGGCCGGTCATCGCGCCGAAGGCGGCGGCGGTGGCGGTCTTGTCGTTGGCCTTCAGCGCCACGGCGAGACGATCGGCCGCGGTGGCCATCATGCCGGCATTGGCATCGAAATCAGACTTGTTCTGCCAGATCGCGGCCAGCGCGCGGGTCTTCTGCCCGCTCTCGGTGCCGCTGCCGGCGGGGAAGAGCGCCGGGATGCGCTTGGCGAAGGCGCTGACTTCCTCGGCCTTGGCGGCCACGGTGGTGAGGTCGCCGCCGGCATCCATCACCTTCTTCACTTCGCCGGTGGCTGCGGCAATGGCCTTGAAGCCGGCCTGGCGCTGGGCCACGGCGTCGGCAGCGCTCTGCGCCCAGGCAGCGCCGGACATCACACCGGCCAGCAGGGTGGCCATCAGGATCGTACGTTTCATCGTTGTGATTTCTTCCCCTCAGAGGTTGCCGCAAGCAGGCACGGCCCGGGACGGAAGCATTTCGTCATGCTCTCCGGCAAATGAATTCTTCGGCATACGCGTGTATGTGAGTTGACAGCAACGTGTCGTTCACTTCCACGGCGCGGGCGCTTCCGGGGCGCGGTCATCCCGGTTATCCCCCTCGCGCGCCCTGCAGGAGAGAGCCATGCCAGAGATCACCTCCGTTGCCGTCTTCTGCGGCGCCAGCCTGGGCCATTCGCCCGCCTTCCGGGAGGCGGCGGCGGCGCTGGGCCACGGCATCGCGCGGGCAGGCTGGCGCCTGGTGTATGGCGGCGGGCAGCTCGGCCTGATGGGCGTGGTGGCCGATGGCGCGCTGGCGGCGGGCGGGGAGGTGGTGGGCGTGATCCCGGAATTCCTGCAGCGCCGCGAGGTGGCGCATGCCGGCGTGGAGGAGATGGTGGTGACCGACAGCATGCACACCCGCAAGACCGCGATGTTCGAGCGTGCCGACGCCTTCGTGACCCTGCCGGGCGGCCTCGGCACGCTGGACGAGACGGTGGAGATCATCACTTGGCGCCAGCTCGGCCTGCACGACAAGCCGATCCTGCTGTGCGACGTGATGGGTTCCTCCGCCCCGCTGGTCGCCGCGATCGAGGCCGCCATCGCCCTGGGCTTCGCCCACGCCGGGGTCCGGGAGCTGTTCGAGGTGCATGACGGGGTGGAGGCGGTGCTGGCGCGGCTGGCCACTTTGCCCGCCGCCGCCGACACGTCTGCCGCGCGTCTGTAGCACGCAGGTCTTTCCTGTCTCAGTGCTCTTTCAGTCATGGGGCGGCTTGCCGGCCTCTTTCAGTCACAGGGCGGCTTGCCGCCGCCGCGACAGGCGTCTATATGCGCGCCTCGGCCGGAGTGTAGCTCAGCCTGGTAGAGCACTGTGTTCGGGACGCAGGGGCCGGAGGTTCGAATCCTCTCACTCCGACCATTCCCGCCTCTCCCGTTTTCCGGGCGAGGCGGAGGCGCGCAGGGCGCGGCAGCAGAACCCCCCTCTTCGACCGGCTGTCGCTCAGCGGCGCGCGGCCCACACCATCAGCGCGCGCGCGGGCCATGCCCAGGCGATGCCGGCGACGACGAAATACAGCGCCTGCACCGTCCAGTGCAGTGGCAGCACGTGGTCGGCCAGGATGATGGCGACGGCGATGTAGGCGGTGAAGCCGGTCAGGAAGACCAGCACGGCGATCAGGATGCGCGGCATGCATGCGATGTGGCGGTGAATTTGCCGCGGCGCAACCGCAGAGTATAAGCTTGCCCATCCCCCGGCCGGACAGGAGAGCACGCGCATGGACCTCAAGGAGCACATTCGCGGCATCCCGGACTTCCCGAAGCCTGGAATCCTGTTCTACGACATCTCCACCCTGCTGCGGGATGCCGATGCCTGGCAGGTGGCCATGGGCCGGCTCGCCCGCCTGTGCCGCACCTGGCAGCCGGACCTGATTGCGGGCATCGAATCCCGCGGCTTCCTGATGGCGGCCCCCCTGGCGCTGAAGCTCGGCTGCGGCTTCGTGATGCTGCGCAAGCGCGGCAAGCTGCCCGGCCGCGTCATCGGCCTGGATTACGGCCTGGAATACGGCACGGACCGGATCGAGATCCAGGAGGACGCGATCCACAAGGGCCAGCGCGTGGTGGTGGTGGACGACCTGCTGGCCACCGGCGGCACGCTCGCGGCCGGCATCCGCCTGCTGCGCGGCATCGGCGCCGAGGTGCCCGGGGCCGCCGCGTTGATCGAGCTGAGCTTCCTTGGCGGCCGCAGCAAGCTGGACGTGCCGTTCGAATCGCTGGTCACGTACGACTCCTGACCGGCATCACGCGCTGTTTGCCCCGGGTTGCCCGTTGCCTGTAGGTAGGGCCCGGGCTTGGCGTCCGGCGGGGCCCGCAGGAGGATGCCGCGATGCCTGAGGCCGCTGTACCGCCGATGCCCTTGCCGCGCCGCGCGCTCCTGGCGCTTGCCGCCACGCTGACCGCTCCGGTGGCCCGCGCTTCCGGCACCGGCGCCGAAGCCGCCCTGGCCGACGAGCCCGTGCTGCTGGTGGCCGGCCCCGACGAGGGGCGGCTGGCGCAGTGGGGGCAGCGCCTGGCCCTGGCATTGGCGCCGGGCCTGCCGGCCGGCACCCGGCTGCGCGCCAGCTGCGTGGGCGGCGAGGACGGCGTGACGGGCGCCAACCAGTTCACCACCCGGGTTCCGCCCGACGGCAACACCCTGCTGCTCGCCCCCGGCGAGGCCGTGCTGGCCTGGCTGGCCGGCGACCCCCGTGCGCGCTTCGATGCCGCCAAGTGGCTGGGCGTGATGGCGGGCATCGCCCCCTGCGTGGTGTGCGGCCGTCCGGAAGCGGGGGCCGGCGGCGCGCGCATCCGCGTTGGCATGTCCGGCCCGCTCTCCCCGGACCTCGCCGCGCTGATGGGGCTGGAACTGGCCGGGCTGGCGGTGGCGCCGGTGTTCGGCGTGCTGGACCAGGGCTCGGCGGCGCAGGCCCTGGCCTCCCGCGCCGTGGACGCGGTGCTGCTGCGCGGCGCCGGCCTGGCCACCAATCTCGGCCCGCTCGCCCAGGTGGGCGCCACCACCCTGTTCACGCTGGGCGCCCAGGGCGGCGAGGGGCGCGACGCGCTGCTGCCGGAGGTGCCGAACCTCGCCGAATACGCCGCCGCCCGCGGCACGGTGCCGCCGGCCAGCCTGATGGCCGCGTGGCGCGGCGTGGCCGCGGCGGGGCAGACGGAATTCGCCCTGGTGCTGCCGCAGCTCACCCCTGCCGCCCTGGTGGCGCTGTGGCGGCAGGCCGGCACCCACGCCATGGCCGCGGCCGAACTCCACGACCCCCGCGGCCGCACCCGCGGCGCCGCCGACCCGCAGGCCCTGGCGCAGGCCCTGGCCCCGGACACCGCCGCGCTGGCCGCCCTGCGCGGCTGGCTCGCCGCCCGGCTGAACTGGGCGCCGGGTTAGGCCCCTACCTGCCCAGTGCCCGCCACCGCGCCACGTTGCGGTTGTGCTCCTCCAGCGTGCGCGCGAAGGCGTGCCCGCCGGTGCCGTCTGCCACGAAGAACAGCTCGTCCCCCGCCGCCGGGTGCGCCACCGCCTGCAGCGAAGCCGCGCCGGGGCTGGCGATCGGCCCCGGGGGCAGGGCGGGGATGCGGTAGGTGTTGTAGGGGTGTGCCGCATCGAGGTCGGCGCGGCTGATCGGGCGGTCCAGCACGCCCGCGCCGCCGCTGGCGGCATAGACCACGGTGGGGTCGGATTGCAGCCGCATGCCGCGGCGCAGGCGGTTCACGAACACTTGCGCCACCCGCGCCCGTTCATCCGCCCGGCCGGTCTCGCGCTCCACGATGCTGGCGAGCACCAGCATGTCCTGCGGGGTGGCCAGGGGCAGGCCCTCGGCGCGGCCGGCCCAGGCCTCGGCCAGGGCGCGCTCCATGGCCCTGGTGGCCCGTTCCAGCACCGCCGCGCGGGGCGTGCCGCGCTCGTGCAGGTAGGTGTCGGGCAGGGCCGTGCCTTCCGCCGGCACCACGGCATCGCCGGCCAGCGTCTCGGTGCGTTCCAGCAGGACGGCGATGGCCGCGGCGGTGAGGCCCTCGGGGATGGTCAGGCGGTGCTGCACCGGGCGCGCGGTGCGCAGCACCGTCAGCACGTCGCGCAGGCTGGCGCCGGCGGGGAACAGGAACTCGCCGGCGCGCAGCGGGCCTTCGGCCGTGGTGAGCTGGGCTGCGATGCGCAGCGCCACGGCGTGGTGCAGCACGCCTTCGCCCTGCAGCACCTCGCCCAGCCGCAGCGGGCTGCCGCGCGGCACCACCACGGCGCGCGGCTCCGCCAGCGGCCCCGGCGCGTTCAGGGTGAGGAGGGCCTGCCAGAACACCAGCGCCGCGGTGCCGCCCAGGAGCAGCACCAGCACGCAGGCGGCGACAAGGGCGCGCCGGAATCGTCGCATGCCGGGGAAACGCGCCGGCCGGCGGTGGGGATCAGGCGGCGCGCTTGAAGATGATGCTGGCGTTGGTGCCGCCGAAGCCGAAGCTGTTGGACAGCGCCATGTCGATCCGGCGCGGCTGCGCCTGGTTCGCCACGCGGTCGATCACGCTTTCGCGGCTGGGGTTGTCCAGGTTCAGCGTGGGCGGGGCCACGTTGTCGCGGATCGCCAGGACCGAGAAGATCGCCTCGATCGCGCCGGCCGCGCCCAGCAGGTGCCCGGTGGCGGATTTGGTGGAGGACATGGCCAGGCCCTTGGCGGAGTCGCCGAAGAAGCGCTCCACCGCCTCCAGCTCCAGGTCGTCGCCCAGCGGCGTGGAGGTGCCGTGCGCGTTCACGTACTGGATCTGCTCCGGCATCACGCCGCCGTTCTTCAGCGCCGCCTTCATGGCGCGGAAGGCACCGTCATGCCCCTCGGCGGGGGCGGTGATGTGATGCGCGTCGCCCGACATGCCGTAGCCGCCGATCTCGGCGTAGATCTTGGCGCCGCGCTTCTTGGCGTGCTCGTACTCTTCCAGCACCACCACGCCGGAGCCTTCGCCCATCACGAAGCCGTCGCGGTCGCGGTCCCACGGGCGGGAGGCGCGGGAAGGCGTTTCGTTGAAGCCGGTGGAGAGCGCGCGCGCGGCGCAGAACCCGGCGATGCCCAGCGGGTTCACCGCCGCCTCGGCCCCGCCGGCCACCATCACGTCGGCATCGCCCAGCATGATCAGCCGCGCGGCATCGCCGATGGCATGCACGCCGGTGGCGCAGGCCGTGACGGCCGAGTGGTTCGGGCCCTTGAAGCCGTACTTGATCGACAGATGGCCGCTGGCGAGGTTGATCAGCGCGGAGGGGATGAAGAACGGCGACAGCCGCCGGGACTTGCCCTGGAACACCTGCACGGAGGCCTCGTAGATGGTCTCGAGGCCGCCGATGCCGGAGCCGATCATCACGCCGGTGGCGCAGCGATCCTCTTCGGTCTCGGCCACCCAGCCGGAATCCTCCACCGCCTGGGTGGCGGCGACCAGGCCGAAGTGGATGAAGCGATCCATCTTCTTCTGGTCCTTGATCGGGATCCACTCGTTGAGGTCGAGCCGGCCATCGGCCTTGCCCCCCATCGGGATGGTGCCGGCGATCTTCGCCGGCAGCTCGGCCACGTCGAAGCTCTGGATCGCGGTAATGCCGGATTCCCCGGCCACCAGCCGCGACCAGACATTCTCGACGCCCAGACCCAACGGGCAGGCAATGCCCATGCCCGTCACCACCACGCGGCGCATCGCTGTCATCCTTGCCTAGAACCGGTCGAAGAGGTCGCCAAGCAGTGGCGGCTCAGGCCGCCTTCTGCTTCTCGATGTAGTCGATCGCGTCCTTCACGGTGGCGATCTTCTCGGCGGCGTCCTCGGGGATCTCCACGCTGAAGGCCTCCTCGAACGCCATCACCAGCTCAACCGTGTCCAGGCTGTCGGCGCCGAGGTCGTCGATGAAGGAGGCCTCCGCGGTCACCTTCGCCTCTTCCACGCCGAGATGCTCGACAACGATCTTCTTCACCTTCTCAGCGATCTCGCTCATTGGAAATGTCCACTCCTGGCTGCTGCCGGTTCGCCGGCCCGTTGGGTGTGATGGGTGTTCGTCTGCATCCGGGTCCTCCCCGGCCGCGGGGCTGGCTTCAGCCTCCGTGCCGGCGGGTCGCCGCGCGGTGCCGCGTGAACCCCGAACAAGGTCAGCGGCGCTTAGCATGGTTCCTGCGGTGTCGCCAACACGCCCGGGAAGGCAGCTGCCCCCCCGGCAGTGGCGGTTCAGATCATCGCCATCCCACCATTCACGTGAAGGGTGGCGCCGGTGACCCAGCCGGCCTCATCGCTGGCGAGGTAGGCCACCGCCGCGGCGATGTCGCCGGGCTGGCCCATGCGGCCCAGCGGGATCGCTTCCTGCAGCTTGGCCTTCTGTGCCTCGTTCAGCGCATCGGTCATCGGGGTTGCGATGAAGCCGGGGGCGACCACGTTCACCGTCACCCCCCGGCTGGCCACTTCCTGCGCCAGCGCCTTGCTCATGCCCACCATGCCGGCCTTGGCGGCGGCGTAGTTGGCCTGGCCCGGATTGCCGGTGGCGCCGACGATGGAGGAGATGGAGATGATGCGCCCCGCGCGGCGCTTCAGCATGCCGCGCAGCGAGGCGCGGGCGAGGCGGAACGGGGCGGTGAGGTCCACGTCCAGCACCGCCTGCCAGTCCTCGTCCTTCATGCGCAGCGCCAGCATGTCGCGGGTGAAGCCGGCATTGTTCACCAGTATGTCCAGCGGCGCGATCTTGTCCACCTCGGCCACCAGCGCATCGGGGGCGGCGGGGTCCTTGAGGTCGGCGGGGCAGACATGCGCCCGCTCCCCCAGCTCGCCCGCCAGCGCCTCCAGTGCCTCACGCCGCGTGCCCGAAAGCGCCACGCTGGCCCCCTGGGCATGCAGCGCGCGCGCGATCGCCGCCCCGATGCCGCCGGAAGCCCCGGTGACCAGGGCCATCTTGCCGTCCAGGCGGAACATGGCGCGCTCCTACAGGATCTTGAGAAGGGCTTCGATTTCGGCCGGCGTGCCGGCATTGGCGCCGGTGGCCTCCGGCGCGATCCGCTTCACCAGGCCGGACAGCACCTTGCCCGCGCCCAGCTCCACGAAGCTGTCCACGCCGTACGACGCCATCGCCAGCATGCATTCGCGCCAGCGCACCGTGGCCGTCACCTGCTTCACCAGCAGGTCGATGATCTCCTGGGGGTCGGAGGCCTTTGCGGCAGACACGTTCGCCACCACCGGCACCACCGGCGAGACGGGCGGGGAGTGGCGCAGTGCCTCGGCCATCGCATCGGCGGCCGGGGCCATCATGGCGCAATGGAACGGGGCCGAGACCGGCAGCTTCATCGCGCGGCGGACGCCCTTGGCCTGGGCGATCACAATGGCGCGTTCCACCGCCGCCGTGGCGCCCGAGACCACCACCTGGCCGCCGCCATTGTCGTTGCCGGGCTCGATCACCTGGCTGCCGCCTTCGGGGTTGGCCGAGGCCTCCGCGCAGATTTCCAGGGCCAGCGGCATTTCGCAGCCCAGCAGGGCGGCCATGCTCCCGGCGCCGGGCGGCACCGCCTTCTGCATCGCCTGCCCGCGCAGCTTCAGCAGCCGCGCCGCCTGGGCGATGCCGAAGGCGCCCGCGCCGGCCAGCGCGCTGTATTCGCCCAGCGAGTGGCCGGCCACTACCACCGCCTTGTCGGCCAGCTTGAACCCGCCTTCCGCCTCCAGCACCCGCAGCACCGCCAGCGAATGCGCCATCAGCGCCGGCTGGGCGTTCTCGGTGAGCGTCAGCGTCTCCGCCGGGCCCTCGAACATGATCGCCGAGAGCTTCTGCCCCAGCGTGTCGTCCACTTCCTGGAACACTTCGCGCGCGGCGCTGAACGCGGCGGCGAGATCGCGGCCCATGCCAGGGGCCTGGCTGCCCTGGCCGGGGAAGATGAAGGCGTGCACCGGCATCGACGTTTCCCGAAGTTGCGCGCAAGGCTGCGCGAGGGGGCCGTATCGCCCCGCTGTCACGCGCCTGTCAATCCACGGGGGCGGGCCAGGGGGCAGGCCGATCACCCGCGGAAGAACAGCAGCCCGCTCTTCATGAAGTAGTTGAAGCCGCCCTCGCGCCCGGAGATGGCGCGGTAGCTCTCGTTGTACAGCGCCACCGAGTAGCCGCGCTGGCCCATCAGCCCGATCCAGTAGCTCGCCGGCTGGCAGTTCACGTGGTGGTGCCCGTCCTGCCCCGGCAGCGCATGGGTCATCGCCACGATGCGCCCGTTGGCCAGCGTATCGAGGTAGTGGCCCACCTTGTCCGGGTGGATGTGCTCGGCCACCTCGCAGCTCCATACCAGGTCCACCGGCATGTAGTACGGCCCGCCCAGCAGGTCGTGCAGCGCGATCGGCGTCACCGCCCGGTCCACGTTGCGCTTCAGGCCGTCGATCCCGTGCGCCACCACGCCCAGCCGGCGGAAGAACGCCACCGCATGGCCCTCGCCGCAGCCCACATCCAGCACGGAGCCGACGCCGAAGCGCTCCACCAGGTAGCGCCACAGCGCCGGGCAGTGGGTGGCGTCGTCGCCATGGCGCAGGTTGCCGCCGAGATCCGGGCGATCCTGGTCGAACACGACGATCTCGGCCATGGCGGCTTTCCTTGGGCAGTGTCCCGGTGCGTCAGTGCACCCGGATCTCCTGGTGCGGGCTGTCGAGGCTGAAGGCCGGGATCCCCACGTCGAACGCCTCGCCGGTGTCCGGCACCACCATGTGGTAGATGCCGTGCATGATGCCCGAGGGCGTGTCCAGCGGCGTGCCGGAGGTGTAGTCGAAGGCCTGGCCGGGCTGCAGCACCGGCTGCTTGCCCACCACGCCCTCGCCGCGCACCTCCTGCGTGCGGCCGCGCCCGTCGGTGATGCGCCAGGTGCGGCGCAACAGCTGCACCGTCTCGCCGCCCTGGTTCTCGATCTTCACCTGGTAGGCCCAGAAGAACTTCGCCTCCGCCGGCTTGGACTGGTCCGGGAGGAAGAAGGTCTTCACGCTCACGCGGATGCCGCGCGTCGTGGCGATGTAGGCATGGTCCATGACACCCCCTTCCGCCACGCTGCGCGGCCGATGGTTCCGGGCGATGTCTACTCCGCCGCCCGCCGCGCCGCCAGCACCGCCAGCGCGCCCTCCAGGTCCTCGATGATGTCCTGCGGATCCTCCAGCCCCACCGAGAGGCGGATCACGCCATCGGTGATGCCCAGCTTCGCCCGCTCCTCCGCGCCGATGCGCAGATGCGTGGTGGTGGCCGGATGCGTGGCGAGCGACTTGGAATCGCCGAGGTTGTTGGAGACCTTCACCAGCCGCATCGCGTTCATCACCGCAAACGCCGCGTCCTTGCCGCCCTTCACCTCGAAGGTGACGAGCGTGCCGCCCGCGGTCATCTGCTTCATCGCCAGCTCGCGCTGCGGATGGTCGGCGCGGGTGGGGTACCAAACGCGGGCGATCGCCGGCTGGCCGGCCAGGAAATTGGCCACCTTCTCGGCACTGTCGCACCCCGCGCGCACGCGCAGCGACAGCGTTTCCAGCCCCTTCAGCAGCAGCCAGGCGTTGAACGGGCTGATGGAGGGGCCGGTGTTGCGGATGAAGGGCTGCAGCACCTCGTCCACCCATTTCTGCCGGCCGAGCACCGCGCCGCCGAGCACGCGGCCTTGGCCGTCGATGTGCTTGGTGCAGGAATACACCACTACGTCCGCGCCCAGCTCCAGCGGCTTCTGCAGCAGCGGCGTGGCGAACACGTTGTCCACCACCACGATCGCGCCGGCGGCGTGGGCGAGATCCGCCACCGCCTTCAAATCCACGATCTCCAGCATCGGGTTGGAGGGCGATTCCAGCAGCACCAGGTTGGCCGGCGTGGACAGTGCCTTCCGCCACTGCGCCATGTCCCCGCCATCCACGAACTCCGTCGTCACGCCATAGCGCGGCAGCAGGGTGGAGACGATCCAGTGGCAGGAGCCGAACAGCGCCCGGCTGGCCACCACGCGGTCCCCGGCCTTCAGGTGGCTCAGCAGGGCGGCATGCACCGCCGCCATGCCGGTGGCGGTGGCGCGGCAGGCCTCCGCGCCCTCGATCAGGGCGATGCGGCGCTCCAGCATCGTCACCGTCGGGTTGCCGAAGCGGGAATACTGGTAGTGCACCACCTGGTTGGCGAAGGTGGCCTCCGCCTGCTCGGCGCTGTCATAGACGAAGCCGCTGGTGAGGTAGAGCGCCTCGGCCGTCTCGCCGTGGTGCGAGCGTTCCAGCCCGCCCTGAACCAGCAGGGTGGCGGTGCGGTGGCGGGGATCGTGTGTCGTCATTGGTGCAGGGCCCTTCGATCTGGGCCGGCCGCTGGATCAGCGGGGCCGACATGGACCCATTCCATGCGTTTCCCCGCTGGCCTCTTTAGCGCGCTTGTTTCACCTCGCCGCAATCCGGCCGGACAAATCACGAGGGCTCCCGAAGGAACACGCAAACCCTAGGCACCCCGGATTGCACCGTCAACCCGCCTTGGGGTAGGGTGCGCCCCCGCCGACCATGCGGCGCCCGGCGCGGGTGTAGTTCAATGGTAGAACGGCAGCTTCCCAAGCTGCATACGAGGGTTCGATTCCCTTCACCCGCTCCAACCCCTCCACATCCCTGTTGCCCGCCGCCACCCGCACGCCGCATAACGGCAGCGCATCGAAGGGGGAACAGCGATGGCCGCACTGACGCGTGAGCAAACCGAGGCCTTCTGGCGCGACGGCTTCCTTGTCGCCGAGAACGCCGTATCTCCCGCCCAGCTCGCCGCCCTGCGGGCCGAAATCGAAAGCTGGGTCGAAGCCAGCCGCGCCCACCGCGCCCCGTTCGGCCCGCCCACCGTGGATGGCCGCCCGCGCTTCGACATGGGCGCCGAGCACAGCGCCGAAAAGCCGGCCCTGCGCCGCATCAACAACCCGTCCGACATCTCACCCGCCTACCTCGAAGCCATGCGCGACAGCCGCATGACCGACATGGTGGCCGACCTCATCGGGCCGGACGTGAAGTTCCACCACTGCAAGATCAACCTGAAGCTGACGGGTGCCAAGACCGAGGTGCTCTACCACCAGGATTTCGCCTACACCCCGCACACCAACGACGACATCGTCACCGCCCTGCTGTTCCTCGACGATATCGACGAGACCAACGGGGCGCTCACCGTCGTCCCCGGCTCGCATCGCGGCCCGATGCATTCCCTGTTCGAGGGCGAGCGCTTCACCGGCGCCGTCGCCCCGGCCACGGAACAGGCGCTGCTGGCGCAGTCCATCCCCTGCTACGGCCCCGCCGGCGCTGTGTGCCTGATGCACACCAAGCTCGCCCATGGCTCGGCGGCCAACAGCGGCGACCGCCCGCGCGGCCTGTATATCTGCGTCTACACGGCGGCCGACGCGATCCCGCTCGCCCGCAACCCGATGCCCAGCACGCATGAGGGCGAGGTGATCCGCGGCAAGCCCGCCCGCTTCGCCCGCCTCACCGAAACCCGCGTGGAACTGCCGCAGCAGCCCACGACCGCCTCGTTCTTCACCGTGCAGGGCCAGGAATCCGCCAAGGCGGCGGAATAGCCGCAGCCGGGGCCGCCGAGTAGCCAAACGCAGCGGGGGCGATAAACTCCGGCCATGCGTCGCATCATCCCCGTCCTCCTCGCCCTCCTCGCCACCCCCGCCATCGCCCAGCCAAAACCGGCCCCGGCCATCGGGCCGGAGTCGCATGCCTCGCTGCTGCAGCGCACCCCCGCCCTTACCCTTGCCGCCCCGCCCAAGCCGCTCACCGCCCCCATCACCATCGGCGGCACCGGCTGGGGCCCGTTCAAGCGCCTCTGCGTCACCCGCCACCTGATCCAGCCCGACGGGAAGGAGGTGCTGGAAACCGAACCCTCCTGCTTCACCGTCACCACCGCTGCGGAAAAGGGCGCCACCTGGCAGCTGGACATGCTGAGCGACCCGCTCCGCGGCGGCCCGCGCATTGCCTTCTCCGCCAGCCGCAACGCCGCCGGCACCGTGGCCGATGTCACCGTCACCCCGCCCGAGGGCGTGGCCGCGCCGCCACCCGCCATGCTGGCCAGGCTGCACACCATCTTCCGCATCATGCTGGAGGCGCATGGCCTGCGCGCCACAACCCTGGCGCCCAAAACGCCGTTCCTCCTCCCTCTCCAGATCGCCGAGGCCGACCCGGACACCACCGTCGAAGGCGGCGGCTTCACCTGCATGCCCGACGGCACCGCCACCCTGCGCCGCCGCCCCGTGCTGGTCGCCACCTGCCGCGCCATCGCCCGCACCGACCTGGGCGACGAAGCCATCGGCCGCGTGGATCTCGCCGGCCGCTTCGCCATCGACACCGAGACCGGCATGATCCTGCAGCACCGCTACAGCTCCTTCCTGTTCATGGAGAAGGACCCGAAGAAAACCATGCCTGGCCTGCGGTGGAAGGGTATTTCGCGGCAGGATCTTCAGTAAGGATGTTCTTTTTTGAAAAAAAGAACCAAAAAACTTTTATATATTTTGCGCACGCTTGACCTACCGGCACGCGTGCAAGCGAATGAAGTCTTTTTTGCTTCTTTTTTCTTCAGAAAAAAGAAGACGCTTAAAGCTTCAGCTCCTGCTTCACCAGCTCAACCCAGTATGCAACGCCATAGGGGATGGCTTCGTCGTTGAAGTCGAAGGTGGGCGTGTGCACGCCAGAGGATGGGCCGTTGCCGATGCGGATGAAGGCGCCCTGCTTCTGCTTCAGCATGTAGGCGAAGTCTTCGCCGCCGCCGGTGGCGGGCATGGCGGGGTTCACGGCGCCCTCGCCCACCACGGAGGCGGCGGCGGCGAGGGCGACGTCTGTCGGGCCGTCGGCGTTGACCAGGGGTTCGGCGACCCAGACGAATTCCACCGTCACGCCGGCGCCGTGCAGCTTGGCGAGGCCCTCGGCGAGCTCAGTGATGCGGCGCTCGATGATCTCCTTGGTGGCGTCGTTGTAGTGGCGGGCGGTGCCGGAGACGGTCATTTCGGCGGGCATGACGTTGGCGGACTGGCGGTCGCCGCCGCCGATATGGCCGACGCTGATCACGGCGGGATCGAAGGCGGAGATGTTGCGGCCGACGATGGTTTGCAGGCCGAGGACGAAATGGGCCTGGATGATCGAGAGGTCGATCGAGAGATGCGGGGTGGCGCCGCCGTGGCCGCCCTTGCCGGTGAAGGTGACGTGGAACATGCAGCCGCCGGCCATGGCGGCACCGCGGCGGATGCCGAACTGGCCGATGGGCATGCCGGGGGAGCAGTGCATGCCGTAGAGCGTGTCGCAGGGGAAACGCTCCAGCAGGCCGTCGGCCAGCATGGCGAGCGCGCCGCCGCGGCCTTCCTCGGCGGGCTGGAAGATCAGGTGGACGGTGCCGGCGAAATCGGGGTTCTCCTTGAGCGCGCGGGCGGCGCCGAGGAGCATGGTGGTGTGGCCGTCGTGGCCGCAGGCGTGCATCACGCCGGGGTGGGTGGAGGCGTGGGGGGCGTTGGTCTGCTCGACGATGGCCAGCGCATCCATGTCGGCGCGCAGGCCGATGGCGCGCTGGCCGGGGAGCTTGCCGCGGATGGTGGCGACGAGGCCGGTCTGGCCGATGCCCTCCACGAACTCCACGCCCCATTCGCGCAGCTTGCTGGCCACCAGCGCGGCGGTGCGGGTTTCCTCCAGGCCCATTTCGGGGTGGGCGTGGATGTCGCGCCGGATGGCGGTAAGCTCGGGGACGAGGGGTTGGATGGCGGCGAGGGTGTCGGTCATCTTGGGCTCCGGGTGGGGCGGCGGGACGCTACCACGTGTGTTCGGCTTCGTGGGGCGGGTGGGCGAGGCGGAGGATCTCGTTCCAGCGGGCGAGGGCGTCGGCGTTGCGGATGTTCTCCAGCAGGCCGGCGGTGGCGGCTTCGGTGGCGGTGTAGCGGCCGAAAACGAGGGAGGCGAGGGTGTCCGGCGTGAGGGTGAGGTCGGTGTCTTGCCCGTCGATACGGGTGGCGTGGCCGCCTTCGGGGGAGGTGGCGATGCGCCAGCTGCCCTGGTTCCAGGGGCAGAAGGGGTCGATGAGGGTGAAGCGCAACTCGGAGGCGGCGGCGTAGGGGCGTTGGGCGAGGGCGTCTTCCACGGTGACGAGGCGGGCCATGATGCCGTCTCGCACGCCGCGGTTGAGGTGGCGGGGTTCCGTGAGCATCAGGGGCAGGGGGTCGTCGGCGGGGGCGTTGTCCCAGAGGATGTCCTCGACATTGTCGTAGCTGGCGAGCGCCTGCCAGAGCGCCTGGTGGGCGTGCGGGGTGAGGGCGAAGAGGTCGGTGATGACCAGGGGGCGGGGGCGGGGGGCCATGCCGTGGTGGTAGGCGACGTAGCCGAGCGTGGCGCCGGCTTCCTGGTAGGCGAGGATGACCTGCTTGTGCCCGGCCGGCGGGGTTTGCAGGGGGCCAGCCTGCCACATGGCGCGGCCGCGATGGACCAGGCCGGTGCGGGGTTCGCGGTATTGGCGGTAGATGTCCACCAGGGTGGCGAAGTCCGCCTCCGGGTGGAGTTCGCGCAGGGTGCCGGTGGGGGCGAGGGGGCGGTGGAAGGCGATGTCGCGGGGGGCGATGCGGTAGGTGTGGCGCTGGTGGACGCTGCCGTAGCCGTAGCGTTGGTAGAGGGCGACCCAGGCGGGGTGGAGGCCGGCGAAGGCGACCTCGCGCTGTTCGTGCAGGGTTTCGAAGTGCTTCTTGCTGACGGCGCGGAGGTAGCCGCGGCGGCGATGGGCGGGGTGGGTGGAGACCTGGGTGACGCCGGCGATGCGGACGGCGCGGCCATTTAGGCGAATTTGCAAGGGCCAGGCGGCGTAGGTGGTGGCGATGGCGCCATCGACGACGGCGCACATCGTCCAGGCCGGGTCCATGCCTTCGAAGAGGGAAATGGCCATGGCGAGCTGGCGGGAGGCCTGGCGGGCGTAGTCGGGCATTTCCTCGGCGCGGGCCGGGCGGATTTCGACATGGGGCATGGGCGCTCTCCCTGGGGTGGGGGGAGCTTAGGGCGGCTGGGGGCGGATCGGGAGGGGTGGCGGACCCGAATGGATTCGAACCATCGACCTCTGCCTTCGGAGGGCAGCGCTCTATCCAGCTGAGCTACGGGTCCACGCCTGGGCTTCATAGCGTGGATGGGTTTCGGCCGAAAGGGGTTTGTCCGTGGGTGTAATTACGATATCGGAACAATTAGGGCGTGCGGGGGGCGCCCCTGGCGGGGCATGGATTTGAAGGGGGGGTCAGGGGGCGGGGCGCGGACGGGGCGGTGGGGTGCGGGACGGGGCGGCAG
>JBIKOJ010000192.1:0-10151 GCA_044358135.1 Acetobacteraceae bacterium | reverse complement strand
TCATCAACACCGTCACACCCGAAGAGTGTACCAACTACTTCGCCGCTGCAGGCTATGACGCAGAATGATCGGAAACCGCTCTAGGTTGCGCTTCGCACGATAGATTCCAAACGCCGCGCGCGCGCCACCGCACCATCGCCGCTCCCACCGCCAAAGATTTTTTTCTGCATTCCAAAGATATTTTCCTTGCCATCCCGACGGACCCGGTGTAGGAACGTATCATGAACATTTCCGCAGCACCCCCGGCCGCCCCCAAGGGGCAGGGCCATACCCTGGCGCGGCACCACGCGCCGGAGGTGGGTCTGCGCACGCCCGCGCCGGAGCCGGGCTCCTGGCTGCAATTCTTCCTCGCCTTCCTCCTGAACCTCGCCGGCCTCCTCCCGCCCCCCAACACCCCGGAAGGCCGCGAAGCCGCCCAGGCCCTGCGCGAGCTGCAAGACCTCATCGCCCGCTACGCCCGTGGCGAGCTCACCCCGCACGCCATCCCCGCAGGAGAATGGCGCCCGCGCCTCCCCCGCGCCCAGCGTCGCATCCGCCTCACGCCCGGAATCCATGCGGCCCTCTTCTTCACCCCCCGCGCCGCCACCGCCGCCCGCGCCCGCATCGCCGCGCGCACCGGCCAGCTCACCACCGCCCTCCAGGCCACCTCCCGCACCCACGTTTCATTTTTCGGCCCCTCCCACCACGCACCGACTCACGTCCATTTTGTTCCGATATCGTAATTAAATAGCCCCGGCGTGCTGGAAACGCGGCGTCTTGCCCGAACGGCACGATCATGCCCTATCCTCGCCACCGTCCAGCCCGATACCGTGCCGCAAGGACCATCCGATGAACGCCGCCGCCGAAGCCGCCCCGAAGCTGGAGATCACCACCTCCCGCCAGCTCCCCAACTTCCTCGCCGAGCAGAAGCTCAGCCTCGCCGTCACCACCTACCAGGCCGGCAAGCTCTTCCTCCTCGGCCTCAGGCCCGATGGCCGCCTCTCCGTCTTCGAGCGCACCCTGGAACGCTGCATGGGCCTCGCCGCCGATTCCGGCTCGCTCCACATCGCCACCCTCCAGCAGCTCTGGAAATTCACCAACGTGCTGCCGGCCGGCCAGGATTGGCAGGGCCACGACGCGCTCTACGCCCCCCGCCGCAGCTGGGTCACCGGCGACCTCGACATCCACGACGTGGCGCTGGACACCACTGGCCGCCCCGTCTTCGCCAACACCCTGTTCAGCTGCGTCGCCGCCGCGTCCGATACGCACAGCTTCCAGCCGCTCTGGCAGCCCCGCTTCATCTCCCGCCTCGCCGCGGAGGATCGCTGCCACCTCAACGGCCTCGCCATGGAGAACGGCCTGCCCCGCTTCGCCACCCTCGTCGGCCCCAGCGACGTCGCCGATGGCTGGCGCGCCCACCGCGCCGGCGGCGGCCAGGTGATCGACATCGTCACCGGCGAGCCGGCCTGCGCCGGCCTCTCCATGCCCCACTCCCCGCGCGTCCATCGCGGCCAGCTCTTCCTGCTGAACGCCGGCACCGGCGAGTTCGGCCGCGTCGACCTCGCCGCCGGCCGCTTCGAGCCGATCGCCTTCTGCCCCGGCTACGCCCGCGGCCTGGCCTTCCACGGCGACTACGCGATCATCGGCACCTCGCTCCCGCGCGACAACCGCACCTTCACCGGCCTCGCCCTGGACCAGGAACTCGCCCGCCGCGGCGCCGAGCCGCGCTGCGCCATCCTGGTGATCGACCTGCGCACCGGCGACACCGTGCACTGGCTGCGCTTCGAAGGCGTGGTCCAGGAACTCTACGACGTCGCCGTCCTCCCCGGCGTGGTCCGCCCGGCCGCCATCGGCTTCAAGTCCGACGAGATCCGCCGCGTCATCACCATCGCCGACCCGCAAGCCGCATGATCCCGGCGCCCGCCGAGGCGGTGCGCCTGCTGCGCCGCCTCGCCGCCCTGGCGCCGGACGATCCCGCCCCCGCGCTGCGCCTCGGCGCCGCCCTGCTGCAGGCCGACAACAGCACGCCGGCCCTGCGCCACTTCCAGCACCTCACCGCCCGCTGGCCGAACCTCGAAGACGGCTGGCAAGGCCTCGGCAAGGCGCTGGTCGATCTGCACCGCCCCGACGAAGCCGTCGCCGCCTTCACCGAAGCCGCTCGCCACAGCCCCGCCCCCGCCCGCGCCCTGTATCACCGCGGCATGGCCCACCTTCTCGCCAGCCGGTTCGCCGAAGGCTGGGCCGAGTACGAGCACCGCCTGAACGTGCCGGAACTGCACCCGCGCCTGCTCCCCGCCCCGCTCTGGGATGGCACCCCCCTCGCCGGCCGCCGCCTGTTGGTGGTGTGCGAACAAGGCTACGGCGACGTCTTCCAGGCCATCCGCCTGCTACCCCGCCTGCACGCCCTCGGCGGCCACATCATCTTCGAATGCCCCGCCGAACTGCACACCCTCCTCGCCCCGTTGCTAACCGGCTGCGACATCACCCCCCTGCGCGGCCGCGAACCGCCGCAGGCCGGCTTCGACCTCTGGCTGCCGCTGATGAGCCTCCCCCACCGCCTCGGCCTCACCCTGGCAGACCTGCCGGGCCCGATGCCCTACCTGCACGCCACGCCGATCCCGATGCCCCCCGGCGCGATCGGCGTGTGCTGGGCCGGCAGCCCGCGCCACCCGCAGGACCACCAGCGCTCCATGGACCCGGAGTTCCTCGCCCCGCTCGCCCGGCTGCCCGGGGTGCGTCTGGTCTCGCTGCAGAAGGACCGCCACCGCCCGCCCTTGCCAGGCTTCGAAGCCCTGCTGCACCCGCCCCCCATCCCGCTTGAGACGTTCGCCGCCACCGCCCGCGTTGTCGCCGGCCTGGAGGCCGTCGTGACGGTGGACACATCCATCGCCCATCTCGCCGGCGCCCTGGGCCGCCCGACCATCCTGCTGCTCCACCACGCCGCCGAATGGCGCTGGCTCACCGGCCGCGACGACTCGCCCTGGTATCCCACCCTGCGCCTGGCGCGCCAACCCGCGCCGGGCGACTGGGTCGGGGCCGTCGGGCGCGCATGCGGCCTGCTGGCGCAACGGCCTGCGGCAGCCGCCCCTCCATCAGGCCGGCCATTGCCCTAAGGCACCGCCGCGGCAAGCAGGGCGGGGCGCTCCCCGGCGCACCATATCCCCCACATCCGCCGCAGCAGGCGCTCGAAATCGGCGCAGTAGGTGGCAACGTCGCACAGCGGCGATGCCGCCATCCCGGCCCGCAGCTGCACCCGGCCCGCCCGCAGGCCGGCCGCGGTTCCGGCCAGGGAAGCGGCGATGGCGACATAGGCATCGTCGTCCGCCGCCACCCACTCCGCCCGGCCCAGCGTGCGCAGGAAGCTGGCGCCCATCCGGCCCACGAAGTTGCCGCCCTCCAGCGCCACCACCGGCACGCCCATCCACAGCGCCTGCAGCGTGGTCGTGCCGCCATTGTAGGGCGTGGGGTCCAGCGCGATGTCGACGTCGCCGTATTCCCGCATCATGTCCGCCAGCCCGCTCGGCCCGCGCAGGTCCAGCCGGTCCGCCGCCACGCCGTGCTGTCCGAACAGCCGGACGTATCGCTCCCGCACCTCCCGGTCGCCGAGCGACGGGGCCTTCAGCAGCAGCCGCGCCGCCGGCACCGCCCGCAGCACGCGCGACCACAGCGCGATCGTGCGTGGCGAAAGCTTCATCGCATTGTTGAACGACCCGAACACCACGGGCGCCTGCGCCGGCCGGGGGGCGGGCAGCGGATACGTGTCCACCGGCGCCCAGCAGAACACGCTGTTCGGCAATTGCGCCACGGCCTCGGAGAACAGCGGGGCATGCGCCGCGGGGGAGACCGTGGGATCGCCGATCAGCCAATCCATCCGGCCAAGCCCGGTGGAGTGCGGATAGCCCAGGAACGTCGCCTGCACCGGGGCGGCGCGCAGGGCGAAAATGCCCAGCCGGTGCGTGGAGGTATGCCCGGCGAGGTCCACCAGGATGTCGATCCCGTCGGACCGGATCGCCCGATGCAGCGCGGAGTCGTCCAGCCCGGCCGCCTCGGTCCAGGATGCCGCATGGGATCGCGCCTGGCGCGTCTCGGCATCGTGCATCGTTCCGGTTTGGTAGACATGGACGTGCATCCGCGCCCGGTCGAAGCGCGCCAGAAGCGGCTGCATGAAGATGTTCACCGGGTGCTGGCGGTGCAGGTCGCCCGTCACGAACCCCACCTTGAGCGTCCGGCCCGGCGTGCGGTCGTTGGCGAAGGCGGAACGCGCCGGAAGGGCCGCCTCGATCGGCGCGCACAGCTGCCGATGCAGTGCCGCCACCTCCGCCGGCGCCATGCTGTCCTGGTAGAGCGCCGTCATCGCAATGCTGGAGGCCAGGCGCGACAGCCGGTCGCCGCCCTCCGCATACAGACGCTGCAGCATGTTCAGATGCGTGGCGGCATCGCCCAGCCGTCCGTGCAGCCCCGCCTCGATCAGCCGCGCCTCCGCGTGGTCCGGCGCCACGGACCGGAGCCGCGCCAGCGTTTCCCGGCAGTCGCCCAGCGCATAGGCCTCCGACTGGATGCGCGCCAGCATCAGCAAGGCCTTGGCACTGCCCGGCCGCAGCTCCAGCGCCTTGCGCAGCACCGCAATCGCCTCCTGCCAGTAATTGTGCGCATACGCGCGCGCCGCCAGCGCCAGCAGCAACTCGGGGTTGGCGGAGGCCGATGCGCGCGCGAACGCGTCTTCCGCTGCCGCCACGTTGCCAGTGCGCAGCAGCGCCTCCCCGAGATACATCATGGAGCCGTAGCGCTGCGGCCGCAGCGACGCCAGGGGCGACAGCGCCTTCACCGCGCCGGGCCCGTCGCCGGCGTTCAGCCGCCACACGCCCAGCCAGTGCAGCGTCTCGCCCGGAAGGAACTCCAGCCCTTCGGCCATGATCCTGGCCATGTCGGGCGCTGGCACACCGGCCTGAAGGTCGGCGCCCGGCAGCTCCGCCAGCCGCGCGAGATAGAGCCAGGTCAGCCAATCCCCGGGGCAGCGCGCCACCTGCGCCGCGAATTCCCGCATGCGCGCCCCGGCCTCCGGCACGTCGGCGCGCCCGAGCAGCCCATCCCCCGCGGCGGCATCGCGCCACGGGCCGATTCCCAGCGCATCCAGCCGTCCGGCCAACGCCGCATCAAGCCGCCAGGCCTGCCGTGCCGCATAGGCCGCCTGCCATGCCAGCCCCGCCGCGGCATAGTCCTGCGCCAATGCCAGCCACGACCCCGGCTCTGCGGGCGAGCGTCGCAGCGCCCGCCACGCTGCCGCAACGGGCTGCCCCGTCATGGCCCCACCGATGGGCGTTCCAGCCCGCGGGTCGGCCCTTGCGCAACAGGCTGGACGGGCACCGCCTGGGCCTGCCGCTCACACCCGTGTCGCAAACGACATCCCTTGTCTGTCGACCGCAGCTTCAACCGACGAGATCCCACTTCATCCGACGCCCAAGACCAACAGAGACAGCTGTGCCCATGCCGGCAGCACCTCGCCCGACGATCTGCGCTTCACCCGCACACAGGGATATGCGGCGCGGCCATATAGCACCGGCAGCCCTCGGCCGGCAGGTCAGCGCGCGCAAGGTCGATGCGCCAGCAGCTGGCGACAATGGGCACCTGCACTCCGGCGACGTCGAACGAACGATGGGCGTGACCATCCCGGTCGCCTGGCCAACCCTCGATCGCGATGTCGCCGGCCCACTGGCAGGATGCGCTCCAGGAAGCAGGCGGCGCAGTGCGTCCGGCGCGCCACGACCGACGCATCGGCATGGCGGCCGTCGCCCAGCTGGGTGCCAGCCCTGCACGTCCACCGCATGGGCCGGGTCCGTCACCGTCACCGCGTGGCCGCCCGCCCCGTCCGACAGCACGGTGCCGGCGCCCAAGCCGGAGTGATGCAGGGCGGAGACGACATCGTCGGCATCGCCGCGAGCGCCCGGCAGGATTGCAAAGGAAAGCGTCGCGCCAGGGATCTAGCGCCTCGGCGCCAAGGTGGAAGGCCGCACGCCCGATTGCGCCCGCCACCGCGCGCGCTGTCCCGTGCTGGTGGCGCAATCCGAAGCCGCCTTCGTGGCACGCGCCGCGCTGATCGAGGCCGGCGAGAACGAGGCACGCCAGCGCATCACCGGCATGCGAGCGGAAACCGCGGCGCTGGATGAATAGCTGCCCGCGGTGCAGCACCAGCTGGCCGTGGCGCGCGACGCCACCCACACCATCGCCCTGCTGGTGGACCGCGACCTCGCCCCCTGCCCACGCTTGGTGGATCTGGTGGAGCAGGAAGCCTGTTTCGCCGTGGACCTCGCCTTCTCCGAGAGATGGGGGCGATGCCCTGGCCAAGCCGGGACTGGACGGACCCGCAGGCCTCGATAGGCTTCAACGTCTGCGTCAGGCCATGTCCGCCTACCGACGCCAGGGCCTGCTCCGTGCGGGCCGAACCGCTGGCGGAGCTGCCGCAAGACGACGCGTCACCTGGCAGACGAGTCCCGAAGGGATGCGGGCCGCCAACGATCACTGGCAAAAGGTCTGTCGGCACGCCCCCATGGGCGCAGGTGCCTGGAGCTTCCTCCGCTGGAGGGGCCCACTCGGTTTCGCCTCTCGATGCGCGACGGCTTCTGGCAGGACGCCAGGGACAAGGTATGGGAAGGCGTCGTCGAATTCACGCCCACCTCCCCCACCCGCATCGACGGGTCCAACCGCTCGCCATGCCGAGCGTCATGCCAACCTTCACATGGCGGCCCAGATGCCTGCTTCTCCCCCTGGCCATCCTCATTGCGCTTTCGGCCACGGCCGCCACCGGCCGAAGGGATAGCTCGGATCCAAATGCCCTGCTTTGGAGGGCCGCAGCCCGGAGGCTTGCGCCCTCCCGGTCCCCACCGGGCAGGGCAGGGAGAGGCGGAGGGCATGTACGCTTGTCCGGAGCGACGGGATCCATGAGAGCCTGAAGCGCGCGGCAACTTCTCTGGCAAGTCTCTCCACACGTCGCGGCAACACTTTGGCGAGATGGTGGCGGCACCAGCTCTCGCCGCGGACGACCGCCTTGCCACATGCGACGTTCGCGGGAGCGCGCGAGAGCATGTTCGCCGTCGTCCCTCATGCGGCATTGGCAGGCCGCTGGCGAGCGTAGCCCATCGAACACGATGGATCGTACCGCGGAGCGACCCGCACTGCTCGACTGGGAAGCGCCAGTTCCTGGGCAAACCAGGTCCGGGCATCCGGTCACTGTCCTCGGTGCAGGTGTCGTCCCATTCGAGTGGTTGTTGGCAAAATGGCGTGCGCTTCGGCACCGCGCTCCAGTGCCATGAGCGAATACCTACACCGTTCGCTCGTAGGCGCGACCAACGCACATTCGCCTGCAAACGTTGACAAATGGTTTAAATTGCGACAAATCCATAACAGATCCTGACTTTTTGATGCGGGGTTAGACATAGACACACCGATTCGTCATTGTTTGTTATGGAAGTGCCATGATGAGATCGTTTTCTTGTCGGACTGAGCAAGAGCCGACCTTCAAAAACTACATCACTCAGAGTGTTCTGGCGGCCCCGATCCTGTTTGCGGGGGTGTTTGGAGCGCCCGCGACAGCGGATGCGGCACTTGTGCTGGCGAACGATCCCGCCGGAAACGGCTTCGTTTCGGGGATTACACTAGACGGGTTCACCCTCACAGGGTCAGATTTCTTGCCCGAGGCACCGGAAGCCGGCTTCAGTTCCACGACCTCCTACACCGAGATCGCCGCCAGCAGCATCCAGGTCGCATTCGACTGGTCATTCGCGAATAGCGACAACGCCGGCACCTTCTACGACATCGGCGGGTACATCGTCGGGGATGTTCTCTACGTCATCAGCGACCTCTTCTCGTCGAGCAGTTCCGGCACGGGCGAAACCTTCGCGGTGGCGGCCGGCCAGGTCTACGGATGGGCCGTCTACACACAGGACGCCCTGAACGGATCCGGCGTTCTGACAGTTTCCGGCATCACGGTGACCGAGGTGCCGACCGGAACGCCGGAGCCGGGGACAGTGGCTCTGCTGGCGGCTGGCATCGCCGGGCTGGGATGGGCGCGCAGGCGAACCACCGCACCCTCGCTCTGATCCAAGTCACACTGAAGCGAGCCGCCAGCACGCGGCCGGAGGGGGGCTTCCGCCATGGCAGTGACCTATTCGACGACGCGTGACACGCGCAGCGGTTCGACGATCACGATCGGAAACGACGGAACGCAGGTGATCTCCGGGTCGACCTCGGCGTATTCCGGCGCGATCCTGAACACCGCAATCCGGCTCGTCAGCACCTACAACAACACCAACGACACCATCATCGGCCATAATTCGGGCATCACGATCCGCGGATACGGCTCGGGCGCCTATTCCTTCCTCGGGGGCAACGGCGCGGACGTTCTGGCGGTCTATGGTGCCGGAAATGCATTCCTCAGTGCCGGCGCCGGCAACGATGTGCTCATCGGTGCCAGCGGCAGCGATACACTGACGGGTGGTGCCGGCGGCGACCTCATGACCGGCAATGCGGGTGCCGATGTGTTCGTGTATCGCGCCGTGGCGGAAGCCGCGTACGGTGCCACCGGCGCGGCAACCCCTGCCTATGCGGGCGGCGCGAGCTGGGCCGGCCGCTGGGATGTGATTGCAGATTTCACATCAGGCGTCGACCGCATCAACCTCGCCGCGCTGAACAGCGGCCTTGGCGCGGGCAATCCCGGTCGCCTGCAATGGCGCGGCCTCATCGCTTCGCCAACCCTGGACACCATGTCCGGCGCCGCGGATGCCGCGCGCGCCTTCGCGGTATGGTATGGGATGACGGCGGGCATATCGTATGCCTACGCCGACACCTCGGGCGACGGTGCCGCCGATTTCAAGATCCAACTGGTGGGTATCCAGGCACTGCAAGTGCTGGACTTCATCGGCGTGAATGCAGCCCCCGTGGCCGGAGTCGGTGTTCCGCTGGCCGAATTGGTGGAGGCCACCGGGCAGACCGGCTCGGCCGCCCTGGCCATCGGCGAAGGCAGTCTGTCCTTCACCGACAGCAACGTGAGCGACGTCCACAGCGTCTCCGTGGCGGCCAACGGTGCGGGGTATATCGGGGCGCTGACGGCAACCGTTGCCCAGGCGTCCGGCGGCGGGGCGGTCAACTGGCGGTTCGCCGTAGCCGACCAGGCACTCGACCGCCTGGCGGCCGGCCAGGTTGCGCAGCAGCAGTACGTGCTCGAGCTGTCGGATGGCGCCGGCGGCAGGCTGCGGCAGACGGTTACAATCCGCCTGCTGGGTGTCAACGACGCCGCGGCAATCTCCGGCCTCGCGGCGGGCAGCACAACGCAAGATGGCGGAACGATCACCGGAACGCTGACCGTCATCGACCCCGATGCCGGCGAGGCAGGCATCGCCGCGGACGCCGGCACGACCGCGAAGGGAAGCTGGTCCATCGATGCCTCGGGCCAGTGGCATTATGCCGTCAGCCAGGCGGCGGTGCAGTCGCTTCCCGCCGGAGCAGTCGGTTCCGACAGCTTCGTGGTCCGGAGCCTCGACGGAACGGCCAGCCAGTCGGTTGCCATCACGATCCAAGGCCTGAACGACGCCCCCGTGGCGGTGAACGACGCCTACGCCACGGTGGAGGACGTGGTGCTGAACGTTCCTGCGGCGGCGGGGCTGCTGGGCAACGACTCCGATCCCGATGGCGATGCGCTTTCGGCGATCCTGGTGACCGGCCCCACCAAGGGCGCGCTCACCCTCAACGCCGATGGCAGCTTCACCTACACCCCCGCCGCCAACGCCACCGGCGCCGACAGCTTCACCTACCGCGCCGGCGACGGCACCGACCTGGGCGCCACGGCCACCGTCGCGCTCACCATCACCCCGGTCAACGACGCGCCGGTCCCGGCCAACGACAGCTACTCCACCGCCGAAGACACCGCCCTGGTCGTCCCTGCCGCCTCCGGCGTACTGGCCAACGATTCCGACATCGAAGGCACCGCCCTCTCGGCCGTGCTCGTCACCAGTCCCACCAAGGGCGCGCTCACCCTCAACACGGACGGCAGCTTCACCTATACGCCCGCCGCCAACGCCACCGGCGCCGACAGCTTCACCTACCGCGCCGGCGACGGCACCGATCTGGGCGCCACGGCCACCGTCGCGCTCACCATCACCCCGGTCAACGACGCGCCGGTC